>URYG01000019.1 GCA_900551985.1 uncultured Prevotella sp. | reverse complement strand
TCAGCGAGGATGTCAAGAGGCACCACATCGTGCTGGAGCACGCCGGCAAAGGTGATGAGCTTGCGCCCGGTTTCATACACGCCGTCGTTGATGACCTGATCGTAAGGATCGAAGGTAGAGGCGATGTAGTTGAGACTCTGGTCTTCTACCGCATCCTTCACGCGGAGCTTGAGGATATTGAATCCGTCATCCACCTTGAAGTCATCGCCCACATGCTTCATGTCGAGGGCATAGAACTGGGTCTGGGTATCGCGCAGCGCCATCTCCGTTTCGGAAGTCTGCAGCACCTGGTGCGGATGATACGGACAGACGCGGAGGGTCTGACCGCCATCCACGATATACTTACCCAATCCGAGGGCAAGACTGGCTATACCCTCCTCTGCCTCCTCATCGCCGATAGGATAATAGTTGAGCGAACGGAGCACGCCACTCATCGTAGGATAATAGCGGGTGCCGTAGTCCTTGCCCACCACCTCCTGCAGGATTACCGCCATCTTCTCCTGGTCGATGACGTTGCGGGTGGCGGTCATATACGCCTTGGAATCGCGATAGAACACGGAGGCATACACGCCCTTGATGGCGCAGGCGAGCATCTGGAGCATCTGGTACTTATCCTCGAGATAAGGAATCATATAGGTGGAATAGATGCCGGCGAAAGGCTGATAGTGGGCATCCTCGAGCAGCGAACTGGAACGGATGGCGATAGGACTCTTCGTTGCCTCGAAGAAGGTGAAGAAGTCGGCTATCAGCGAATCGGGCAGCTGCGCATGTAGGAAGTACTTCAGGATTTCATCATCGCTGGCATCGCTCAAGGCTATCGGATAGAGATTGTTGCTCATCATGAACTCGTCGAAGATATCGGTACAGAGCACCACGGTCTTCGGAATCTGCACGGTGGCATTCTCATACTGGTTGAACTCAGGATGGCGCTTGATGATGTTGTCGAGGAAGGCGAGTCCCCTACCCTTTCCGCCCAGCGATCCCTCGCCGATGCGGGCAAAGTGGGCGTACTTGTCGAACTTCATACGGTCGAACACGGCTACCACTCCCAGGTTCTTCATGTGGCGGTACTGCACGATGGCATCGAAGATGATCTGCCGGTGGGCATCCACATCCTGCAGTTTCTCCCAGGTGACGTGCTTCAGAAAGGCGGAAACCGGGAAGATGGCACGGGCACAGAGCCAGCGGCTCATGTGGTTGCGGCTGATATGATAGAGCATCGAATCGTTGGGGATGTTGAAGATGTTATCCTGCAACTCCTTCAGACTGCGGATGCGCATGATTTCCTCGTGGGTTTTCGGATCGCGGAAGATGAAATCGCCGAAGCCCATGTGCTCCTCCATCAGGCGACGGAGATCCACACTCATCTTCTTGGAGTTCTTGTCAACGAAGCGGAATCCCTCGGCTTCAGCCTTGGCACGGTTGTCGCTCTCGGAACTCTCGATGATGAGCGGCACGAACGGATCGGTCTTGCGGATGTAACGGAAGAGACGCAATCCGGCATCAGGACATTTCTCACGACCGAAGGTATCGGTACCGTGCTCGGGATTCGCCTCCTGCTCCACCTCGTTGCCGAAAGCCTTGGCAGCACTCTTCAGCGGGAATCGGGCATCGCTGATGACACCCAGGGTATTGTTGGAATACTTATCGTAGAGTTTCTGCGCCTCTTCGTAGGTACGGGCGAGCACCACCTTCGGACGGCCACGCATTCGCATCGTGGCAGCATGGCGGTTGAGGGCTTCCTTGGAAAAATTCTTGCTCTGCTCGAGGATATAGTTGTAGAGGTTGGGCAGGATGGAACTATAGAAGCGCACGGAGTCTTCTACCAGGAGTATCATCTGCACGCCAGCCTCGCGGATATCGTGCTCCAGGTTCATCTTATCCTCTATGAGCTTGATGATGGAGAGGATGAGGTTGGTGTTGCCCAGCCAGCAGAATACATAATCGAAGATGCTGAGGTCTTCGTTCTCCATACGCTTGGTAATGCCGTGGGAGAACGGGGTGAGTACCACGCAGTGGATATTCGGGAACTTGCCCTTGATATCGCGCGCCACATCGAAGGCATCGTTGTCGGCATTGCCCGGCATACAGATGACGAGGTCGATGACGGTGGAGCGCAGCACCTGGGCAGCCTCTTCGGTGGTAGATACCTGGGTGAAAGTTGGAGGATAACGGAGTCCCAGCTCCATATATTCATTATATATCTTCTCCTCGATGCGTCCATCATCTTCCAGCATGAACGCATCGTAAGGGTTGGCTACAATCAAGACATTGTAGATACGTCGCATCATGAGATTGACAAATGATACGTCTTTCAAATAGAACTTATTCCACTCTTGGGGTACATTATTTTCCATATGTGTAGCGAATTATAGTGCAAAGATACTGATTTTCTGAGATTTTCTTGCATTTTTCATCGTTTTTTTATATATTTGCAAACAAAATATCGAGAAGTTATGAAAAGAAGATTATTTATCATAGCATTATTGAGTACATTTCTGAGTACATTCTTATGCATCCCATGCTGCGGCCAGAAGCATCAGCGTGGCAAGGCATCCTTTTACTCTAAACGTGCCACGGGTGCCAGGTCGGCAAGTGGACAGAGAATCCACCATGACAGTCTGACATGTGCACACCGTTATTATCCCTTCGGCACGATGCTGAAGGTTACGAATCTGAGAAATGACAAGAGTGTAATCGTTGAAGTGATCGACCGTGGTCCGTTCGGAAGGGGAAGAATCATCGACCTTTCCTGGGCTGCCGCCAAGGAAATCGACATGATTTCGCAGGGTGTGGCAACGGTGAAGGTAGAAAGACTGGATAACCCTGTTCCTTTCAAGCCTGAGGACAGCAAGCTCCCGAAGATAGATTTCGAAATGGCTGAGTTTGAACCCGATCATTATTTCGAAAAGAAGGAAAAGGCAAGGGAGAAGGCGGAAGAAAAAATCGAAGCGAAGGAAAAGGCTGTTGAAAAGGCGAAGGTAAAGGCGAAGGAAAAGGTCCATCATCACCGCCATACGCCCTGAGCCAACGGTCACCGGCCGAAAGTTAAGGGCAGAAGTTCCCAACACCAATACGCCCTGAAAGGGCAGAAGCTCCCAACACCAACACGCCCTGAAAGGGCAGAAGCTCCTAGCCCAGGGCATCGCCCTGGGTAAACCGGCAATGCTCCATGCGCCCTGTAAGGGCAAAAGCTTTACACCCCCCAACAAGAAAAAAAGCAAGAACCGGCATAATTGCCGGTTCTTGCTTTTTTGATTTTATGTTGCAACTACTAGGGGAAAATTATCTCTTGGTAGGGATATTGAATTCATTGACCTTGGAAATGGATTTGCCCTCATGAATTACACTCACACAGAACCTTGCCATTCCATCTTTCAACTTTCTATCGGCTTTTACCATTGCTGTATATCGAACACCCGAACCCGGTAATATCTTCTCGACATGGATACTTGGCGATATGAAGATATGCTTGTTGCCGGTGGTTTCAACCACGGTTGGAACCACATCGTAAACCGGCGCATGACCTCGGTTGACAATCTCAAATATCACCTTGCAGGTTTCATTGCGATTCAAACAATTATCTTCGTTGTCATCAACAAACCGGGCATTCACAATCTCCAAGGTAGGAGAATAAGAGAATCGGGCACCAAGCTCCTCAACGGTAGCAGCCGGCATCGAAGTAGTAGGCTGCTGGGCACTGTAATCGCCGGTGTAGTCCTTGCCCTTGAAATCATAGAGACGGTCATCTCCACCATTGTTGGAATCGAAGATCTCCGGATTATCGGTTACGGGTGCATTGCTATAATCACTTCCAGATCTGTCATAATCTGTAGAAGGAGTACCATAGTCATAAACCTCATTCTCTCCATTATTGGAAGATCGGGTGTTTCGAGGATTTGTTGGATAGCGACGTGAGTTTCCAGGATAACCGGAGCGTCGCTCTACTCTATCCTGCCGGTAGGCAGCTTCACGATCAGCCTGCGCCTTATCCGCCTGACTTCCGATTGCAGCTCCTACGGCAGCTCCACCAGCCATGCCGATGATGGTTCCAAGATCAGAGCCTCTAGGTCCACCGGATAATCCACCGATGGCAGAACCCAGGATGGAGCCAATGGAACCTCCTGCGTAGGCTCCACTGCCAGTATATGTATCGCAACTGCCCATCACCAGGGAAGAGCAGAGCATCAAAAGTATCACCTTTTTCATAACCCTATCATTTAAATCTGCTGCAAAAGTACAACTATTTATCGAAAACATCAAGAAAGAATCCCTAAAGAACGTTAGGGAATCCCCTAAAACAGGAAAAACATCATCAACTATCACTGGAAAGACATCATCAACTATCCCCGGGAAATGCAGAGCTATTAAACACAAAAAAGCGCCCCTGTCTAACGACAGAAGCGCTTATATCTAGTGAGATCTTTTGTAACTTATTCAGCTGCAGCCTCTTCAGTTGCAGGTGCCTCAGTTGCAGGAGCCTCCTCAGCCTTTGTTGCCTTGCGACTACGACGAGTCTTCTTAGCAGCAGCCTTAGGAGTCTTAGCCATGTTCTCATCAAAGTCAACGAGCTCGATGAAAGCGATCTCAGCTGCGTCACCCTGGCGGGTACCCAACTTGATAACGCGAGTGTAACCACCAGGACGGTTAGCTACCTTCTCAGCTACCTCACCGAAGAGAGCCTTCACAGCGTACTTGTTCTGAAGATAACGGAAAACAACACGACGTGATGTAGTTGTATCATTCTTTGAACGTGTGATCAGTGGCTCAACATACTTCTTAAGAGCCTTTGCCTTTGCGAGGGTCGTAGTGATTCTTTTGTGCTCACTCAAGATAAGTGATGCAGCCATGTTAGCCAACATCGCGTTACGATGAGAAGCAGTACGACCTAAATGGTTGAATTTCTTATTGTGTCTCATTTTAATTTTTGTTCTTTTTGGACAAAGGATGCATTACGCATCCTTGTCTAATTTATACTTTGAAATATCAGTTCCAAAAGACAGATTCAGACTCTCGAGCAAATCATCAAGCTCTGAGAGCGATTTCTTACCGAAGTTGCGGAACTTCAAGAGGTCAGTCTTGTTAAACTGAACCAAATCACCCAAGGTATCTACATCAGCTGCCTTCAAGCAGTTGAGCGCACGAACACTGAGGTTCATATCTACGAGACGAGTCTTGAGCAACTGGCGCATGTGAAGAACCTCCTCATCAAACTCCTGGTTAGTATCCTGATCAGGACTCTCCAGGGTGATCTTCTCATCAGAGAAGAGCATGAAGTGATAGATAAGGATCTTCGCAGCCTCTTTCAGCGCATCCTTAGGACTAATGGAACCATCTGTTGTAACTTCGAGTACGAGCTTGTCATAGTCGGTCTTCTGTTCAACACGATATGGCTCAACCGCATACTTTACGTTACGGATAGGGGTGTAGATGGAATCGATTGGGAGAACGTTAACGTCTGTGCAGAATTGACGATTCTCATCAGCAGGGACGTAACCACGACCCTTATTAATTGTCAGATCAATCTGCATCGAAGCTTTGGAGTCTAAATGACAAATCACCAAATCAGGGTTTAACACTTCAAATCCAGTCAGATACTTGCCTATATCACCAGCCTTGAATTCTGTAGAATTCTCAACGGTGATACTAACTTTCTCATTCTCGAATTCTTCTACTACTTGCTTGAATCGAACTTGCTTGAGATTCAAGATAATGTTGGTAACATCTTCCTTTACACCAGGTACAGAAGAGAACTCGTGCTCAACACCCGCGATGCGGATGGTGTTCACAGCGTAACCCTCCAATGATGAAAGGAGAATGCGGCGCAAGGCGTTACCGATGGTAACACCAAAGCCAGGCTCCAACGGACGGAACTCGAACTTTCCGAACTGGTTGTCAGCCTCCAGCATTACTACTTTATCAGGTTTTTGAAATGCTAATATCGCCATTAATTTAATGATTTATTTAGAGTACAACTCAACGATTAACTGCTCCTTAATATTCTCTGGAATGTCAGCACGCTCTGGCTTGTGCAAGAACTTGCCACTCTTAGAATTGTCGTCCCACTCAATCCATGGGTACTTGCTATGATTGAAACCAGCAAGTGCTGCCTCGATAACCTCGAGAGACTTAGACTTCTCACGAACGGCAACAACCATACCTGGCTTAACTGCAAATGAAGGGATATTAACTACCTTGCCATCAACAGTGATGTGCTTGTGACCCACCAACTGACGTGCAGCTGCACGAGTAGGAGCGATACCAAGACGGAATACCACGTTGTCGAGACGGCACTCGAGATTCTGGAGCAGAACCTCACCAGTAATACCATCAGCCTTAGCAGCCTTCTCAAACATATTACGGAACTGACGCTCTAATACACCGTAAGTGTACTTAGCCTTCTGCTTCTCTGCCAACATGACACCGTACTCAGACATCTTGCGACGACGGTTGTTGCCATGCTGTCCAGGAGGGAAGTTTCTCTTGGACAAAACTTTGTCTGCGCCGAAGATTGGCTCACCAAAACGACGCGCAATTTTAGATTTCGGACCTATATATCTAGCCATAATATTTATAAAATGCTATATTGTTTGTATCAATGAATGCTATTATACACGACGACGCTTTGGAGGGCGACATCCGTTGTGTGGTAATGGAGTTACGTCAACGATCTCAGTTACCTCGATACCTGCACCGTGTACGGCACGGATAGCAGACTCACGACCGTTACCTGGACCCTTTACGTATGCCTTAACCTTGCGAAGACCAAGGTCGAAAGCTACCTTTGCACAATCCTCTGCAGCCATCTGAGCAGCATAAGGAGTGTTCTTCTTAGAACCACGGAAACCCATCTTACCAGCTGAAGACCAAGAGATAACCTGACCCTCGTTGTTAGCAAGAGATACAATGATGTTGTTGAATGAGCTATGTACGTGAAGCTGACCAATTGCGTCAACACGTACGTTTCTCTTCTTAGATGTTGCTTTTTGCTTTGCCATAATTAATTTCCTCCTTAGAATTACTTAGTAGCCTTCTTCTTATTAGCAACAGTCTTCTTCTTACCCTTGCGAGTACGAGCATTATTCTTTGTGCTCTGACCGCGAACTGGAAGACCATTACGATGTCTAACTCCACGATAGCAACCAATATCCATCAGTCGCTTAATGTTCATCTGAATCTCTGAACGGAGATCACCTTCAACCTTGAACTCAGCGCCGATAATTTCACGGATCTTGGCTGCCTGATCGTCAGTCCAATCGCTGACTTTCAAGTCACGGCTTACGCCTGCCTTATCCAATATCTTTGCTGAACTACTTCGACCGATACCATAGATATAGGTCAATGCGATTTCGCCACGCTTGTTCTGGGGCAAATCTACTCCAACAATTCTTATTGCCATTGTTTAATAAAAAATTAAAAAATTAATACTTTGCGTTAAAAGCGGTGCAAAAGTACAACTTTTTTTTGAAACAGCCATACTTTTACAGAACTTTAACATTAGCCCTGACGCAATTTCATCTTAGGGTTCTTCTTGTTGATAACGAAGAGACGACCCTTACGACGTACGATCTTGCAATCAGCTGAACGCTTCTTCAATGATGCTCTTGTCTTCATAACCTTATATGTGATAATTATTTGTATCTAAAAACAATTCTACCCTTAGTCAAGTCGTATGGACTCATTTCCACCTTCACCTTATCACCAGGTAAAATCTTGATGTAATGCATTCTCATCTTACCAGAGATGTGGGCAGTAATGTCAACACCATTCTCCAATTCAACGCGGAACATAGCATTTGATAATGCCTCTACAATTGTTCCATCTTGCTCAATAGCGGCCTGTTTTGCCATAATTAAATTTTTTGTCCTTCTAAATGTTCAACTTCTACGAATGAAGATAAAATTTCAGCTTTACCTTTTCGAACAACGATTGTATGCTCAAAATGAGCAGCTGGTTGACGATCTCTAGTAACTATGCTCCACTTGTCGGGGAGCAAGCCAATTTGACGGTCGCCCATTGTTATCATCGGCTCGATAGCCAAGCACATACCTTCCTTTAACAGAATGCCGGAACCACGACTGCCGTAATTACGAACCGGAGGATCCTCGTGCATAGCCCTGCCAATGCCATGACCTGTTAGCTCTCGTACTACTCCATAACCATATTGCTGGCAATGAGTCTGTACAGCGTAACCAATATCACCCAAATGCTTTCCTGCCACAGCCTGTTCGATACCCAGGTACAAAGATTCTTTAGTTACCTTAAGGAGTTGTTGAACATCGGAAGATATCTCTCCAACAGCGAAAGTATAGCAACTGTCACCATTGAAACCTTCTAAAAGGGTGCCGCAGTCGATAGAGATTATATCACCATCCTTCAGCACGTCCTTCTCACTAGGAATACCATGTACTACTACATCGTTGATGGAAGTACATATACTAGCGGGAAAAGGCTCTCCATAAGGATTAGGAAAATTCTTAAACGTTGGAATCGCACCGTGATCACGGATGAACTCCTCAGCTACCTTATCCAAATGGAGAGTCGTTACACCTGGTTTTATATGTTTACCTAATTCCGCAAGCGTTGCACCAACAAGTTGGTTAGCCTTGCGCATCAGGTTAATTTCATCCTCTGTCTTCAGAAATATCTGCATTTCAAAAGATAAAGATTAATATGCAGCAACACCACCCTGACGAGTATGGCCTGAATTGAGAAGACCATCATAGTGGCGCATAAGCAAATGACTCTCGATCTGCTGCAATGTGTCGATCACAACACCTACCAAAATCAACAGAGAAGTACCTCCGAAGAATTGTGAGAAGGCCTGCTGCACATCAAGAAGTCCTGCAAGAGCTGGCATAATCGCAATAAATGCAATAAATAATGAACCTGGTAAAGTAATACGAGACATTACGGTATCAATGTACTCAGCAGTATCCTTTCCTGGTTTAACACCAGGAATGAAACCATTGTTACGCTTCATATCCTCCGCCATCTGAGTTGGGTTCAATGTAATCGCAGTGTAGAAATATGTAAACGCAATCACGAGGGTTACGTAGATTACATTATAAAGTAAACTGCGGTTATCCATCAGCTGCTGAACAACGCTGCTTGCATTTTCAGACTGGTAGCGAACTACTGCCAATGGAATAAACATCAAAGCCTGTGCAAAGATGATAGGCATTACGTTGGCTGCGAAAAGCTTCAATGGGATGTACTGACGTGCACCACCGTACTGCTTGTTACCAACCAATCGCTTAGCGTACTGAACAGGGATCTTACGTGTACCCTGTACCAGAAGAATTGAGGCACAAACTACAGCGTAGAGAATGAGGATCTCGACAATGAACATGATCAAACCACCACCAGAGATAGCCTGCAAACGAGAGGTCATCTCCTGAACGAATGCCTGAGGCAAACGAGCGATGATACCGATCATAATGATGAGAGAGATACCATTACCAACTCCCTTATCCGTGATACGCTCACCAAGCCAGAGAATAAACATACTTCCTGCTGCAAGGATGATAGTAGCTGGAATCATAAAGACGGTCCAGCTAATACCCGTTGCCAAAGCGTTAGCAGCCTGCATCTTCAAATTCAGAAGGTAACTAGGAGCCTGAAAGACCAGAATGGCTACAGTCAGGACTCTAGTGTACCATTGTATTTTCTTGCGGCCGCTCTCGCCCTCGCGCTGCATCTTCTGGAAGTAAGGTACAGCGACAGCAAGAAGCTGCATAACAATTGAAGCTGAGATATAAGGCATAATTCCCAATGCGAAGATAGACGCATTAGAAAATGCACCACCAGAGAACATGTCCAAAAGCGACATAAGACCGCCTGAGGTCTGCGACTGAAGTTTTTCCAACATGCTCGGATTGATACCAGGAAGTACAACAAACGAGCCAAAACGGTAAATAGCCGTAAACAGAAGAGTAATGAGGAGTCTCTGACGGAGGTCCTCAATCTTCCAACAGTTCTTTAGTGTCTCAATAAACTTTTTCATTACTTAGATTATAGTTGCGTTACCACCTACTGCCTTGATTGCTTCTTCGGCAGTCTTTGAGAAAGCATTAGCTTCAACTTCCAATTTTGCTTTGAGTTCACCGTTACCGAGAACCTTAACGAGCTCCTTACCATTGGTAAGACCAGCTGCCTTGAGTTCCTCAATACCGATCTTTGTAAGGTTCTTTGCTTCTGCAAGAGCCTGAAGAGTTGAAAGGTTTACTGCGAAGTACTCCTTATGGTTGATGTTCTTGAAACCAGCCTTTGGAACACGACGCTGCAATGGCATCTGACCACCTTCGAAACCAATCTTTCTCTTATAACCAGAACGAGCCTTGGCACCCTTGTGACCACGTGTAGAAGTACCACCGAGACCAGAACCTGGACCACGACCAATACGACGACGTGAATGGGTAGAACCTGCAGCAGGTTTCAAATTATTTAATTTCATAATCGTTCCTAATTTTTTGAGATTAATTAATCAACTACACTTACGAGGTGATGAACCTTACGGATCATACCACGGTTGCTAGGAGTATCCTCTACCTCAACAACCTGAGAAATCTTGCGGAGACCCAGACAAGCGAGTGTACGCTTCTGATCAACTGGAGCACCGATCTTACTCTTAATCTGCTTGACTTTAATTGTTGCCATATTCGATAAATCCTAATTAACCGTTAAATACTTTATCCATACTGATACCACGCTCACCTGCTACAGTGTAAGCATCACGCATCTCTGCGAGAGCAGCGATAGTAGCCTTAACCAGGTTGTGGGCATTAGATGAACCCTTAGACTTTGCAATAACGTCCTTGATACCTACGCTCTCAAGAACAGCACGCATAGCACCACCGGCCTTCAAACCAGTACCGGCAGCAGCTGGCTTGATGAGAACCTTAGCACCACCGAAAGCTGTCTCTACCTCGTGAGGAACTGTACCCTTGAGTACAGGAACCTTAACCAAGTTCTTCTTAGCAGCCTCAGTACCCTTAGCAATAGCAGCTGTAACCTCACCTGCCTTACCAAGACCGTAACCGATAACACCGTTACCGTCACCTACAACGACGATAGCAGCGAATGTGAAAGTACGACCACCCTTGGTAACCTTAGTTACACGGTTGATTGCAACCAAGCGATCCTTAAGTACTTCTTCGTTATTTACCTTTACTTTATCCATTGCCATAATCGTTTAAAATTTAAGACCACCATTACGAGCACCGTCAGCCAACTGCTTTACACGACCGTGGTAGAGATAACCGTTACGGTCGAAAACTACTGACTCAACGCCAGCAGCCTTTGCCTTCTCAGCGATGAGCTCGCCAACCTTAGTTGCCTGCTCCTGCTTAGGCATCTTCTCCAAACCGAGTGAAGAAGCTGATGCAAGTGTAGTGCCTGTCAAATCATTAATAACCTGAGCGTAAATCTGCTTGTTAGAGCGGAATACACTGAGACGTGGACGCTCAGCTGTTCCGTTAACATTCTTACGAATGCGGAACTTTATCTTAATTCGTCTTTCTACTTTCTTTGTTGTCATAATCGTAAATAATTAAAATTACTTAGCTGAAGCACTCTTACCAGACTTTCTGCGAATAACTTCACCCTTGAAGAGAATACCCTTACCCTTATAAGGCTCAGGCTTGCGGAAAGAACGAATTTTTGCACAAACGAGTCCCAACAACTGCTTGTCGCATGACTCCAATGTCAAGATTGGGTTCTGGTTTCTTTCAGACTTAGTCTCAACCTTAATCTCCTTAGGCAACTGGATGAAAATAGGGTGAGTGTAACCCAAAGCGAACTCGATCAAGTTGCCCTGGTTAGAAACACGATAACCAACACCTACCAATTCCAAAACCTTTGTATAACCAGCGCTAACGCCAACAACCATGTTGTTAACGAGAGAGCGATACAAACCGTGGAAAGCCTGCTTCTGCTTAACATTTACAGGACTATTTTCATCGATTTCAAAGCTAATCTGACCATCTGCGTTGATAAACTTGATAGATGGATCAATCCACTGAGAAAGTTCACCCTTAGGGCCCTTTACTGTACAAACGTGTGAATCGTTGTCATAGTTTACAGTAACACCTGCAGGGATACTAATTGGCAATTTTCCTATTCTAGACATATAAAAGCCTCCAATTAATAAATATAGCAAAGAACCTCGCCACCGATCTTAAGATCAGAAGCCTCTTTGTCTGTCATTACACCTTTGGATGTAGATAAGATAGCAATACCTAATCCGTTAATAACTCTTGGCATGTCCTTGTAACCAGTGTACTTACGCAAACCTGGAGTAGACACGCGCTTCAAACACTTGATAGCGTTTTGCTTTGTAGTTGGGTTGTACTTCAAGGCAACCTTGATTGAGCCCTGAGGACCATCCTCTACAAACTTGTAGTTGAGGATGTAACCTTTCTCGAAGAGGATCTTTGTAATCTCTTTCTTCAAGTTAGACGCAGGAACTTCTACAACACGGTGATGAGCCATGATTGCGTTTCTGAGTCTTGTCAGATAATCTGCTATTGGATCTGTCATAAAATATAAATGTTTAATTAATCGGGACTACCCCGACAATATTAAATAATAAAAAATTCCTTGCCTGTAAAGATTACCAGCTTGCCTTCTTAACACCTGGAATCAAACCTGCAGAAGCCATCTCACGGAACTGGATACGTGAAAGACCGAACTGGCGGATATAACCCTTTGGACGACCAGTGATCTTGCAACGGTTGTGAAGACGGATAGGGTTTGCATTCTTAGGGATAGCCTGAAGCTTACGAGCTGCCTCGTATGCTTCGGCTGGATCATTAGAAGTTGCAATAATCTTTTTCAGAGCTTCGCGCTTCTCAGCGTAACGAGCTACAAGCTTTGCACGCTTAATCTCGCGAGCTTTCATTGATTCTTTTGCCATATCTCTTAATCTTTATTTGCGTTCTTGAATGGAAGACCGAATGCCTTCAGAAGTGCAAAACCTTCCTCGTCTGTCTTTGCAGTTGTAACGAAGGTGATATTCATACCCTGAATACGGTCAATCTCATCGATGTTGATCTCTGGGAAGATGATCTGCTCTGTGATACCCAATGTGTAGTTACCACGGCCATCGAACTTGCTCTCAATACCCTTGAAGTCGCGGATACGAGGAAGAGAAACACGAACGAGCTTCTCCAAGAACTCGTACATACGCTCACGACGCAATGTTACCATAACACCGATAGGCATCTTCTTACGAAGCTTGAAGTTTGCGATATCCTTCTTAGAATATGTAGCAACAGCCTTCTGACCGGTGATAGCAGTAATCTCGTTGATAGCTACGTCAACAATCTTCTTGTCCTGTGTAGCGTCACCGAGACCCTGGTTGATGACAATCTTCTTCAAAACTGGAATCTCCATTGCTGAAGAATAGTTGAACTGCTTCTGAAGAGCAGGAGCGATTGTCTCCTTATATACTTTCTTTAACTGTGCTGTATCCATTACTTGATTTCCTCCCCTGACTTTTTAGCGATGCGAACAACGTTTTTACCCTCATGCTTGATAGCAACGCGAGTAGCCTTGCCACTCTTAGGATCGATCAAACTCAAATTTGAGATATGAATAGGAGCCTCCTGCTTTACGATGCCTCCCTGAGGATTCTGTGCAGATGGCTTAGTGCTCTTAGATACCATGTGCACACCCTCTACGATGGCACGGTTCTCGTCAACGAGGACCTTGAGCACCTTACCTGTCTTGCCCTTATCAGCACCGGCAATAACGATAACGGTATCGTCTTTCTTAATATGTAACTTACTCATTACTTTATACTTTTAAAATATTAAAGAACCTCAGGTGCCAAAGAAACGACTTTCATATTAACTGCACGAAGCTCACGAGCAACAGGGCCGAAGATACGACTACCACGAAGCTCACCTGCATTGTTGAGCAATACACAAGCGTTATCGTCGAAACGGATATATGAACCGTCAGCACGACGAATCTCCTTCTTTGTGCGAACAATCAAAGCCTTTGATACTGCACCCTTCTTCAAATCACTTGATGGGATAACGTTCTTGACAGCAACGACAATCACGTCACCAACGCTAGCGTAACGACGGCCTGTACCACCGAGAACTCGAATGCAAAGAGCCTCGCGAGCACCGCTGTTATCACATACTGTAAGTCTTGATTCTGCCTGTATCATAATTACTTAGCTTTTTCAACGATTTGTACTAATCTCCATCTCTTTGTCTTAGACAGAGGACGAGTTTCCATGATCATAACAGTATCACCTACGTTAGCCTCATTATTCTCGTCATGTGCATGGTACTTCTTTGTCTTCTGGACAAACTTACCATAAATAGGGTGCATCTCCTTGAACTTAGCTGCAATAACAATGGTTTTATCCATCTTGTTGCTGATAACAACACCCTGTCTTACTTTTCTTAAATTTCTTGTTTCCATCTGGACCATTATTATTTGTTAAGTTCTCTCTGACGAAGTTCAGTTTTCATACGTGCGATATCACGACGAGCAACCTTAATCTCTGATGGATTCTCAAGTGGAGTTACGTTGTGGTTGATCTTCTTCTTGTTCAAAGCGTCAACTGCTGCCTCCAGCTTCTCAACCAATTCCTTGGTCTCGATATTTTTAATTTCTGCAATCTTCATAATTAAGCGTTTTTATCGTAATCACGTCTAACAATAAACTTAGTCTTCACAGGAAGCTTCTGAGCGCAAAGACGGAGTCCCTCCTTTGCAATGTCGAAGCTTACACCCTCTACTTCAAAGAGAATGCGACCTGGTGTAACAGGTGCAACCCATCCTGCTGGATCACCCTTACCTTTACCCATTCGGACATCGGCTGGCTTACGAGTGATTGGCTTATCAGGGAAGATGCGAATCCAGACCTGACCCTGACGGTTCATGTAGCGGTTCAATGCCACACGAGCTGCCTCAATCTGACGGCTATCGATCCACTTTGACTCAAGAGTCTTGATGCCGAAAGAACCGAATGCCAATTGTGTACCTCTGTGAGCGTTGCCCTTGTTGCCACGACCATCTTGAGGTCTTCTATATTTTACTCTTTTTGGCTGTAACATGATAGCTTTCTAAAATTTAACGGTTATTGTTTCTTTTACGATTACCACCACGGTTGTTAGAGCGGCCGTTACCACGGTTGTTGCTCTTGTTGTCCTGTGAGAAGTTTGGTGTAAGATCAGCCTTACCATAAACCTCACCACGGCAAATCCATACCTTGATGCCAAGCAAACCTACCTTGGTAAGTGCCTCGCACTGGCAGTAGTCGATGTCTGCACGGAATGTGTGGAGAGGTGTACGACCCTCCTTGTACATTTCCTTACGTGCCATTTCAGCACCGTTCAGACGACCTGTAATCTGAATCTTGATACCCTCAGCACCAGCACGCATAGTGTTGGCAACTGCCATCTTGATAGCGCGACGATAAGCAATCATGTGCTCAATCTGGCTCGCAATGTTCTTACCTACGATGGTAGCATCAAGCTCAGGCTTCTTAACCTCGAAGATGTTGATCTGAATATCTTTCTTATAAAGCTTCTTCAACTCTTCCTTCAACTTATCTACATCCTGACCACCTTTACCAATGACAATACCTGGACGGGCTGTGCAAATAGTAATGGTAACAAGCTTCAATGTACGTTCGATAACGATACGAGAAACACTTGCCTTAGCAAGGCGCTCGTTAAGATACTTACGGATTTTCTGATCCTCTACGAGGTTGTCACCGAAGTTCTTACCACCGAACCAATTTGAATCCCAACCACGGATTACACCAAGTCGGTTACTAATCGGATTAACTTTCTGTCCCATTCTACTTAATTATTTTTCGTCATTAGTTTTTGCATCAACAAAGAGAGTAACATGGTTAGAACGCTTGCGAATTCTATAACCACGACCCTGTGGTGCAGGTCTCATACGTTTCATTGTAACGCCTTCGTCAACGAAGACCTTACTGATATAAAGCTCACCGTCTTCAGCCTTGCGATTATTCTTTGCCTCCCAGTTAGCGATAGCTGAACGGAGTAATTTCTCAACGTCAGCAGATGCCTGCTTCTTAGAGAAGCGAAGTACTCCGAGTGCGCGGTTAACCTCCATACCACGAATCATGTCTACTACGTAGCGCATCTTACGTGGAGAAGAAGGAACGCCTACCAACTTAGCGAAGTACAAGTTTTTACGGGCTGCCTTCAAATTCTCAGCCGCAATATGTTTTCTTGCTCCCATTATTTACCTAAAATTTTTAAATGGTTTAACCCTTAGCTTACTTTCTGTTACCAGAGTGACCGCCAAAGCGACGTGTTGGAGCGAACTCTCCAAGCTTGTGGCCAACCATGTTCTCTGTAACATAAACAGGGATAAATTTATTACCGTTATGAACTGCAACAGTATGTCCTACGAAATCAGGAGATATCATTGAAGCTCTAGCCCATGTCTTAACAACATTCTTCTTGCCACTCTCGTTCATAGCGAGAATCTTCTTCTCGAGAGAAACGTTGATGTATGGACCCTTTTTAAGTGAACGACTCATAATTTACTCTTTATTTTTTGTTAGCTCTTTCGATAATATACTTGTTAGAAAGCTTCTTAGGTGCGCGAGTCTTAAGACCCTTAGCGTACAAGCCCTTACGTGAACGTGGATGACCACCACTCTGGCGACCTTCACCACCACCCATTGGGTGATCAACAGGGTTCATAACAACACCACGGTTGTGTGGACGACGACCCAACCAGCGTGAGCGACCAGCCTTACCAGACTGCTCAAGTGCGTGGTCTGAGTTACCAACACTACCAACTGTAGCCTTACAAGCACTCAAAATCTGGCGTGTTTCACCAGAAGGGAGCTTAATTACACAATAACTGCCCTCACGAGAAGTCAACTGAGCAAAATTACCAGCCGAACGAACCAACAAAGCACCCTGACCAGGACGCAACTCGATGTTGTGGATCACTGTACCTACAGGGATGTTTGCCAAAGGAAGACAGTTACCGATCTCAGGAGCAGCATCTGCACCTGACATCAAAGTAGCGCCTACCTGAAGTCCGTTAGGAGCAATAATGTAACGTTTTTCACCATCAGCGTAGAAAAGCAACGCGATACGAGCCGAACGGTTTGGATCGTACTCGATTGTCTTAACAACTGCTGGAACACCATCTTTCTCACGTTTGAAGTCGATTAAACGATACTTCTGCTTATGACCACCACCAATGTAGCGAACGGTCATTTTACCGGTGTTGTTTCGACCACCGGTAGAACGCTTACCGTAAACGAGAGACTTCTCTGGCACGGATGCAGTAATATCCTCGAACGTGCCAATAACCTTGTGTCTTTGACCCGGAGTAACCGGTTTTAATTTACGTACTGCCATTTTTTATTTTAAATATTGCTGTAAAAATCAATTGTATCGCCCTCCTTCAGAGTAACGATTGCCTTCTTGAACGCATTCTTCTGACCCTTAACAAGACCTGCCTTTGTGTAACGGGCAGAGCGCTTGCCAGCGTAGCGAATTGTGTTCACGTCAACTACTGTAACATTATACAGACTCTCAACTTCCTTCTTAATCTCGAGCTTATTAGCCTCAGGACGAACAACGAAGCCATAGCGGTTAGGCTGCTTGTCTGTAATCTTGGTCATCTTCTCAGTAACCAATGGTTTGATAATAAATGCCATATTCTAATATCTCCTTTTTACTTTGTTAAGATCTGGTCGATAGTCTCAAGCGACTTCTCAGTAATCACTACTACATCTGCGTTCAAAACTTTGTACGAATTGACGTTAGATGCGAGGATAACCTCAGCGCGCTGTAAGTTACGTGCAGACAAATATACGTTTTTATTTGATTCTGGCAAAACAAAGAGTACCTTTTTGCCCTCGATTTTAAGATTCTTAAGAACACTTAAGAATTCTTTAGTCTTTGGGGCCTCAAAAGTGAAATCTTCCAACATCACGATTGCGCTCTCCTGTGCCTTATAAGACAAAGCAGACTTACGAGCAAGAATCTTTACCTTCTTGTTGAGCTTGAAGCGGTAATCACGTGGCTTAGGACCAAATACGCGAGCACCACCTACGAGTACAGGTGAGTTAATATCACCACGGCGAGCACCGCCGCCACCCTTCTGACGACCAAGCTTACGAGTAGAACCGCTCATCTCGCTTCTCTCCTTAGACTTAGCTGTACCCTGACGCTGGTTAGCGAGATACTGCTTTACGTCGAGGTAGAGAACGTGATCGTTAGGCTCAATGCCGAAGACTGCATCATTAAGAGCTACCTTGCGGCCGGTCTCCTGACCTTTGATATCTAATACGCTAACTTCCATTATTTCTCAATTAAAACAGTTGAACCTTTGCATCCAGCGAAAGAACCCTTAACGATAAGGAGATTCTGCTCTGGAATTACCTTTAACACCTGAAGGTTCTGAGTTGTTACTCTGTCACCTCCCATTTGGCCGCCCATGCGCATACCCTTGAATACCTTAGCAGGGTAAGAACATGCACCAATAGATCCCGGCTTGCGAGCGCGGTCATCCTGACCGTGAGTAGACTGACCTACACCACCGAATCCGTGACGCTTTACAACGCCCTGGAAGCCTTTACCCTTTGATGTACCAATTACGTCAACGAACTTGCAGCCGTTGAAGATATCAACTGTAATGGTGTCACCGAGGTTGTACTCCTCATCAAACTTGAACTCGGCCAAGTGTTTCTTAGGTGTTGTGCCTGCCTTCTTGAAGATTCCCATCATAGGCTGAGAAGTACGATTCTCCTTAGCCTCGCCGAAACCTAACTGATAAGCCTTGTAACCATCCTTCTCTACGGTCTTAACCTGGGTTACAACACAAGGACCTACTTCGATAACAGTGCACGGAATATTCTTACCGTCGGCACTGAAAACGGATGTCATTCCGATTTTTCTTCCAATTAATCCTGGCATTTCAATTTAATTTTTAATAATTAGACTTTGATTTCTACTTCTACACCACTTGGCAATTCAAGCTTCATCAAGGCATCAACGGTCTTTGCTGTTGAGCTGTAGATGTCGATGAGACGCTTGAAATCTGAGAGCTGGAACTGCTCGCGAGACTTCTTGTTAACGAAAGTACTGCGGTTTACAGTAAAAATACGCTTGTGTGTTGGCAATGGAATAGGACCGCTAACGATAGCGCCTGTTGCCTTAACAGCCTTCACAATCTTCTCAGCTGACTTGTCAACCAACTGGTGGTCGTAAGACTTCAGCTTAATTCTGATTTTCTGACTCATTTTTAAAATTAAGTTATTATTAATATGAATTATTTTAGTCTAATGGAAGAAGAGGTACGCTGCTTAAGAGTCATTCGCTAAGCAGCGCCTCATCTTACCGTTATTTCTTTTTTATTAAAGGAGTTCTGCGTGACCCTTAACCTCCTCCAACACTGCCTTAGCGATTGTTGAAGAGAGAGGTGCGTGGTGATCATACTCCATAGAGCTTGTTGCACGACCTGAAGTGATAGTACGCAAAGCTGTTACATAACCGAACATCTCAGCCAATGGAACCATAGCCTTTACGATGCGAGCACCGCTACGACCTTCCTCCATACCCTGAACGAGACCACGGCGCTTGTTCAAGTCACCGATTACGTCACCCATGTTCTCTTCTGGAGTAACAACCTCTACCTTCATGATAGGCTCCATCAAAACAGGACCTGCCTTAGGGCAAAGTACCTTGAATGCCTGATGTGCTACCAACTCGAATGACAACTGGTCAGAGTCAACTGGGTGGAAGCTACCATCGGTCAAAGTTACCTTCAAACCAGTCATTGGGAAGCCACCGAGTACACCATTTGACAAGCAATCAGCGAAGCCCTTCTGTACAGATGGGATGAATTCCTTTGGAACGTTACCACCCTTAACCTCGTTGATGAACTGCAAGTCGCCCTCCTTGTAATCCTCGTCCTTAGGACCGATGGTTACATCGATACAAGCGAACTTACCACGACCACCAGACTGCTTCTTGTAAGTCTCACGGCTCTGAGCTGTCTTAGTGATAGCCTCCTTATAGTTAACCTGAGGCTTACCCTGGTTACACTCAACCTTGAACTCACGCTTCAAACGGTCGATGATGATATCCAAGTGGAGCTCACCCATACCAGAGATGATAGTCTGACCACTCTGCTCGTCTGTACGAACTGTGAAGGTTGGGTCCTCCTCAGCCAACTTAGCGAGACCGTTGTCCATCTTGGCGATGTCAGCCTGGCTCTTTGGCTCAACTGCGATAGAGATCACAGTATCAGGGAATGTCATAGACTCCAATACGATTGGGTGATTCTCATCACAGAGTGTATCACCAGTACGGATATCCTTGAAACCTACACCTGCACCGATATCACCAGCATCGATAGACTCCATTGGAATCTCCTGCTTAGAGTTCATCTGGAACAGACGGCTGATGCGCTCGCGCTTGCCAGAACGTGGGTTGTAAACATAAGAACCAGCAACAACCTTACCTGAGTAAACACGGAAGAATACCAAGCGGCCCATGAATGGGTCGGTAGCGATCTTAAATGCGAGAGCAGATGTTGGCTCATCCTCAGATGGCTTGCGATCCTCTTCCTCCTCTGTATCAGGGTTAGTACCGATGATATTTGGAGTATCCATTGGTGAAGGCAAGAATGCACATACATAGTCGAGCAATGGCTGAACACCCTTGTTCTTGTATGAAGAACCGAGCAACATTGGGCAGCACTCCATAGCGCAGCAACCCTTGCGGATAGCAGCAAGAAGCTTCTCCTCTGGAATATCCTGACCCTCAAGGTAAAGCTCCATCACCTCGTCATCGAAGTTAGCAGCACCCTCAAGGAGCTTATCACGCCACTCAGCAGCCTCATCTGCCAAGTCAGCTGGAATTTCCTCTACGTCATACTCAGCACCCATAGTCTCATCGTGCCAGAGAATAGCCTTCATCTTGATCAGGTCAACTACACCCTTGAAGTTCTCCTCTGCACCAATAGGAATCTGAATAGCAATAGGATTAGCACCCAAGATATCCTTCATCTGCTGTACTGTCTCGAAGAAGTTAGCACCAGAACGGTCCATCTTGTTTACATAACCGATACGAGGTACATTGTACTTGTCAGCCTGGCGCCATACTGTCTCTGACTGTGGCTGTACACCGTCAGCTGCAGAATATGTAGCAACAGCACCATCGAGTACACGGAGTGAACGCTCAACCTCAGCAGTGAAGTCAACGTGTCCCGGAGTATCGATCAAGTTGATCTTATAAGACTTACCGAGATAGTTCCAGTTACAAGTTGTAGCTGCAGAAGTGATAGTAATACCACGCTCCTGCTCCTGGGCCATCCAGTCCATTGTAGCAGCACCATCGTGTACCTCACCAATCTTATGAGTCTTACCTGTGTAGAACAAGATACGCTCAGATGTTGTTGTCTTACCGGCATCGATGTGCGCCATGATACCGATGTTACGTGTCAAATGTAAATCGCGATTTGCCATTTTCTTTTAAACCTATTTTATAAATTAAATTAGAATCTGAAGTGAGCAAATGCACGGTTAGCCTCAGCCATACGATGCATATCCTCCTTGCGCTTGAACGCGCCACCCTGGTTGTTGTAAGCATCCATAATCTCTGCAGCGAGCTTATCTGCCATTGTCTTACCACCACGCTTACGAGCGAAGATAATAAGATTCTTCATAGAGATACTCTCCTTGCGATCAGGACGAATTTCTGTAGGAACCTGGAAGGTAGCACCACCAATACGGCGGCTCTTAACCTCAACCTGTGGAGTAATATTATCAAGAGCCTGCTTCCAAATCTCAAGTGCAGACTTCTCCTCGTTAGCCATCTTAGCCTTTACGGTATCGAGTGCATTGTAGAAAATCTCATAAGATGTATTCTTCTTACCATCATACATCAAATGATTTACGAATTTAGAGACCTTCTGGTCATTGAAGACTGGATCTGGGAGGATCACTCTCTTCTTTGGTTTTGCTTTTCTCATTTTTTAATCGAAAAAAATTTAAATTCTGCATGGGGCTGTATATCGTTCTTCAACACTCGCACCCGAGTATTTACTCAACCTGTTACTTCTCCAGCAAAACGTTTAATAAAAATAATCTTTTACCTAAACTCTCGACCTTCTCCGACCGTGAGTTTTCGGATTTGTTTTTAATTTTGTCCGGATTAGAATTACTTCTTTGCCTTTGGACGCTTAGCACCGTACTTAGAACGACGCTGTGTACGGTTTGCAACACCTGCGGTATCAAGAGTACCACGAACGATGTGATAACGTACACCTGGGAGGTCCTTAACACGACCACCGCGAACCAACACGATTGAGTGCTCCTGCAAGTTGTGACCCTCTCCTGGGATGTAAGAGTTAACCTCCTTAGAGTTTGTCAAACGAACACGGGCAACCTTACGCATTGCCGAATTAGGCTTCTTTGGAGTTGTTGTGTAAACACGAACACAAACACCACGACGCTGAGGACATGAATCCAAAGCTGGTGACTTGCTCTTGTCTACCAATACTCGTCTGCCTTTTCTTACTAACTGTGAAATAGTAGGCATAATTTTACTTTTTAATTTATTATTTTATTTTTATTATTGTCTTATTTCCGTATAAGCCACCACCTTATGGGGCTTTTCGGGGTGCAAAGTTACGACTTTTTCGGCAAACTACCTAAATATTAAGGAGACTTTTAAAAAACGAGGGCTAGTTTTAACTTTATATAACTATTAAAAACAAATATTATAAAGAAAAAGCGGCATTTAGCAGGAAATTTAGTCTTAGTATGTATGTGTTTATGCATTAAGCCTCACCTTTTGGTGTGCCAAATGGAGCGATAGTACGCTCTGGCTCGTCAGCCAACTTAATCTTACCGAAAGCCTGCTCGTAGTTATAAACATTGCTCTGCAATGCCTGGAGCAAACGCTTTGCATGCTCAGGTGCCATGATGACACGGCTCTTGATCTGAGGTGCTGGCATTCCTGGAAGTGCACATGCGAAATCCAAGATGAAGTCTGAACTAGAATGAGTAATCAGTGCCAAGTTAGAGTATGTACCCTCTGCTACTTCTGGGCTGATGCCCATCTGGAACTGATTCTGCTGCTGTTGATTATTCTTATTTTCTTCCATAATTTTATTAAGTTAATAGGATTAAACTTTAAATGATAGTGCAAATTTACACATAATATCTGAAAAAAACGAATACTTTGCCAATTATTTTGTGTTAAAAGTCCTTTCACACTAAAATGTTTCTAATACAAAGACATAAGCTTAGCGTGAAAGGACTTTTACCAAAAGAAGGGAAAATAAAAAAGTTGATAAGATTCCATCAACAGGCAGGCAATATCAAGAAAAGAGCCATAGATGATGACTCACCTATGGCTCTTATACCTTATTATATATATGTTACTCTACCCTACTGATTAGTCCACGATTGGAGAATCAGCATAGTCGAGTACATTCTTTCTGTTAGCCTGCATGCGCTCGTACTCTTCCTTAGAACCTACAACAAGCTTCTCCCACTGGCGGAGACCGGTACCTGCTGGAATCAAGTGACCGCAGATAACATTCTCCTTCATTCCCTCAAGGTAATCTACCTTACCACGAATAGCAGCCTCGTTCAAGACCTTAGTAGTCTCCTGGAAGGAAGCGGCACTCATGAAGCTCTTGGTACCAAGAGCGGCACGGGTAATACCCTGGAGAATCTGAGTAGATGTTGCAGCTACGGCATCACGAACCTGAACAAGCTTCATATCGCGACGCTTCAATGCAGAGTTCTCATCACGCAACTTACGGGCTGTGATGATCTGACCAGGCTTGAGTTCAGTGCTGTCACCAGCGTTGACAACAACCTTCTTACCCCAGATACGGTCATTCTCCTCAGCGAAGTCGAGCTTATCAACCAACTCCTGCTCCAAGAATGTAGTATCACCTGGATCGTCAATACGAACCTTACGCATCATCTGACGAACAACCACCTCGAAGTGCTTATCGTTGATAGCCACACCCTGGAGACGGTAAACGTCCTGAATCTGGTTAACGATGTACTCCTGAACAGCGGTAGGACCCATGATAGCAAGGATATCGCCTGGAGTTACACTACCATCAGAAAGAGGAGTACCGGCACGTACAGCATCATGCTCCTGTACCAGGATCTGCTTAGAGAGTGATACGAGATACTTCTTCTGGTCGCCAGTTTTAGAAGTTACGATGATCTCACGGTTACCACGCTTTACCTTACCCATAGTTACCTCACCATCGATTTCAGATACGACAGCAGGGTTAGATGGGTTACGAGCCTCGAGAAGCTCGGTTACACGTGGAAGACCACCGGTGATATCACCAGCACCACCTACGGCACGAGGAATCTTAACCAAGACCTCACCAGTCTTAATAGTCTGACCATCCTCTACAACAAGGTGACCACCTACAGGGAAGTTATATGTACCTACAATCTCACCGTTTGCATCGATAACATCACAAGAAGGAACCATCGCCTTATTCTTAGAATCGGTGATGATCTTCTCCTCCAAACCTGTAGTCTCATCGACCTCGGCACGGTAGGTCTGATCCTTCTGAACGTCGTTGAACTTCAAGGTACCAGCGTACTGGCTGACGATAACGGCGTTGAATGGGTCCCAACGGGCAATCACAGTATCCTTCTCTACTACCTCACCCTCCTTGTGATACAAAGAAGAACCATAAGGTACATTCAATGTAGCAAGAACGATGTTTGTATTTGGATCTACGAAACGGATTTCAGCCAAGTGGCTTACTACCTTCTCGCACTTGATATCATTGCCTTCCTCATCTTCCTCTACGAATGGAACAGTGCTCAACTCATCAAACTCGATGCGAGACTTGTTCTTCGCAGCAATCTTAGCGTTGGCAGCAGCGTTAGACGCAATACCACCGGCGTGGAAGGTACGGAGAGTAAGCTGAGTACCAGGCTCACCGATAGCCTGTGCAGCGATGACACCCACAGCCTCACCGAGCTGAACCATACGAGCTGTAGCCAAGTTACGGCCGTAACACTTCATGCAGACACCCTTCTTGCTCTCGCAAGTGAGTACAGAACGGATCTCAACGCTCTCGATTGGAGACTCATCGATGATCTTAGCCTTAGCCTCTGTGATTTCCTCACCAGACTTAACAATCAACTCACCTGTTGTAGGGTGGATGATATCGTGTACAGATACACGACCCAAGATACGCTCGTAGAGAGAAGAGATAATCTCATCACCATTCTTCAAAGCGGTGCAAACCAAGCCACGCAAGGTACCGCAATCCTCCTGAGTAATGATGACATCGTGAGATACGTCAACAAGACGACGAGTCAAGTAACCAGCATCGGCAGTCTTCATCGCGGTATCAGCAAGACCCTTACGAGCACCGTGAGAAGCGATAAAGTACTCCAACACAGACATACCCTCCTTAAAGTTAGAAAGGATAG
>URYG01000018.1 GCA_900551985.1 uncultured Prevotella sp. | reverse complement strand
ATTATATTCTTTCAGAAATAATTGCTCCTCGAAGATGGTTCTATCCTGCACGATGGTCTGCTCCGAACGGGAGATCTCCACCACATCGTGGAATCGCTTGTTCAGAAAGTAAATCTGAAGATTGAACGACCATCGCTCCATATCCTTGTAATAATCGGCAAGGTATGGATTGTTATCAACCGGCTCGAAGTTTGCCTTCCAGCCATATCTCTTGGCAAGCATCTTGGTCAAGGTAGTCTTGCCGCTTCCTATATTTCCTGCTATTGCTATATGCATCTATGTCTATGTTAAATGTTGAATGTTGAATGTTGAATTGGGCTTGCGCCATCTACTCTTCCTTCGAGAAGAAGCCGAAGAGCTTGGCATCAATCTTGTCGATGATGTCTCCAAACTGCTTGGGATTATGCTCGAAGTCGAGGTCATCCACCTCTACTACCAGCACCCTACCCTTATACTTGTTCATGATGAAATCATCGTAGAGAAGATTGATTCCCTCGAGATAATCGATAGGCATCTTCTGCTCGTAATCACGACCTCGTTTCTGAATATTCTTCACAAGATGAGGAACAGAAGAACGGAGATAGATCATCAGTTCCGGCATCTCCACCACTTCCATCATCGACTCGAAGAGTTCCATATAGGTATCGAAGTCGCGCTGGTCCATATTGCCCATCTTTCTATTATTGGCTGCAAAGACATACACACCCTCAAAGATAGTACGGTCTTGAATGACGGTCTCCTTACAATGCTGTATTTCAAGCAGATTCTTGAATCGCTGCTTCAGATAAAAGACCTCCATATTGAGAGCCCATCGGGGGATGTCCTTGTAATAGTCATCGATGTAGGGATTCTCTGCCACTGGCTCCAAGTACTGCTTCCAGCCGTAATGCTTGGAGAGCATCTTGGTAAGCGTGGTCTTTCCACTACCGATATTTCCTGCTACTGCTATGTACATTTTTTCTTATATTGAGTATTGAATTTTGAATATAGAATGAGACTGTCACTAGGCAAGTCCCGATTCTACAGACTGCAAATATACAATATTTATTCGGAATAAACAAAAAAAGTCTCACAGTTTTCACAAATTACGCAAATTATTCTCCGGAAAGAAGAAAAATCGCATAATCCGCGAAAGCTGCAAGACTCAACCTAACAATCAACTACACCTATGAATATTCTAATAATCACGCTCAATCAACTCGAGGCACATTCGGCTGTTGTGATAAGGGCACTTCCAGAAGCCCGCCTTATCATCTTCCATATTCACCGTACCATCTTCGAGGATAGCCCAATGCCACTCACCGTTCTTCTGATCCATCAGATGCTTTGCCACATAGTTCCAGCAACGGATGGCTACTTCGAGATTCTCATCCGTACGGAAATACTGATAGAGATCGATATGTCCGATGATATTCTCGCACTGTACCCACCACTGGCGCTGGAGATCAAACTTATCACCATCCTTCCAATGCTCATATACCATACTGCCATCAGGACGCAAACCCTCATCAGCAGCATCGGCAATACGGCGGATAATGCGCTCTATCTTATGGAGCACTTCCTTATCGCCCAAGACGAGCGCTGTTTCGTGGAGCAGCCAGGATGCCTCGATATCATGACCATAACTCTCAATGTTTCGCTTACCTTCCCACTCATCATTGAAGAAGAGGTCGAGATGATAGGTCTCCTGATTGAGCAACTTGCCGGTAAAGATATCCAGGAGATTGCGGATGCTCTTTTCCAACTCTTCGGTCTTCCACACACGATAGAGATTGGTATAAGGCTCTATGATATGCAGATGGGTATTCATGGTACGCGAGCCATTCTCATCCTTATCAGAGAGTCGCATGTCGGCAATAGGCTGCCATTCACGGGTCAGCGCCTCAATATATCCATTGTTCTTGGCATCGAAGGCATGCTTTTCGATGTCGTGATAGAGGGAGATGGCAATATCCAGCGCTTCCTTATCACCTGTGGCACGCGCATACTCGGAAAATCCGTAGATGGCAAAGCCGATGGCATAGGTCTGCTTCTTGGTATCAAGCGGATTGCCCTTGTAATCCACACTCCAGTAGATGCCTCCATATTCCTTGTCCAGGAAATGATCACGCACATACTCCTTGGCACGGGTTGCTGCCTCCAGATACTCAGGCTTCTTCAATACCCGGTAGGCTGCAGAAAAAGCCCACAGGATACGGGCATTCATCACTGCACCTTTCTCGGCTTCAGGGTGTACCTGGTCGTTGCCATCGACACGTCCATAGAAGCCGCCATTCTCTTCATCCTTTACCTTGTGAATCCAATAGTTGAGGATGTTGTTTTCCAACACATCCTTCATTGTTTTTTTCAGATTTTCCATACCTTTACTTTTTTATAGGGAACTTCCAAGCAAGAACCATCAGCAGGAATGCGATGAATGCTGGGAAAAGACTGAACAAAGACCATACCATGGTAAGCACAGAATCGGTGACACTGGCTGGATCGATCATGGTGTTACCCATCTTGTCGGTAATCATATTGGCACCTGCCCAACCCAGGAAAAGGGCAATGAGTGAACCGGATATGGCTGTACCAAACTTCTGACTCATGGTACCTGACGAGAAGATGAGACCGGTAGCTGAGGTTCCGAAATGATCGGTATGATAATCGGCTACATCGGCATACATAGACCACAACAACGGAGAATAGATACCGATACCTACAGATGTCAACACCACGAGGGCTATCATCACCCAGATATAAGCAGGATCCATCGGGATAAAGAAGAATGCCAATGAAAGTATCAGACAGAGGGTTGCTGCCCAAAAGAACGCCATCCGTTTGCTGCCTACCATACGGGTGAACCAAGGTGAAACTCCTCCGAAAATCATACAGGTTACTTCACCGAATGCCATGAACACCGTGTAGTTGATGATCAATCCCTCGATGGTGACATTGCCATGCAGACAGTAGTCGAACATATAACCCGCTACCGCATAGCGGAAACCATTGAAGAAGTTGGTACATACGGCAATGGCGGTCATGTAGAGCCATGCCTTGTTGTGTACCAGGTCGGCAAACTGGCGGAAGGAGAACTTCTCAGCTCTCTTCGGCTTCAGACGCTCCTTGGTAAGAAGACCGCAAGCCAGGGTCATCACGGCTGCAACGACACCCAGGATGGCACCGATAACGGCATACTGATGGGTAGCAGTACCACCCACCATCTCCTGAAGATATGGGAAAGAGAGCAATGTAGCGAATCCCATCGCATAGGCACCCACCATACGGAAGGATGAGAACTGATTCTTCTCATCATCATCCTCGGTCATCACACCGAGCAGGGAACCATAAGGTACATTCACCATCGTATATATCGCCATCATCAGAAGATAGAGGGCATAAGCATAGATACGCTTGCCCACCGGACCGAAATCTGGCGTATAGAGCAGGAGTGCGAAAACCAAGCCGAAAGGAACGGCTCCATAAATCAACCAGGGACGATAGGTACCGAAACGGCTCTGTGTACGATCGGCAAGACTACCCATCAGCGGGTCGGTTACCACATCAAACATACGCGCCACCAGCATCAGCACGGCAGCATCAGCAAAAGAGAGTCCGAAGACATTGGTAAAAAACAGAGGGAAAGCGATAGACATCACCTTCCAAACGATACCACCAGCAGCGGCATCGCCCAAAGCATAAGCAACTTTTTCCTTTAAACTAGCCATTTTACTTTGAACTTTGAATTTTGAACATTGAACTTTACGAAAAAGGGATTCTTCCCTCATCCATATTAAGAATACGGACGAAGGCTGAGAATCCCTACAATCTTAATACCTTAACACCTATTCACCTAATGTCTTTTTATTCTTAGCCACCAAGTCCTTGATCTTTTCTACAGAGAACTGGGTGCGATAATCATCCTTTGGAGTATTCATGCAGTAATCTACCAAACGGTCGATGGTAGAAGTAGCCACATGCATACGGGTATCTGAAGATGCATAGTAGATGAATACCTTGCCATCCTCTTCAGCAATCCATCCGTTGGTGAAGACCACGTTCATCACGTCACCGATATATTCAGGACCTTCCGGTACGAGGAGGAATCCGCCTGGCTCAGCAATCACCTTTGTAGGATCCTCAAGTGAAGTCATATACATATAGAGTACATAACGGAGACCGCTGGCACAGCCACGAACACCGTGAGCGAGATGCAACCAGCCCTTGTCAGTCTTGATAGGATGAGGACCCTCACCGTTCTTCACTTCCTGAATGGTGTGATAATGACGGGCATTGATGATCTTCTCTTCCTTGATTTCTGCATGGGTGATGTCATCAACCAAAGCCCAACCGATACCGCCACCAGAACCTGTATCGATGAATCCATCCTGCGGACGGGTATAGAAAGCATACTTACCATCTACGAACTCTGGATGAAGAACCACATTGCGCTGCTGACTCTTGGTCTTCAGGTCAGGAAGACGCTCCCAGTTAACCAAGTCCTTGGTACGAGCGATAGCAGCAGTAGCAGTAGCAGCACTCAGGTCGCCTGGCTGGTCATCATCGTGGCGCTCTGCACAGAACACACCATAGATATAGCCATCCTCATGAGCGGTGAGTCGCATATCATAGATATTGGTAGCAGGAATCACATCTTCCGGCATGGTGATAGGTTCATCCCAGAAACGGAAGTTGTCGATACCGTTAGGACTCTCAGCTACAGCGAAGAAGCTCTTGCGGTCGGCACCCTCCACACGTACAACGAGGAGATACTTGCCGTTCCACTTGATGGCACCAGAGTTCAGCGTAGCATTCATCATGATGCGCTGCATCAGATATGGGTTGCTCTTCTCATCGAAGTCGTAACGCCACTCCAGTGGAGTATGTTCTGCGGTGAGGATTGGGTTCTGATATTTCTCGTAGATGCCGTTTCCCCACTCTACTGGTTCATTCTTGCGGCTCAGCAATTCCTCGTGATGAGCACGGAGAGCCTTCACTTTGTCTTGAAATGTAGTCATATTTTGTTTTAATATTTAATGTTAAATGTTAAGTGTTAAATGTTGAATTATATGCTAAATGTAAAATGCACATTGGACGTATGCCAACTTAACATTCAACATTTATTTTACCTTCTTGATATCTTTGGCAAAGAGCACCTTCTTCTCCTTCTTGAAAGCCTTGAAGTCGTTTACGATGTCTCCATCTCCTACTCCAGGCAGGTAAGCTTCTTCCTGAGGCTTATCCCAGGCATTGCGCCAGAAGAGCACATAGCTTACCTGATACTTCTGGAGTACAGACCAGAGGGTCTTCGTAAACCAGTCTTTCTTCTGAGAGATTCCCCGGCAACCGGTTTCGGTGAGGGCAGGAATCTTACCCACCTTCTTTGCCGCTGCCATCATGATATCCAGGCTGGCAGAGAGATTCTGCTGATAGGTAGCATCATTGTTATCAAACTCATAGATATCAATGCCCACCATATCTACATACTGTTCTCCTGGGAAACGCTCCAAGAAAGCTTCGACGGTCTTCTCGCTTCCGAGATTTGGCGACCACGCCCAAACGATGTTGCTGCACCCTGCTTTAGTAAGTCTGTGATAGGTATTTGCATAAAGTTGGTTGTATTGTGCAGGTGTGCAACTGTTGGCGCCCCACCAGAACCATCCGCCATTCATTTCATGCCATGGTCGGAAGATTACAGGAACGAGTTTGCCGTCATTAGTCTTGAGAGAAAGGATGAAGTCTGATACTTTTTTGAGCCAGCTGTCAAATTTCTGCTGCTGGGCACCTCCATCCAGGACGGCAGCCACAGCATCTCCCTTTGGATCCCAGGCATTCTCGTCTGTTGCCGGATTCCAAGGATGCCAACTCAAGGTAACGATTCCTCCTCTTTTATACTGAGCGATGATTTCCTGGCGCATTCTGTCGAATGGAACACCATCCAGGTTCTCCTTGCTGTCGAGTTCTATCTTACCCAGGTCGAATCCCATCACTGCAGGATAATCCCCAGTAGTAAGAAGCACATCGCTCTTTCCCTGATCCCATTTCCAAGTAGTACCATACACCGGATCATCCTGATGACCCACCATGATACCCTTGTTTAATAATTTCTGCAGACGAATTTTCAGTTGTTCAGCTGGTGTTTTACAGCAAACCTTTTTGTCTTTACTGCAAGATGTACCTGCAGTCTGAACAGAAGCACCAGTGACACCATCCACCTGTGCCATAGCTCCCTGCATCGCCAGCAGACAAACAGCACTGATCAATATTCTTTTTCCTAACATAAATTTATTTAGTTAATTGTTGAATAATCCAAGCCTGCCATTCATCCCATTGCTCCTGATACCAGTAATGACCGGTCATCTGATAGAGACTCAAGGTCTTAGGAGCCTTCACGATATTATATAATCCGTATGAAGAGGTTGGAGGAACCACCTCATCATTATATCCGAAGCTATACCAGCCAGGAACGGTGATGCGACGGGCAAAGTTGACACCATCGTAATAGCGGGCACCTTCCAATCTAGCCTTTTCCAGTTCGGTGAGCTTAGTCTCCTTCCAGGCAGCCCCCTGGGCTTTGTTCTCCTTATAGAAGTAATGAGGCCAACCGCCTGCAACTCCATGTATTTCAGCCTCATAATCACACATAGCATCATGAACAGGAGCCAAGAACGTGACACGCTTATCGAGTGCAGCCACAGCAATAGAGAGGAATCCTCCCTGCGAAGAACCCGTCACGCCGATGGTCTTTCCATCCCATTCAGGAAGCGCTGCGATGAAATCCACACCACGCACAGCTCCGGTGATGACTCTCTTATACGAGTTACGGTCCGGATTTTCGAGGTTGGTATCCCAATAGCCGTTCAACTCGCCATTCAGGAGATCATCATACACCTTCTGTTCCATCGTAACAGGAATGCCATGAATACCGATTTCCAATACGATACACTTGGATGGCGCGGTATAGGTATCGCCTGCATAAGGACGGACCCCCGCACCCGGAACACGGAGCAAGGCTGGATATTTACCTTCCTTTACCGGAACACTCAGGATGCCATACATCTTAGAGCCCCACCGGTTGTTATTGTAACTGATCTCATATACATTCTTATCTTGAGTGCAGCGCTCTGGAAGCAACACCTTGGTGATATTCAGGCCTGTCTGGCGAGCCTCATCCAACGCTTTCTTCCAAAATGCATCAAAATCCTTCGGTTCCTGTGCATAAGGCTGAATCTTTTCTGGAGAGAAGCCTGCGGTGCAGAGTCCTTCGTAATTCTTTCCATCCACATGAGCAATGACCTTGAATCGGTAGAAGCCCGGCTTATTCAAGCTTCCGCTCCATTTCATCATACCATCCTTAAGGGTGGTACTTTTTTTCACATCCGGAAACATGGCAGGACCAGCCTCATAATCTACCTTCACATTGGTCAAGAGAGTACCACTCTTCCTGACATTCACAGTAAAGTTGGCTTTCTCGCCCACCTTGTAGTTCCAGTCCTGGTGATCAGGAGTCACACTCACTACGATGTTGTAGCCTTTGATTTGCGCGCTCAGCCCGAGAGAACCGAGCACGCTCATCATAACACCTATAATTATTAACCTATAAACCTTCTGCATTTCGTTTTTATTGTTTTAATCGTTTATATATGTTAGTTATTGCTTATTCGTATCTGTTATTGTTCACCAAAAATCCTCTCAATAGGACTATTAAGTTTTACGGTTGCAAAGTTAGCACTATTTTCTGAATAACCCTTGTACTTTTTTGCTGAATAAACGTACTATCACGGCAAAACGAAAAAAAATCAATATTTTACCACTAAGTAGAGATTGTGTGACAATATTTGCAACCCCCATTAACAATAAAATGTATGCGAACATTATTATATATAAGCAGATGATAACTGAAACAGAAAAGGGCTAGACTGACACAAGCAACCTAGCCCTTTTATTCTTAATTACTTTTAGAAAGTTATTTCACAGGCCAAACAGCTGTCTTCACAGCTTCCTGAATGCTCTCCAGGATATTGGCATTGCTTACGGTTGTACTGGCACGATTGAAGATTGTCATGCTAGGAAGACCGGCATTGGTATCCCAAGCCACAGGCACACAACCATTGTTGATGGCACTGGTAACTACAGCCTTGTAGTAATCCTTCACGGATGCATCATGAACGGCATCCTTACCGATAGCAGTACGCTGGTTGGCACCAAACTCACCAATCAATACAGGATAACCCTTGTCGAAGAAGTTAGTCTTCATCTTCTTCATCTGAGCCTCTACATAATCCTCGTTGTATTTGGCATCAGCAGTGCGGTCGGCATCACCACCCTTGTTGTTCTTTCCCCAATAGAGATAGTACTTGCCCCAATCCTTATCTTCGCCCAAGTCAGTAAACTGATATGGATCGTAGAAGTGAACCTCTACCATCAATCGGTCGGTAGCTGAATCCTGAATCTTAGCCATATAGTTATTGGCTACGAAGTTGTCGATATTGGTATTAGGACCCTGAACAATCAGAACTCGCTTGGCATTGTTGCCACCTGTGGCACGAACAGCCTCGATGAAAGTTTGTTCATACTCAGCGATTCTATTTGCCAAATCCGGAGTACCCAGCAATGCATTGGCATCACCGCCACCCACACCAGGCTCATTCATACCGGCAAAGATAAGACGCTCGTCATAATCCTTGAAACTGTTGGCTATCTGAGTCCAGATCTTGGTAAGCTTTGCCTTGGTAGCATCCACATCAGAAGCTGCAGTCAAACCATCATGCTCAATCCATCCACCATCCCAATGCTGGTTGATGATGACATAGAGATCGTTCTTGATACAGTAATCTACCACCTCGTGAACACGAGCCAGCCAATCGGCATCGATGGTGCAAGCCTCAGCATCTGTGATGTGACCCATCACCCAAGCGCAAGGAATACGGACGCTCTTGAAACCGGATGCCTTCACCAGGTCGATGAGCTGCTGGGTAGTCTTGGCAGACTGCCATGAAGTTTCAGAACCGATACCGGCATTCTTCCAGTTATTGGCAGAATTGCCAGCCTCCATCGTATTACCCAGATTCCAACCAGGATACATCAAGGCTGCAATATCCATGGAAGTCTTGCTCATATCACCAGTAGTAGAACCCTGCTCCTGGTTGATGGTAACAGCTTCGGTGATGGAAGTACTGTCGTTTACCACCATGGTGTAACTGATAGTAGCAGTGCGGGCATTGCTGATGTTGGCAGCCACCGAATAGTTGCGGTTGTATTCCACCATGTTGGCACGGGAAGTAATCTCACTCACCCAGTCATTGCTGATGACCTGAGAATAGGCTGCATTTGCCTTCAGAGTAACAGCCACCTGACCACCGGCAGCACCCACATTTACATTTTTATCGGATGTAATGAGAAGACCCTCGGTAGAGTTCTGACTCACGGTGATGGTCTTGGTATCAGAACCTGCCGCTACGGTGACAGTAGCCGAACGGTCATCATTGGCAGTATTTGGCTCTGCCTTGATGAGGAAATGATGGGTAACACTAGAAGTACCAGCCACTGGAGTTACAGCCAGCCAAGCCGCATCGCTGGAAACCGTTGGAACCTGAGCCGCCTTGACATACAAGTCGGTCTCACCGCCATTCTTCGTAAACGCCATATCAGAACGGGAAACCACGAAATCCTTAGGGAGTCCCTCACCGCCTCCGATGGTATCCTCATTAGAACAGGCTGAGAAACTGACCATGGCAAAAGCCATGATCAGAAACGCTAAAATTGTTATTTTCTTCATATTCATAGAATATCAAAATAATAATACGTATGATTACTTACCTGGAGTCAAGACACTGTTGATCTTGACCTGAACCTTCGCAGGATCAACCAAGTCTTTCCACAAATCGTAGAGTTCGATGGTCCAGACCACTGCACCCGAGCAGTTATCTGCCAAAGAAGCTGAAACCTCATAGGTGCCATCTCCCTTCACGTAAGCGCGACCGAATTCCGAACCGCCCCAGTAGCTAGGATACCAACTAGGTGTTGCATAAGAAAGTTCTGTCTTGTAGTTCTTGGAAGCAGAATCCTTCAGGTTGCCATCGACACCGGTGATGGTGAAATTGACAATCATATTACCTACGAATGCCAATGCAGAAGCATCTACACCATTTGCCTTGGTATTGCCATACTCATTGTAGATTTCAATACGGCCATCAGTGCCGTTGCCATCCTTGTTGTTGAACTCTGTCTTGGAGAAATCCATAGAGAATTCAGGATCTACATCAAACTTGATGCTCACAATCTCAGCCTTGATCTTGGATGCATCGATGGCATCAGCTGCCAGATTGTTGATATCCACGCAGAATACCGCTGCACCTTCAGCCACATTACCACCAGTCTCCATCCAAACTGTATAAAGGCCATCGCCAGTAACGTTGGCATCATACTTGGAATTATCGAAGGCTGACCAGCGACTTGGATCCCAAGAAGCATCAGCATACTCCAAGCCAGCCACATGGCTGCCGGCACCTTCCTTCATGTTATCTGCCAAACCGGAAAGACGGAATGTAACCACCATGTTCTTGGTAAACTTAATCTGTTCTGGATTGATGCCAGGATTGTTGCCGGTAGAACCATACTGGTTGTAAATCTCGACACGGATTCTGCCGTTGCTCTCGAGGTCACCGACAACCAACTTGGAATTATCCACCTTCAACTCCGGTGACATGCGAACAGGACGGATCGCCAAGCCCAGGTTTCGTGCCGAAACACCAGAAGAAGCAATACCATTGGTCAGATTGAGAGTCTGGCTGTAATCTGTAGCGATGCTATAGTTATTGCCGCTCCAATACAAACCCTGGTTGCCCTCACCTACCTTGGCAGTGCCGTCGCGATAACCGGTGTAAGGCATAAAGATGCTGTTGCCATTGGCAGCAGTAAACTTGATACCCTTCACACCCTTTACCTCAGCTTCGCTCTGAGTAGTATTGGCAATCAACTCACTGATCTGGGCAGCAGTAGGAGTAGAACTGCGCATCAAGGCACCTGCATCTACATTCACCTTCTTCAAGATATCCTTATCTGTTCCGGCGATATCCTCTACAGTATTGTAATCAATGAGATAAGTACTCTGATTCACACCTGTCAGATCACCATAGCCCAGGAGAGCACCAGTCTCTTCCTCTGATTCAGCACCCAGGTTGCACTTAGCCCAAAGGATGCTCAAGCCCAAATCAACGTATTCCATTGCCTGAGCTGGAGTGGTAAAGCTCTTGGTCTCACCATAGACAAAACCATCGCCCAACTCGAAATATGATGTATAATAGTAAGTAGTTCCTGGAAGTAAACCTTCCACACGTTGACTGATTGTCTTGGCACTGGCAGCGATAGGATAATTGATACCATTCTCAACATCCGCTTCAGAGGTAGAAATCTTGAAACCATAGTTCATCTGGGTCTCTCCCTCTATCAGGATGCCTTCCAAGCCATTGGCTGTAGCACTCAGGGTTGCCTTGGTAGCCGTAACATCCGTAGCACCGGCTGTTGCAATCTGTGCATCGGTTGCAACAAAGCTCTTCACATCACCAAACTTGGTTACTATGCCCTGCAACTGTACGTAGGTGGCATAATAATAGGTATTGCCCTTGGTCAATCCCGAGAGCGTTGCCGTCACATTACCTTCAGCATCAATCACACCAGGCTGCTTGCTGCCGGCAGTAGTAGGATCAGGGTTGGTGCCGTAAACGACACCCACCGCATAGGCACCCGCATCCTGCTTGCTCAAGTCCAAGACCTTGCCGCTGACCACTGCCGAGATAGCAGTAACAGAAGCATCTCCAGTCTCAATGGTGCTAATCACATTTCCTGTGGCTGCAGAGTAGTCGTCATCATCGCTACAGGAAGAGAGCGAGCAAAGACCAGCCATCAGCAGCATCACACCTGCTAAATATTTCATTTTCATAATCTAATCCACATTTAAGTTTCTAATCTTATTTACCCTCAGAAGGTGTCACTACAGGAGCACCTGTATCCATCTTCACGGTGATAACCACTTCGATGCTTGAAGAACACTTGAAGTCGGTAAACTCATTGTTGCCGGCATCAAACTTGAAGCATGCGGCTGGTCCCCATGGGTTCAACATATAACGACGGAAGGAATTGGTACTTGGGGCGTCATCTGTATAGCCTCTTGGGATGAGTGTATCATCAAAATCAACGCTCTTGCCATCTACCTTGATGCTCTTGATGGTGACATCGCAGTTTGGATAGTCCTTCAGAATCTTGTTGACGTCGATGTAGAGAAGATATGGATTGCTCTCTGCACCCTCAAACTTCAACGAATAGTCGCCATCGCCTGTGATAAAGACATTAGAGCTCTTGTAGTTGGCAGTACCACCGTCATGTGTCCATCCCCAACCGGAGTTGTTGAAGAACAGGTTTGCCTTATACTTAGGACCTGATGCTGCACTTGCACTCTGGGCAACCCAGTGATAAGCCTGATACTGATAGAGCTTGCCCTGATCATCGATACACTGGCTACCGAGCCAGAGATCCTTCAGATTTCCTGTATAATCATCCTTGCTGACCTTCATGATACGCAAAGTGTTATCGGCATTGGCATGCATGTTGTAATTGCCCGTTGCAGAAAGCTGAGTATTACCGAAGCCCTTGTCGAAGGTGAACACACCGTCATCGGTCAAGGTATATTTGCCGGAAACCTGAGCCCCATCAGGAGCTGTATAGATGTAGCTCTTTGACTCACTGTTCATCACGAGTGTTGCCTCCTCGATACCACTTGCTGCGGTAAGCTGGATGCCCTTGGCACTACCGTCGAGGCTGCAATAGTCAAACTGCTGACCCTCTTCATTATCAGGATTAGCCAACTTGTAGGTGATTTCCTTATTGGTCTTCTGCTCTACCCAGTCGCGCCAGTCAGTCATCAATGTTGGCTTCACATTCGTATTCTCTGCCACAGTAGGAGTCCAGTTGTCCCAGTATTCCCCAGAAACGAAGTTGTAGCAAAGCAAGCACTTGCCTTCATCAGAGTTATCACGAATGGCTGCAATCTGCAAACGGTCGTTGGCAAGACCCATCAGCTTCAGTCCGCTACGCCAGTTGGTAACGAGCTTGTCATGACCAGAATTGTGGAGCAATTCCGCATCCGAGAAGGTAACGGTATGATTGTCTGTATCCAGCATGTAAGTACCCTTGAAGGTCTCGCCGGTCTCTGCATTATATACAGTGACATGGGCACCGCCAATCAGGTCGAACTCCATATAACCATAGTCGATAGCCGACATTACCCAGGAGTTACCAGCGATATCAGGAGTCCAGTTCCAATGGTCACCTGCAGCAGCAGTCTGTCCCATCATACAGGTACTCCAGTCATCATCCATACCCCAGAAACCGAGTGGACCTGCCCAGAGGTCAGAATGCTTGGTGATGCTATTGGCATCGATATCCAACTTCCATCTCTTGGATTTGCCTACACCGCCACTCAGATAGGTCCAGAGAGGATCGGTAACGAATTCGGCACAGAAATCATCCACCTTGAATTCAGCGTAAGGTCCCCAGAGGAAACCGCCACGGGTTTCAACACCGATACGTGCCTGATAAGTACCATTGAAAGGAATCTTCAGACTCACCTCATCCTGCTGGAAACGGCCCTGAGGTGTATCAAAGACCACAGAATAGCTCGATGGCAACAGACTCTTGAACTTGACGATATTAGGATTGCTTTCGTCGTGGGAAATCGTGAAGGCGATGTTCTCAGCCAAATCCTCAGAAGACAAGTTCTTATCGCCCAAACCAAACTCGTCTGGAGAGCAGCTCGCCATGAAGAGAATCATGACTGCTGCCAAAAGCGAATATATTTTATTTATAATCTTCATAAAACCAATACTTTAAAAAGTTAGAATTACCAACCTGGATTCTGCTTCAGGAGTCCATGAGAAAGACCAATCTCTGTGATAGGAATCTGAATCAGACCACGTTTCTTGATGATATTCTCGGCATTGATGGATACGGTAGTCTTCTCGCCACCATCCTTCACTTCCCAAGAACCGGCAATCTCCTTGGCAGCCTGTTCCACTCCCTGACGGAGCTGGTCCCAATAGCGAAGACCTTCGAAGGCAAACTCAAGCTTGCGCTCTTTCAGGATATTCTCCTTGGTAGCTGTCTGCTGAGAATAGTTGCCACTCAAAGTGGTGCCATCATCCTCGGTATAAGCACGCTTGCGAACCTGGTCAAAATAAGACTGGGCATTAGGACTGCCCAACTCTGCTGCCATCAGCAAGACATCTGCGTAACGGACGAGTACCCAATCCTGGAACTGACTGATCTGGAAGTCACCCGCACCTACTGTCTCTGTATAATGCTGCAACTTGCCGTCGCCTGCAGCCTCGTGCTTAGACAAGGTGGTATATTTCTTCACGAAATAACCTGTGTATTCACGCTGGTCTGCCAGATAGGTGCTCTCGTAATCCTTTAACTGAGAAGCATCGATGATAGAGGCAGAACGGCGGGTATCGCCTATAGCATAGGCAGAAGCAATGGATGGTGTAACGGTGCATGCACCCCAACCCTGACCATAGCCTTCATAGACCAGACTACCGGTACGCATGCCGATCATCACCTGGAAACGGTTACCATCGTTGTTGCCATTATAGTCGGCTGTATAGTTGAACTTCATGGAGAGTACAGTTTCAGGATTTCCAACACCCGCCCAAGATGAGTTTTCATGTGCCCAAAGTCCTACGTGGTCACCACTCTTGTCATCAGAAGAAGCTGGCCACAGGTCTTTGAATCGTGGAACCAGACTGAACTCGCCACTGGCGATGATATCCTCGCAGGCTGCCAGCGCATCCGCCTTGGTCAAGCCCAACTGATCAGGCTCCTTGCCATAATAGCCACTATAAAAGAGGTACGCGCGAGCCAGAATCGCCTCGGCACCATACTTGGTGATATGGCCATCGTTGGTAGCCGCATCCTTCTTAGGATAAGCATTGGCTGGAATATGCTCGATGGCATACTTCAAATCTCTGAACACCAGACTATATACTGAATCTGGATCAGCCTGAGCCACCACCTCGCTGGTAGCATGCTCCAGCAACGGGATGTTCTCCCAAAGGCGAAGCATATCGAAATAACACAGGGCACGAAGGGCATGGGTCTCACCCAGATAGGTGTTCTTTGCATTCTCATCATCCCAGGAGATGCCCTCTGCCTTGTCGATAAACTCATTGCAGCGGAAGATGGCTGCATAATAGCTCTTCCACAGAATTTCGTGCATATCCGTATAAGATGGTGCCTGATTCATATCGAAACGGTCGAGAATCTGCGTATTGCGACCATCGTTGTTACCCGTACCGCCGAAACACTCGTCACTCATCGTCTCGGTCAACTGATAGACCGTGAACGTAGGACCATCAGAAACCGTACGCTGCCAACCGTCGTAGCAGGCATAGAGCGAGCGAAGTCCGTCCTCCTGGCTCTTATAGTAATTGCCGGAATTCGATTCTGTCTTGGAAGCCACATCCATCCAGCTGTCGCTGCAAGATGCCAGACCTCCCATAGCCAAAATACCCAAAGCGGCTATCTTTATTTTATTTGTCTTCATAATGATATCTCCTTTAAATTAGAACTTAAGATTCAAACCTACCATAAAGGTACGTGGACGTGGATAGTAACCCAAATCTACGCCTGATGCCCAACTGTTGACACCATAACCGATTTCTGGGTCCATGCCATCATACTTGGTAAAGGTAAACGCATTCTGAACCTGGAAGTACAAACGGGCCTGAGATACGAACTTCTGACGCAGAAGCTTGGCAAAATCATAACCTAAGGTGATGTTACTGATTCTCAGGAAGTCACCATCCTGGATAAAGAGGTCGGAGAACTGATAGTTCACATTGGTCTCTGTTACACGTGGATACTTGTTGGAGGTTCCCTCACCTGTCCAGCGCTGCAGGATGGCTGAGGTGTAGTTGGCTGTCTTGGCACCCACATTACGATAGCTCTGAACGATGTCGTTGCCTACTGAACCGTTGGCGGTTACAGAGAAGTCGAGTCCCTTGTAGTCGAAACCGACAGAGAAACCGTAGGTAAAGTCTGGCATACCATTGCCCAGGTTTACCTTGTCGGCATCATTGATGGCACCATCATGATTGATATCATAGTACTTCACGTCACCAGGTCTTACCGAAGAACCCTGGAGCACGCCATTGCCTGCCGCTACCCACTCGTCGATTTCCTGCTGGTTCTGGAAGACTCCAGCGGTCTTGTAACCCCAGAAGTAACCGATTGGTTCGCCATTGCTGCAACGGTAGAACTCGGTTGAGTTATCATAGAGCTGACCGTTACCGTCGGTACCATGGATGATACCATCTGATGTTGGGATGCTGCCCACCTTATTCTTATTATAGGCACCATTGACATTCACATAGTAGTTGAAATCCTTTCCGATGTTGTCATTCCAACCCAATCCAATTTCAACACCCATATTCTCTACGTCACCACCATTGAAATAAGGAGCACCGGTACCTGCTGTACCTGGGATAGGCTTAACCAGCAACCAGTCTTTGGTAGTCTTCTTATACCAGTCGATGTTGACATTCAACTTACCCAACAGGCGCAGATCCAAACCTAAGTCCAACTGCTCTGAAGTTTCCCACTTCACCTTCTCGTTAGACAGACGGCTTTCGTAAGCACCATAGAAACTAGACTGGCCGGCAGCACCCAAAGCATTACCGAAATTATAGTAAGCACCCGATGTTGAGATAGGAGAAATAAACATCAAGTCACCAATATTCTGGTTACCCACCTGTCCCCAGCTTGCACGCACCTTGGCGTAATCAAGCACATTAAGCAGAGGCTTCACCCACTTTTCATTGGTAACAATCCAACCGGCAGAAACAGATGGGAAGTAACCCCAACGGTTGCCACGGGCAAACTTAGAGGAGGCATCAGCACGCAGGGTAGCTGTAGCCATATAGGTTTCCTTCCAGTTCCAGCTTACACGACCGAAGTAGCTCACCATGCGCTGTGACAGAGAAGGAGCACCGCTGGCACCCAGACCATCGGTAGCAGTGGCAGCTGTACCATTGCTTACATAAGCATGACTCCAATCGGCAAAGCCGCTCTTCAAGGTGGCATTGGATGCACTTACGCCAACGCCATCAAAGCGCCAGGATTCCATACCAGCCAAAGCTGTGATGCTATGCTCCTTCACCTTAAAGTCGTAAGACAGGGTGTTGGTCCAGGTCAACTGCCAGTTATGTCCCATATTCTGGTTCACACTGGTACGGTTGGCTGTGTTATAGCTATAGATAGAGAACTGATAGAGAGGAGTAAACGAACGGTAATCGCTTGAATAATATTCGTAACCTACTACGGTGCGATACTTCAGATTCTTAATAGGCTCAATCTCCGCATACACATTACCGGTGAAGCGAGCCGCATTAGTCTGATTGTTGTTGTTGGTCATCATCAAACCGTAAGGGTTGCCATCGGCATTATACCAGTCACTGTTGCTGGTATCATTATAAGGAGAACCGAACTTGTTGTTGTCACTATAGACTGGTGACAATGGAGAGGTATTGAAGGCACTGCGCAAAGAGTTGTTGTAAGCATTGCCCACACCGATACCCGTATTCTGGGTATAGATGAAACTGATCTGCTCACCCACCTTCAACCAATCCTTCACCTTCCAGTCGGAATTGACACGGAAGTTGTAACGCTCATAGTTGCTGACGTCCTTGCCGCCAACAATACCCTCCTGGTTCATATAACCAAGAGTCAAGGCATAATTGGCAGTCTTGCTACCGCCATTTACACCTATATTATAAGAAGAAGTCTTGGCATTCTTCACGAACATCTGATCTACCCAGTCGGTATCAATCAATTCGCCATTGGCATCATAGATACTCTTGTACTTGCTCCAGTCGTATGCATTCTTGCCCGAGTTGATGGCAGCCTCATCCAGGATAGTCATATACTCCTTGGCATTCAGCATATCAATGCTGCGTGGCTTGTTCTGCCAACCCACATAACCGTCGAAGCTGACCACGGCACGACCTTCCTTACCACCCTTGGTAGTGATAAGAACCACACCATTGGCAGACTGGGAACCATAGATGGCAGCAGATGCAGCATCCTTCAACACATCGATGCTCTCGATGTCGGCAGGATTCAGAGAAGCGATATCTCCACGTACACCATCGATGATGTAAAGCGGATCAGAACCACTCACGGTACCCATACCACGGATGTTCACCTTCAAACCGGAACCCGGTTGACCGGAAGTTGAGATGATGCTCATACCAGGAGTCTGACCCTGAAGAGCCTGAAGAGGATTGGAAGTGTTCAGCTTGGCAATGTCATCACCCTTCACGTTGATGTTGGCACCTGTCACCAGCTTTTTCTTCTGAACACCATAACCTACGACAACCACCTCGTCGAGCGACTGCTTGTCTTCGAGGAGAGTCACGTTGATGACCGAACCTGTAACCTTCACTTTTTGGGTGATAAAGCCCAGGTAAGAAACTTCGAGAGTCTGTCCGTTCTTTGCTGAGATGGCAAAGTTACCATCCAGGTCGGTTACGGCACCATTCTTCGTTCCCTGCACCATGACACTTGCACCAATCAGTGGTTCATTGTCACTGCCAGAGATAACAGTACCCTTAACCGTTTGAGCATAGAGGACACCTGCTCCGATTCCTAGCATTGCCTGGAGCGCCAACATGAGGGCTACCAGCGCAACCTTACAGAGCATTCGGCTCTGCGAGAATTTCTGAGATGTTTTTCTCATAATTACTTTAGGTTTAAATTAATAATTGTTCGTTTTTGGTTTAATATTGTTCCTATCATCGGGTAGGTAAATATTGCCATTATAAATAAGGTGGAGCCACTCCGAAGACCGACACTCCTTGATTTATCGTTGTGAATTTTGTTTTTGATGGGGCAAAGATAATAAAAAAACAAATACACATAGGGGTATTATTGTTAAAGAAATAGGTATAAAATGTTTCATAAACCCTATTTCTTAACAAAAAAAGCACCAAAACAGAGCATTTTATCTATTTTGGTGCATGATTTTCTTAAATTCTGATACTTTTCACAAAAAAAGCTAAACCTGCTTTCCTTGCTGAGAATGATACAGAATCAGTCCCGGCATAGGGGCTTTCAGTATCTTGGCAATCTTGAGATGGAACTCATCGCACATCACATTCCGCAATGGTGCCTCGAAGTAATGGGCAATACTGCCCACAAAGCCCACGGCTGGCATTTCCTCGCCTAAGGATAAATCCCAGGCCTTCACCCCCGGTTCCAACTGAGAGATGTCTTCGGCACTCGCCTTCACATATTTGATATAAGGCAGGAGATTCTTCTCGTAGAAATCATTGAAGTTGCCAAGCACCACCCGATACAGGGCCATTGCATCATTCAGTTCGTCGGTTCCATTCTCATGCATCTCGCCCTCGGCTATCTGCTGCGAGATGAAAGGACAGAGGGATGCCAGGAACCGGTTGGCAAGGGGTTCGCGATACACCTTATTTATAATAGCAGGATAATCCAAGCCCGACCAATCTAAAAACTTCTTCTGGATGGCAGAAGATAAGGTGCCCTTGAAAATGCCGTTCAGGAACAACTTGCCCAGTACGGCACCACTACCCTCGTCGCCCAGGATGTAACCCAATGGTGGCGTATTCATCACCATGCGACAACCATCATAGAGACAACTGTTGGCTCCCGTGCCCAGGATACATGCGATGCCAGGCTTGTTGCCGAAGAGCGCTCTTGCCGCTCCTATCATATCCCCCTCAGCTTCTACCTTGGCTCCAGGAAAAGCCTGCTGCAAGAGGGAGTTCATACGGGGCTTCATCGCCTCGGTCACACCGCTGCCATAGAAATACACTTCCTGGGGGGATTCCGGCAAGATGAGTTCCGACTTCAGAATCTGAAGCACTTCAGCATCCTGCATGTGAATCGGATTGATGCCCTGCGTCTTGCAGGTCATCACTACTTGACCTTGTCCGTCTATCAACGACCAGTCGGTCTTGGTGCTGCCACTGTCTGCTATGAGTATGTTCATTGTCGTATTTTTTAAATGCACTGCAAATGTAATGATTTTCGGTGAAATATCGCAAAGAAAAGGAAAAAAAGATACTTCATCAAGCTGATAATCTTAAAAAACGCACTTTATTCTTGGGTTTTTCACGAATTATTAATAACTTTGCACGCAAATAGAGATATAATAAGGAAGAAATAACAATAAATACTATAATTATGGCAACATTCATTGCAGGACCATGCGTCATCGAGTCGATGGAACTACTGGATACAGTAGCTCAGGAACTCGTTCGTATCAACCAGAACTTAGGGACCGACATCATATTCAAGGCATCCTTCGATAAGGCCAACCGTACCAGCATCCACTCTTTCCGTGGCCCTGGTCTGGAGAAAGGTCTGCAGATGCTCAGCGACATCAAGGCGAAATACGCACTTCGCATCACCACTGATATCCACGAGAGCTATCAGGCTGAAGCAGCGGGCGAGGTATGCGATATCCTCCAGATACCAGCCTTCCTCTGCCGCCAGACCGACCTGCTCGTATCGGCTGCCAAGACCGGCAAGATTGTCAACATCAAGAAGGCTCAGTTCCTGAGCGGAAGAGATATGAAGTATCCTGTAGAAAAGGCTTTGGACAGCGGAGCCAGCGAAGTATGGCTCACCGAGCGTGGCAACTGCTTCGGCTACAACAATCTCGTGGTAGATTTCCGAAACATCCCGGATATGAAGGAGATTGTTCCAAACGTCATCATGGACTGCACCCACAGCGTACAGCGACCAAGCGCAGGCGATGGCAAGACCGTGGGCGACCGCAAGTTTGTGCCAGCTATGGCTATGGCTGCCAAGGCTTTCGGTGCCACCGGCTACTTCTTCGAGGTACATCCAGACCCTGATCATGGCAAGAGTGATGCAGCCAACATGCTAGAGTTAAATAAACTTGAATCACTTATAGAAGAATTGATGAAATAATGGATGATAAAACAATAAGAAATTATGGCGAGCAGGCTCTCCGCGACGAGGCGCAAGCCATCCTCGACCAAATACCTTATTTGGACGACAATTTTGAAAAGGCAGTAGATATGATGTATCATTGCGAAGGCAAGATTATCGTTACGGGTGTGGGCAAGAGCGGACACGTGGGTGCCAAGATTGCAGCTACCCTCGCCTCTACTGGTACACCGGCTTTCTATATCAACCCGCTGGATGTATATCACGGCGACCTCGGCGTGATGACCGATAAGGACGTGGTGTTGGCACTGAGCAACAGTGGTCAGACCGACGAACTGCTCCGCTTCATCCCGATGGTGCTCCACATGAATATACCTATCATCTCCATAACGGGCAATCCGAATTCATTGCTGGCAAAGTACTCCAACCATCACATCACCGTCAAGGTGAAGAAGGAGGCTTGTCCGCTCAACCTTGCTCCTACCAGCAGCACCACGGCAGCTCTCGCCATGGGCGATGCCCTGGCGATAGCCCTGATGCAGGTACGCCACTTCAAGCCTCGCGACTTTGCCCAGTTCCATCCGGGCGGAGAATTGGGTAAGCGTCTCCTCACCACAGCCGAAGACGTGATGCGCAGCGACGACATGCCTATCATCCCTAAGGAGATGCACCTGGGCGAGGCCATCATCCACGTGAGCAAGGGTAAGCTCGGACTGGGAATCTCGCTCGATGAAGACCAGCGCGTCATCGGTCTGATTACCGATGGAGATATCCGCCGTGCCATGGAGAAGTGGCAGGCTGAATTCTTCAACAAGACCGTGAGCGACATCATGACCACCACTCCGAAGATGGTGACTCCAAAGACAAAGATTTCGGAGATTCAGCGCATCATGCACAAGTACAAGGTACATACGGTACTCGTAGTAGATAAGGATAATCATTTGAAAGGCATCGTAGATCACTATGCCTGCATGGTATAACAAAAAATGAAATTCAGAGAGATAATTCTAGCGATAACGCTATCACTGGTCAGTTCGCTGTGCAGCGCACAGACCAGCGATTCATTGATAGTCAACCAGCTTCGTGGGAAGGGTGTCAGCTTTTCCCACGATAACTCTGTTACGCTCCTGATGAGCGGACAGGAGAAATTCGATGATATGTTTCAGGCCATCCGCCAGGCTAAGCACAGTGTGCATCTGGAATACTTCAACTTCCGCAACGACAGCATCGCCTCCCTCCTCTTCGACCTTCTTGCTGAAAAGGCGAAGCAGGGTGTCAAGGTAAGAGCCCTCTACGACGGTTTCGGAAACTCATCCAACAACAAGCCGCTGCGAAAGCGTCATCTCAAGGAAATCCGTGCCAACGGCATCGAAATCTACGAATACAAGCCCCTGAAGTTTCCATGGGTGCATGCCGTTTTCAACCGCGACCACCGTAAGATTGTAGTCATCGACGGTCAGATTGCCTACACCGGCGGTATGAACGTTGCCGACTATTATATAAAAGGTACGAAGGTAGTAGGCGAATGGCATGATATGCACTGTCGCATCGACGGCAGCGAGGTGAATACCCTGCAGAAGATCTTCCTCAAGATGTGGAACAAAGTAAGCGGACAGCATATCGACGGCGAAGAGTATTACCGCAAGGAGAAGGAAGACTACCTGGTAGAGAATCTCAAGCCCGATACTACCGCCACAGCCTATCACAAGACGGTGGGCATCATCAACCGTGAGCCGCATATCACGAAGGATATCATCCGCTACTTCTATGTGAATGCCATCAACGATGCCCAGGACAGCATCAAGATCATCAGCCCCTACTTCACTCTGAGTCCCAAGCTCAAGAAGGCATTGAAGCGGGCGGTTAAAAGAGGCGTCAAGGTAGAGATCATGCTTTCTACCAGGAGCGATATCCCGCTCACTCCCGATTGCGGATTCTATAATGCCCACAAGCTGATGAAGGCTGGCTGCCATGTATGGATGTACACGCCGGGCTTCCATCATACCAAGATCATCATGGTGGATGGCAAGTTCTGCACCGTAGGCAGCGCCAACCTCAATGCCCGAAGCCTGCGATGGGATTACGAAGAGAATGCCGTGATTGTGGATTCGTGCACTACCCACCAGCTCGACCGCCTCTTTGACAGGGAGAAAAAAGACAGTTTCCTGCTCAACGAGCAGAACTGGCGCAAGTGGCGCACCGGATGGCAAAGATTCAGGGGATGGTTTGCGGCAAAGTTCCTCACCCCATTCCTGTAAACAGATAACAGATATATCAGAGCAATATGATGAACGAAGAAATGAAGAAAGCAATGGCAGGCAAGGCGATGCCCGAACTCGCCATTGTAGATAACAATACGCTGGCAGCCTTGGGTCTCAAGGGACTGCTGGAGAGTGTCGTTCCGATGGTAAAGATCAGCATCTTCGGTACATTCGGCGAATTTGAGTCGAATGCACCCGAACGTTTCATGCACTATTTTGTGTCGATGCAGATTCTTCTGGCTCACCGCAACTTCTTCATCGAAGAGGCGCATCGCCCCCATACCATCGTGCTTACCCCCTGCAACGACCTCAACTCACAGCTGCAGGGATTCCACTGCATCTGCATCAACATACCGGAATCAAAGCTCATCCGACAGTTGATCAGCCTGCAGCGTTCTGGACATCCCCACGGCGAATACATCCCGCAGATGGATTCCGCAGAATCCAAGGAGAAAGCCCTTACGGATAGGGAAATCGAGGTACTCTCGCTGGTGGCACAGGGCAAAATCAACAAGGAAATAGCCGAAAAGCTCTTCATCGGTACCACCACAGTGATTACCCACCGCAAGAATATCCAGGAAAAACTGGGTATCAAGAGCGTTTCTTCGCTCACCATCTATGCCGTGATGCACGGATATGTGGATATCAACAAGATTTAACGCTTAGGAGCATCCCCCAAAATGATGATGCCACCCTTTCACATACCTACATATAATGATAGTGCCTTCCCCGCAAGCAGCAGGGAAGGCACTATCATTTTATAAAAAATAACATTTCAAAGGTCGTTTTTTCTAAGCAAAACTAGAGTTTCACCGTAGAAATATCAACCAGATTGTTCACGATGGCAAAAATCGTCAGACCCGCAGGAGAATGAATCTGAAGCTTTCGGGCAATGTTTCGGCGATGGGTAATCACCGTATTCACGGAGATAAAGAGATGGTCGGCTATCTCCTTGTTCGACATACCCTGAACCAGTGCAATGATTACATCCTTCTCTCGGTCGCTCAACTGCTCGTCGTTGTTCGGAGTCTGGTTAATCATGCTCGAAATCTTGGCACTCACATCATTCTGCTTCAGTTTCCGCTCGGCATTTCTTACGGCAGGTATAAAGATTTCTTCCTCCACCTCAGAGTGATGCGTAAGCCACTCCTCGTTGTTGTAGATATCATAGAGGGTGGCACTGAGCTGGTTGTTGCGCAGACCATCAGATGGCAGATACTTAATGATGATGCTCTTGAGTTCCTTCAGCTTCATTTCCACCTGCACATGGTGCTTCGAGAAGGTTTCAATATCAAAGTTGGTATTGGCATTACCTTCTATAAGTGCCTGAACATAAGGGAAAACCATCTTCTCCTCATATTTCATGTGATTGGTGATGCTATGGGCATAATCATCATAGAGTTTCAGGATTAGTCGTGCCAGATTGTCGTTTTCATCCAGTGCTTCCACCAGTTCCTTGCGGATAAACGGCAACTGGAAATCTATGTAGTAGGCATGCGATGCCTTGAGATAATGCAACAGGGTCGGCAACGACAAGCGGTCGGCATTGTCGTACTCCTTGTAACCATTAATCGTAAAGTTCACCACGGCAAGGAAGGTGTAGGTATCCACGTTCTGCTCATCGCAGACTTCCCTTACCGTCTTGTCGCCGAATCCCAGGTTGATGCCGAAGCTACCCAGGCTCTGCAAGATATTGTAATTGTCTCTAATGATGCTGATCATCTTGTCGTCAGCCTCATACATCTTCTGATTTTTCATCTTGTTCAATCCTTAAATGCAAACATCCTTGTATTTAGAACATTCATCATGTTTCTATTTCGGTTGCAAATATACAAAAAAGTTTCGAAACACGCAATACCTAGAAATGGGGATGCCAATGTTTACCGATTTTTAGGTATTGCAAGATTTTTTAAAACACCGTACCTTTGCACCCGAAATCGAGAAAGAGCGCGGTGATGCTTATGACTCTCCAGCGGCAGAGCTGCGTAATTCCTTACTGGCATTATCGCCTTAAGGAGATACTAGGCCTCTAAAGTGTCGAGACCGCAAGCAGATATCGCGCTCTTTTCTTTTATATATAAGGATAATACGAAAATAATAATAATAAAATAATAAAGATGAACAGTTTAAGAATTGGATTGATGTCCGCTGCCCTCGTTGCCGGTTTGGCAACAGCAAGTGCACAACAGTGTTGCACAGACAGTACAGCAGCAAAACCCCGATTTACCATTGGTGGTTATGGAGAGGCCGTGATGAGCCGCAACTTCTATAGCCAGCATTTCAACCGTTACAGAGACCCTGCCACCTATAAGGACGATGACAGCCATGGACGTTTCGACTTGCCACACGTAACCCTCAATCTGGGCTATGATTTCGGAAAGGGCTGGACCATGGGAATGGAGATTGAGTTCGAGCATGGTGGAACAGAGAATGCAGTAGAAATCGATGCTGATGAAAGTGGTGAATACGAGGCTGAGACAGAGCGTGGCGGTGAGGTTGCCCTTGAGCAGTTCTGGCTCAACAAAGCTTTCTGGGGTGGCAAGTTCAATGTCAAGGCTGGTGAAATCATCATTCCAGTTGGCGAGATCAATGCCTATCACATGCCAAACAATTTCTTCTCTGTTTACCGTTCAGAGGGCGAAGCAAAAATCCTTCCTAACACCTGGCACCAGGTGGGTATTTCCCTGTGGGGTAAGTTGAAGGACTGGCGTTATGAGGCCATCTTCACATCGGGTCTCGATGCTGAGCGTTTCGGTCACAACTGTTTCGTTCATTATGGAGCAACAAGTCCTTATGAATACAAGATTGGCAATGTATATGCCGGTGCTGCCCGCATCGACAACTATTCTATACCAGGTTTGCGCCTCAGCCTGAGCGTCAGCGGATTCCTCA
>URYG01000017.1 GCA_900551985.1 uncultured Prevotella sp. | reverse complement strand
GAGCTGCAACGAGCATACCCAAACCAATCTTCTTCGCGTAAGCTAATTCGTATATATAATCTTGCTTTGACACGTTCAAAGCAAGATTTTTTTTTTTCATATTTCTTAAAAAAACTCTTTTTTCTTTGCTAGTCTGAAAAGAAAGTTGTATTTTTGCCGTGTTTTAAATATAAAAGCGTATGACATCTCGGGAAGATAGAGAAAAGTTAAGATTTAGCCGTGAGAACTTAAGTAAATTCTTCTATGATTTGGCTAAGGCAACTTTCACTGCTATGGTTGTGGGAGATGTAGTAACTATGTTTTTAAAGGAAGATGTAACAACTACTGCTGTTTGGCTCTTCGTTACAGGTTTGATTACCACCAGTTTGTTGTCTGCGGTTGGGTATAGAATTTCTAAAATGTAAAGATATGGAAGCATTAATTATGACATTGGCTGGTACCGGAGTAGTAGCTTTGATACTGAATATTTGGTTGAGTACAAAATCTGGTAAAAAATGGCTTAAAAGTCTTTAAGAAAAAACGAGGTAACAGGTTACGCCTGATACCTCGTTTTTTTTTATTAAATTGGCTTTTACCAATATCGTTTTCCTTTTTCTTTCAAAAGATTATTTCTTCAACCATTTGTCCAGCCATCCGAAGAAGGTGCGCTGCCAGAGCACGCCGTTCTGTGGCTTCAGTACCCAGTGGTTCTCATCAGGATAGATGAGGAGTTCGGCTGGAATACCACGCATGCGAGCGGCATTGAAGGCGCCCATACCCTGGTTGGCATTGATGCGATAGTCCATTTCGCCGTGGATGCAGAGGATTGGAGTATCCCACTTATCTACAAACTTGTGAGGACTGTTCTCGTAAGTCTTCTTGGCGTTGGCACTCTGATCCTTGTTCCAGTAAGCATCATCATACTCCCAGTTAGAGAACCAAGCCTCCTCGGTATCTGTGTACATGCTCTCCAGATTGAAAGCACCATCGTGAGCGAGGAATGCCTTGAAACGCTTGTTGTGATGACCAGCAAGATAATATACTGAGAAACCACCAAAGCTGGCACCTACACAGCCCAGACGATCCTTATCTACGTATGGAAGATTGTTGGCTGCATCGTCAATGGCAGAAAGATAGTCGTTCATGCACTGACCGGTCCAGTCTCCTGAGATCTCCTCGTTCCATGCACTTCCGAAACCTGGAAGACCACGGCGGTTAGGCAATACGATGACGTAACCGTTGGCTGCCATGATCTGAATGTTCCAGCGATAGCTCCAGAACTGGCTGACCGGACTCTGAGGACCGCCCTCGCAGAAGAGAAGGGTAGGGTACTTCTTGCTGGCATCGAAGTTGGCTGGCAGCATGATCCATACCAGCATCTGCTTGCCGTCGGTAGTCTTTACCCAGCGCTGCTCGCACTTACCCATATTCAACTGGCTCAGGATGTGGTCGTTCTCACGGGTAATCTGTTCTACCTTGGTGCTCTTGGCATCCTTGCCTGGAGTTACGATGTAGATATCAGTAGGGTGACTCATGCTGGCCTTGGTAGCGAGAAGCTTGTTGCCGTTGTTGGCAAGAGCGATGCTTCCGTAGTCTGCCCACTCATTGGTAATCTGCTTTACTTCGCCCTTGAAGTTAGCCTGATAGAGGTTCAGGGTTCCGTGCCATACACCGATGAAGGTGAGGCTCTTGTTGTCCTTGTTCCATACGAAGCCCTCTACGCTGGAGTCGAACTTGTCTGATACATAGTTCTTCTTGCCGGTAGCAAGCTCATAGACACAGAGGCGGTTGCGGTCGCTCTCGTATCCGTCGCGGGCCATACTCTGCCAAGCGATGTACTTGCCGTCGGCAGAGAACTGAGGGTTGATGTCGTAACCGGGATTGTTCTTCAGATTCTCAGGTGCATTCACAGCCTGGTTCTTCATACTCTTGGTTGCATCAATCTTAGGCTCTACATAACCAGCCTCCTTGCAGAGGTTCTTGGTCTCGCGCGTACCTATATTATATAGGTAGATGTCTGAATCGGTAGAGATGGCATACTGCAAGCCCTCCTTCTTGCGGCAGGTATAGGCAATAGTCTTGGAATCCGGACTCCAAGCTAACTGCTCGATGCCACCGAATGGAGCCATAGGGCACTCGAAAGGCTCATCCTTCAGGATATCCTCGCCAGCGTTGATGGTGCCATCCTCAGCGACATCTGCCACGAAAGGATGAAGGATGCTCTCTACGTAGTGATCCCAGTGGCGATAGTTCATATCGGTAACGAGGCGACCTGTAGCCAGAGGAAGATCAGAAGGATTCTTCTTGATGGTTCCGTGATAAGGCAACTCCTTGATGAGGATCACCTTCTTGCCGTCTGGAGAGAAGCGGAATCCCTGGATGCCCAACTCATCGTTGGTGAGCTGCTTTCTGCCAGTACCGTCTGGGTTCATGCTCCAGAGCTGTCCGCCACGGATGAAGGCAATCTTCTGTCCGCCTTGGATCCAGGCAGCATCAGTCTCGCTCTTGGCATCTGTGGTCAATGCCTTCTGGTTCTTGCCATTGGCATCCATGATGAAGAGCATCTGGTGACCCTTGTTCTCCTTTACACTGTAGTAACCTACCTGGTAAACCACCTGCTTGCCGTTAGGCGAAGCTTCTGCGGCACCGATTCTACCCATAGCCCAGAGAGCTTCTGGGGTCATCAGGTGGTTCTCCACCTTGATGTCGTTTTTCTCAATCATAGTCTGTGCATCGGCTGTATTTGCTCCCATGGTGAGAGCAGCTGCAGCCAAAATCATCGCTTTAATCATATTTTTAGATATTATTAATAATTTGTTGCAATCTTCTAAATATTCCGTGCAAAGTTACAGAAAATTAATGAGATAACAAAATTTATCTTCTTTCTTTACTAGAGTCTGCGTTTTTTTTCGTAAATTTGCAACAGAAATGATAATGTTTAGCTTAAAATGCTAAATCTACAGGAATATAAGTAAAGATATAAATATTTAGTAAATGAATACATTGTTTCTTGTGCAGTTTGCTTGCTGCATCATCGTGTCAATGTTGGGCTTGATATTGGTTTTGTCTAGGTTTCAGATTCGCTGGTCCAACCGTCGTTACGAGGTGTCTCGTTGGCTCCTTGCTTTTTCCATGTTTGTACTTGCAGGGCATTTTGTCTTGCAAATGGTTTATGGTTTCCGTGCTAAAGGCGATGCGATTGGAGCTGTTGTCAATGTTCTCTTCTATACTCCAATCTCTTTCATAATTTCCTATGCTACCTATAATTTAATTTGCTATCGGAGTGGGCGGAAGAAGTTTGTCTTGGTGGGTTGTGTGAGTTATGCATTGATTTTGATTTGTTTCTTTTTCGGATACAAAGATACTCCTAGGGGAATGCATATGGGTGAATGGCTTTATGTGATGCTTGCATTGTTTGCTGTTACCATCATATATTGCATTTATACCACGGTTATCGAGATGCGATATCATCGAAAGATTATCGAGGAAAACACCACGGAAGATTTGCTTCCTTTTGATAGATATGCCTATGCCAGTTATGGTATGGTGGGATTTTTGTTTTTGGCGATGGTAGGTGCTATCTGCTATCGTCCGTTTCTTTATTGTGTGGCACCGCTGATGCTTTTTTCTCTGATTTCCTTTACCATCAGTTTTCTGGGATATGGCTACAATATGATTCCTGCGGAGGTGAGACTGGAGCAGGAAACTGCCGATGAACCTCTTGAAGTGCTGGAAGTGAGTGATGAGGTGGGATTGTCCTCAGAGAGAATCTCTATCATAGAATCGCTGCTAGCCAGCTGGTGTGACAAGGGTGGCTACAGAGACAGTACGGTGAATATGCCAATTCTTTCTGCCAAGCTCCAAATTTCTCGCAATGAATTGAGCTTGTATTTCGAGAATTATCTGAAGAGCAGTTTCCGAATCTGGCTCAGCGATATCCGTTTCAAGGAGGCACAGCGTATGCTGCTGGAAGAATGTAGGTACAGCAATGATACCATTTCTTCTGAATGCGGCTTCTCATCCCATGCCCATCTCTATAAGATCTTCAAGGCTAAGACGGGATTTACACCGGGACAATGGAGAGATTCGGTTAGGAAAAACCGGTAGAATGCTGCGAAAAACAGTTTCATTCCTACCAATGAAACACCTATTTGATAGGAATGAAACTATTTTCTTGAGCAATGAAACTGTCAGGTTATAAAATTTTCATTATCTTTGCATCGCTAAATAATAGTAGATGATAATGATTCTTATTAACTTTTAAATGAATTGCGAAATGACAGTTTTTTCTTTATTTCAATCGACTAGTCTAGCCGATATAGTAGGAGTATGTATTATATTATCCATTGCATTGGGGGCTTTTTCCCTGATGTGGATGGATTGTAAAAAGCATCTTGCGGAGTATGACAACAAGCATTTTCATGTCTTGAATTTCGTACTCAATAAGGAGGTGTATATATTTATCTTCCTCGTCTTGGGCTTCCTGGTAGGGAGTATGTTGTTGCAGAAAGCCTATATGTAGCAGCTCTCTTCTATTTTTTCGGATAAAAGATTTGTTAGTACGATACTTTTTTTGTAATTTTGCACGCAAAATATATAAAACACAATGAAAATAGGATTTGACAACGAGAAGTATCTGAAGATTCAGTCCGAACATATCAAGGAGAGAATCTCACAGTTTGATGGAAAGCTTTATCTCGAATTGGGAGGTAAGCTTTTCGATGACCATCACGCCAGCCGCGTTTTGCCAGGTTTCCAGCCTGATAGTAAGCTGCGCATGTTTCAGAAGATTAGCGATAGCATCGAGATTGTTATCGTGATCAGTGCAGCTGATATTGAGAAGAACAAGAAGCGTGCCGATCTGGGTATCACTTACGATGAGGATGTGCTTCGCCTGCGTGGCGAGTTCCAAAACCGTGGTTTTATGGTGGGTTCTGTTGTTATTACTCATTTTAACGGTCAGCCTGCAGCCATCGCCTTCAAGCAGCGCTTGGAGCGTGAGGGCATCAAGACTTACTGCCATTATCTCATCGAGGGTTATCCTCACGATGTAGATCTCATTGCTTCTGATGAGGGTTTCGGCAAGAATGATTATGTAGAGACTGAGCGTCCGCTGGTGATTGTTACTGCTCCAGGTCCTGGTAGCGGTAAGATGGCTGTCTGCCTCAGCCAGCTTTATAACGAGAACAAGCGTGGGGTGCGTGCTGGTTATGCCAAGTTTGAGACATTCCCTGTATGGAATCTCCCGTTGAAGTATCCGGTGAACATCGCTTACGAGGCTGCTACTGCCGATCTTAACGATGTGAACATGATCGACCCATTCCATCTGGAAGCTTACAATAAGATTGCCATCAACTACAACCGTGACGTAGAGATTTATCCAGTGCTCAATGCGCTGTTCGAGGGTATCTACGGAAGCAATCCTTATAAGTCACCTACCGATATGGGTGTGAATATGGTGGGCTTCTGTATTTCTGATGATGAGGCTTGCTGCGAGGCATCCAAGAATGAGATCATCCGCCGTTACTATGCGGCTACCAACAAGATGGCTGCTGGTGCCTGCAACGATGATGAAATCAGCAAGATTCAGATGCTCTTCAAGCAGGCTAAGATTACTACCGCTTATCGCAAGGTAACCGTAGCGGCTAAGGATCATAAGAAGGAGACGGGCCATACTTCTGCTGCGATTGAGCTGGAGGATGGTACGATCATCTGCGGTCATAGCAGCGAGTTGCTGGGTTGTAGCGCAGCATTGATTTTGAATGTTACCAAGCATCTGGCTGGTATCGACCACGAGTTGAAGTTGATTCCTCAGTCGATGATTGAGCCTATCCAGCATACTAAGATTAATTATCTCGGCGGTCATAATCCTCGTCTTCATACCGATGAAGTTCTTGTAGCCCTCTCTGTTCTCTCAGAGAATGATGATAACTGCAAGAAAGCTTTGGAGCAATTGCCTAAGCTCCGTGGCTGCCAGGCTCATTGCACCGTGATGCTGAGTGATGTAGATCAGAAGATCTTCAAGAAGCTCGGAGTGGATATCACCTGCGAGCCGGTGCTGAAGAAGTAATCCACACGCCCTGAAAGGTAGGGTGTTCAAAATCCGTTTAAAATATGGCACGTTTTTAGTCGAATAATCGGTTCAACTAACTGATATTCAATAATTATTCTACACGAATATTGCGCAGAACTATAAAACGTCACATTTTTAAATTTATAACACGTTGATTTCGTGTGACTTGACTTGTATTTTAACACAAAAAACGTGTCGAAAAATTATATAGATTTTGAACACCCTACCTGTAAGGGCAAAAGCTTTCTTATCTTTTTAAAGCTTTTGCCCTTACAGGGCGTTTTGGGTATATGTCCATAATACCCAGGGTGTTACCCTGGGCTAGGAGCTTCTGCCCTTTCAGGGCGTATTGAAAAGGGCATATTGGAAAAGGTACTTTTTTATCTTTCAACCGGCATTCCGAGCTTTGTCCAGTTGAGGATGCCCCCTTCCATATCATACACCTTGAAGCCTTGCTTCTTCATTTTCAGGCAGGCACCATGGCTTCTACGTCCGCTTCGGCAGTAGATGTAATAGGTGCGGGATTTATCCAGCTGCTTGATGCCGGCATCGAAAGCCTCGGTATTGAGGTAATCCAGTTGTCGGGCATTAGCCAGATGACCTTCTGCATATTCCTTCGCTGTGCGGACATCGAGGAGAATACTGGTTGTATCTGCCTTTGCCTGGTCGATAAAGGCTTGAGGAGCCAATTTGGTGATGCCGTCGGATGGGGCTGATTTTGATGATTGACCAGTTTGTGCTGAGCAGCCACTGGTTGATAAGCCAATAGCTGCTAAAAGTGATAAGAGTATTTTCTTCATTTCCTGTTTTGTTTATACTATTTTTGTTTTTTGTTTATTTTATTCTCGTTTGTTCTGCTTGGCAGAATGAATTACAGAAAGAATTTATCTTAATGCCATGACTCGGCTGAGTATCAGTTTCTTATATTCTTTCTTCATGCCTTCTGGCAGGAAAGAGGCATCTATCAGGTCGAGCCATTTCACGATGGAGCGACGGAACTTCTTAGCGATGTTGTTGATTACTTTCTCGCTGAGTCCTGATGCCGTCATCACCTTGATGAAATCTGATTTCAGAATCTTTCTTTTTCTTCCATTCAGCGTCAGGGCGAGTTCCTCGGTATCTTCTGGCATCACTATCTTCGTGCAGAGCAGGTCGTAGGCAGGGGTTAGCCCATAGCCCAGTTTCCTGTTGTTATAGAGCGAGAAGTTCTTGAGGTGCATGTCAGCGTTGCCGGTAATCCACGAGAAGATGACTACCTCCCAATAGTTCACGAGATCGAGCTGTGAGAAGGAGGAATACTTCTTGATGAGTTTGGCAACCTGTTCGTAAGAACCTTTGTATTTGTATTCGGTAAGGCGCTCTGACAGCTGACACATATCCTCCATCGGTACTTTGGTTCCATCATCCAGTCGGTCTATTCTCCGGGTGATGTAGCAGAGTTCGCCATCGGCAAAGCGAATCAAGCCATGGGGAACCACGGCGATTTTGGCAGCTTCGGCGAGATGCATCGTGAGGTCTTCGATTTCGGGAAGACAGCGGTAGCGATCGGTTTGGGGCTTGAGGATGTATTTCCCCCAGAGTCCTACGATGGTAAATCGGGATGGTTCGTTCTTTCCGCCTGGGTTCACATCGAGAGAGAGTTTTGCCTGTACACCGGTGAGGGTGGTCTGGGCACGCACTACCTGTTTAGCCAGGTCGCCTATTTCCTTTCTAACATAGGGTAGGACAGGGGCTTCCTTGGTGCCGAAGAGTTTTCGGGCGCAAGCGGGGTGGTAATCTACCTGGCCGGGCTTGAGCGGTTTATAGCAATATAGACATTTCTCCATATTTCTTTTTCCTTTCTAGTTTTGGGGTGAAGCATTTGTTCCTTCTACAGTTGAACTGTTCGTTCCTTCTACTGGAGGATCTTCTGCTGGGATCACGCTGACGGCTCCGATGCAATCCTTGCAGCAGGCGAGGAGGAGCGACATTCTATCCCGCTGGTTGATTTTCCAACTGCTTTCTGCAATGTTCAGCAGCCATCCTTCGGGGATCAGTCCATCGAAGAAGGGGAACAGTACGGTATCGTGGTAGGGTTCATCGGATAACGGGAGCGTCAGGCTTACGGCCTCGGCTCCCTCCGATGCCAGATATCCGACATCGTAGGCGAACGTGAAGCCTGTTTCGTCTTCCGTCAGCAGGCCTACGTATTGGTCGTAGAGATAAATCTTTCCTTGTTTCATAATACTCTATTTTTATTCTTTTCTGATAGGAACGGGACCGATTTCCTGACCGAACAGGAGGAGAACTTGGTTCACTTTATCTAGTCTTAATGTTTCCTTTCCCTGCTCCAGTTCTCTTACGAATCGGAGCCCTACGCCCGATTTCGCCGCTAAATCTACCTGGGTCAATCCGAATTGCTTGCGCATCTCCTTGACGTATGCCGATAATGTATTGCTCATATATTATTTCTTTTATACCCTTTCGGGTAAAATCTTACTATTAATAATACTATATTATACCCTTTCGGTGGCAAATATACGAATAAAAAATGAAAATACCCCCGAAAAGGTATAATTTATAATATCATTTAACAAATTATACCTTTTCGGGGGTAATGTTATATACCGATTAATATTGACGAAGTAAATCTTCGATGATTACTTTCAATTCAGGCAATCCGTTTTTGATGGTGTCATAAACGATAGTTTCATCGACATTGGCATATTCGTGAGAAATCATATTTCTCATACCATATATTGCTTGCCATGGAATGTTAGGATAAGCATCTAAAGTTTTTTTCTATTTTTAAAAGTTTGCCTACGTGTTCGCCAATCACCTGTAGTCTCATAACACAAGCATTGAAGGCCATATACTTTGTTGTGGAAAGCATGAAATCACCTGCTTGTTTATGATAAGTCTATAAAATAACAATAAAAAAGCGTAATGAACACCTTTTACTGGTAATCATTACGCTTTCGTTTTTATCTGGAAAACTTTATTTTCCGAGATTGTTCTTTTTCTCGTTCAGTTCTGCCTGCTTACGCATCATCTCTTCCTGCTGCTGGCGCTGCAACTCCTGGAGGGCCTGCATTCTTGCCATAAGGCCGCTTGCCTTCTTAGGGTTGTTCTTGTTCTCCTGGTAGCGCTTCTCCAGAATGGCGAGAAGTTTCTCGTCGTTGGTGGTCTTGCGCAGAGTCCACATGATTGCGGCACTGAAGAACAATGAGATGAAGTAGTAGAAGTTCAAACCTGCTGAGTAGTCATTGAACATGAAGAAGAACATCAATGGCATGAGATACATCATCCACTGCATCATCTTCATCTGCTCTGCCTGCTGGCCTACCATCTGGTCACGCTGCTGGCGCATGGTCATCCATGAGTACAACAGGTTGGCTACGCAGAAGAGAATACAGGTCAAACTCAAGTGATCGCCAATCAACCAGATGTTGGTGTTCCACTCGAAGATAGGGTCAAAGGTACTCAAGTCGCTCATCCACAAGAACTTCTCACCGCGAAGCTGGATGGCGTTAGGAACGAAGTTGAACATCGCAACCCATACCGGCATCTGAATCAGCATTGGCAAGCAGCCAGACAGTGGACTAACACCATACTTGGCATATTCTGCCATCATCGCCTGCTGCTTCTGCATCTGGTCCTCAGGCTTGTTGAACTGAGCGGTAGCTGCCTCGAGCTTTGGCTTCAGCACACGCATCTTGGCAGAACTCATATAGCTCTTCTTTACCATAGGGTAGGTGATGAGCTTGAGAAGCAATGTGATGAGAATCAATACGATACCCATTGGGAATACCTTGCTCAGCCAGTCGAATACGTAGAGTGTGAAGAAGCGGTTGATCCAGCGAATGATAGGCCATCCCAGATAAACGAGCTTCTGGAACTCCAGATCCTTGCCGAAGGTGCTCTCCTTCTCTGTATTCTTCAGAATCTGGAAGTCGTTAGGACCGAAGTAGAACTCAAACTCAGACGCCTTCTTGCCGGTTGGGTCGAAGGAAGTCTTCATCTTAGCCTGGAACTGTTTCAGGTAGCCCGAACCCTTCTCCTGAGGGATAGACGTCATGAAGGCATCCTTGTCGAAGTTGTCCTTGGCTACCATGATGGCTGAGAAGAACTGGTTCTTGAAAGATACCCAGTCGATAGTCTCTTCAATCTTCTCGTCGATTTTCTCGCTGCCCTCGTTCAGGTGGTCGGTGCCGCCCTCTGCCTCATGATAGGTGAGGGTAGTGTAGCGGTTCTCGAACATGAAGCCACGCTCCTGCTGGCGCGCCTTGTCGCTCCAGTCGATGCTCATCTTGTTGCAGCTAGGTGAGAACAGACCTGCCATACCTTCTGCCTGCAGACTCATGTGGAGCATGTAGTCATCGCCGAGGGTATAGGTCATGCTGAGGGTCTTGCCTGGACCTGCCACAGCAGTCATGGTGACAGACTTGTCGGTCACGTTAGATGGTGTGAAATAGAGATCGCTGGTGATGATGTTGGCCTCCTTCGCCTCGAGCATGAACTTGAGGCTCTGGTCGTTGCCGTCGAAGAGTGTAACGTCCTTCTGGTCGGCAGAACCATCTTTCACCTTGAGGTTGTGACCCACGTATCCCTTGATGACTGCCTTTTCGACAGTACCACCCTTGGTGTTGAGAGTCAGCTCAACCTTCTCATTTTTCAAAACTACTTTCTGAGCCTGACCCTTCAGCGCCGAATAGAAGAGGGCTGTAGAGTCTGCCTCAATTTTAGCCTTAGCATCCGCCTGGCGCTTAACAGCGGCAGCCTTGCTGGCTTTTTCCATCTCGGCGTGCTTCGCCTTGGCGATGGAGTCCTGAACGAATGCCGCTCTCTGCTCTTCGGCTGAAGGCTGGTTGTACCAGCTAAAGCCTATCAGCACTACGGCAATCAGGAGGAAACCGATAATGTTGTTCTTATTCATTATTATTTTTATTGTTTTATTTTCTCTGAAGAGACAGCAAACGTTATGCCATTCTGCTGTCAGAAGCCAGCCAACCGCTATTTCTTGTTAGCGATGGCTGTCTTTACAAAGTCAACAAACAATGGGTGTGGCTTCAATACCGTGCTCTGGTACTCTGGATGATATTGTGTTCCGATGTACCACTTCAAGCCCGGGATCTCTACTACCTCTACCAGGTCGCTTTCCGGATTGCGGCCCACGCACATCATGCCGTGCTTCTCGAATTCTTTCTGGAACTCGTTGTTGAACTCATAGCGATGGCGATGACGCTCCTGGATATGTTCCTTCTTATAGATGTTGAACACGCGACTGCCCTGTCTCAGCACGCACTCGTAGGCGCCGAGTCGCATGGTTCCACCCATGTTTGATATGTTCTTCTGCTCCTCCATGATGTCGATGACATTATGTGGAGTCTTCTCATCCATCTCACGAGAGTTGGCATCCTTGTAGCCCAATACGTTGCGGGCGAACTCAATCACGATCATCTGCATACCCAGGCAGATACCGAAGGTAGGGATGTCGTGGGTGCGGGTATAGTGGGCTGCGATAACCTTGCCCTCGATGCCGCGCTGGCCGAATCCTGGGCAGATGACGATACCGTCCTGACCCTTCAGCTGCTCAGCCACGTTGTCTTCTGTGAGATATTCTGAGTTGATGAATGTAATCTTTACCTTGTGGTCGTTGTAGGTGCCGGCATGCGAGAGACTCTCGCGGATGCTTTTGTAGGCATCCTGCAGGTCGTATTTTCCTACGAGACCGATGTTTACCACCTCTGTAGCCTTGTTTCTGCGGTCGAGGAATGTCTTCCAAGGACCCAGTGCTGGTGTCTCGCCGATAGGCTCGCCCATCTTGCGGAGGATGGCGGTATCGAGGCCCTGGTTCTGCATGTTTACAGGCACCTCGTAGATGCTAGGAAGGTCTTCGCTCTGAATTACGCAGTCGATATCTACGTTACAGAAGCTTGCCACCTTCTTCAGGATTCCCTCATCGAGATGCTTCTCGGTGCGGAGAATCAGAACATCTGGCTGAATACCTACGCTCTGCAGTTCCTTCACGGAGTGCTGGGTAGGCTTTGTCTTCAACTCGCCTGCTGCCTTGAGATAAGGCACATAGGTGAGGTGCACATTGACTGCGTTCTTGCCCAGCTCCCATTTCAGCTGTCGGATAGCTTCCATGTATGGGGCACTCTCGATGTCGCCGATGGTTCCGCCAATTTCGGTAATAACGAAGTCATAGTGATACTTCTTGCCGAGCAGCTTCACGTTGCGCTTGATCTCGTCGGTGATGTGAGGCACCACCTGGATGGTCTTGCCGAGATAATCGCCGCGACGTTCCTTGTCAATGACTGCCTTGTAGATACGACCTGTGGTGAGAGAATTCGCTTTCGTAGTCTGAATACCGGTGAATCGCTCGTAGTGTCCGAGGTCGAGGTCGGTCTCCATACCATCTACCGTTACGTAGCACTCACCATGCTCGTACGGGTTCAGCGTACCCGGGTCGATGTTGATGTATGGGTCAAACTTTTGGATAGTAATGTTGTAGCCTCTTGCTTGAAGAAGTTTACCGATGGATGAAGATATGATTCCTTTACCCAAAGAAGAAACCACACCACCAGTAACGAAGATGTACTTTGTTTCAGCCACGATGTTTATAATTTAAATTAGAATAATTTGGGTGCAAAGTTACTATAAAATTATGAATTAGCCAAAATATTTGTAAAGAATGGCGTTGAATTTAGAATTATTTTGTTACCTTTGTGCCCAAATTAGTATATGAAGGAATGAAAATAAGATTTGGATTACTCATTTTAGCTTTAGTTGCGGGGGCTGTGACGGCGGATGCCCAGCGTTCCCGCAGGCATACAGCGGTGGTGAAAACTCCATCGATGGTGGAGAGTTATGTAGATTCGCTGGCTCATATCAGGGAGCGTATCGACTCTACCCGGATGTCATCGGATGACTCCCGGTATACCATGCTCTTCACGCCACTTACGTATTATCGTTCACCTGCCAACCATTTCCTGCGCCTCCGTCCTGAGGGTGGGGTAGGCGATTCACTGGGCGTGATGCTCGATAAGACCCTGATGGATGTTTATCTCAACCGGCCAGACCTGGTGAAGACTACGCAGCGACATCTGGAAGAGGTGGGCGCTCCTATCGTGGCGGATACAAAGACCAAAAAGCCGAAGCGCGACATCATTGAAGAGGTGGCGCCTAAGGTCTTCGAACCGGAAGCTGCTCCTTCGGATATCGTCATCTTCAAGCCTAACTTCTGGACTTTTGGAGGTGATTACTATCTGCAGTTCCTGCAAAACTATGTGTCTGACAACTGGTATAAGGGTGGTGAGAGTAACTACTCCCTGTTGGGACGCGTAACGATGATGGCGAACTACAACAACAAGCAGAAGGTGAAGTGGGAGAACAAGCTGGAGATGCGATTGGGATACCAGACATCCAAGGGAGACTCGGTGCATTCGCTCAAGACATCCGATGACTTGATCCGATACACCAGCAAGTTGGGTCTTCAGGCATCCCGAAAATGGTATTATACCATCCAGATGGTGGCGCAGACTCAGTTTGCCCATGGTTACAAGAGCAATGACAAGATGGTGTATTCCGATTTCTTCTCACCATTCAATCTGAATATCTCTGTCGGTATGGATTATACGGTAGATTGGTTGGATCACAAGCTGAAGGGTAGTGCCCATCTGGCTCCTCTGGCGTTCAACTGGAAGTATGTGGGCCGTGAGGATCTTGCCACAAGATACGGATTGAAGGAGGGACAGCATGGTATGACCGATTACGGTTCTGAGTGTACCTTCGATCTTACCTGGCAGGTGATGGAGAACCTGAAGTGGAAGACCCGTCTCTGGGCATACACTACTTACAAGCGTGCTGAGATAGAGTGGGAAAACACGATTACCTTCCAGTTCAATCGCTATATTTCATCGAATATCTTCCTCTATCCTCGTTTCGACGATGGAGCGCAGCGTAAGGATGATCAGAGCTATTGGCAGTTCAAGGAGTTCATGTCTATCGGATTCTCTTACTCTTTCTAGCAAGAGATTGAGCATATATATGATAAAGGCTCGTTCCAAATCACTGGAACGAGCCTTTATCATATCTGTTAGAATCTGAAGCAGAACTCTGCATCTGCCATGGAGTAATTGTGCTTGGCGAGGGTCTTGTCATTCACCAATGCATACTCGGTGAGGATGCTGATTCGCTTGCCGATATGGAAGTTCAAACCTGCCTCATACTGCGTCTTCTGCATATTGTTCTTGCCGTTAGGCTGATACATGTCGTAACGAGCCTTGATGTCGATGCGGCTGTTCTTTGGCAGCTGTGCCAATGGGGCGATCACCAATCCGTAAACACCCTGTGCCTTATCGCCGATCTTCTCGTTCAGGCTGCAGTCCTTCGAGTTGGTATCGTTGAAGCTGGTGAGACTCTTGGCAAATGCCTTGCCGGTAGAGTGGATGTACTCAGAACGCACAATCCAACCGTCTTTCTTGTATTCGAAAGAGAAGGCGTAGCGGTTCTGATTGAGGCTGCGAACCTCGTTGGTATGAGTAATCTCTTGGGTCGCACCAGGGGCTACGCTGGAGGTTGGGTCGGCAACAGTTTCCGTCCAGTTTCCCTTTCTTGCATAAGAACCGGTCCATCCGAAGGCACCGATTCGCATGCCGCTTACTGGCATCAACCATACGCCACCAATCACATTCTTCTGATTATCAACGTCCTTGGTGTTGATGCCCTGTCCGTTGAATACACCAATCTGATAGTGCAGCAGGTTTCTGCCGTTGGCATTCTTCAGGAAATCACCCTGCAACTGCAGACCGATGTCTCGGCCATTGGAAGCATGTTCGCCTGCGCGGTCGCTGAAGCCAGCCAGCTTGCTCACGTTCTGGGAATATCCCATGAATCCCTGGTCGATAGGGTGCATCGGATTCTCGAAGGTGAATGGATTCTTGAACTGACCAATCTTCACCTTGAAGTACTCGAACTTCTGCCATTCAGCAAACAGGTCCACCATTCTTGGGCTTGAACCCAGGTTGGAAGTGTTGCCGTTAATCTGGATTTGAGTCTTCCAGTAGAAGTCGTCGGCAATGCGACCTTCCAGAGAGATTCGCGCCAAACGGATGTTGAACGAATTAGATTCCGCATTCTTTTGTCCGCTGTACTGATACTGGGTCATTCCGTAACCCGACAATTTCACATTGCTCAACCATGAAGGCAATTCGATGGTCTGCTTTTTCTGGGCGCTGGCTGAGACTGCCGTCAAAGCCATGAGCGCCATGATGATACTCTTTTTCATCTTGTTTCTATTTTGTTTCTAGGTTTATCTCTTTTCGAGCAATACCACGTTCTCCACGTGAGGAGTATGAGGGAACATATCAACTGGCTGGACTGCAGCTACCTTGTAGTGGCCGTCCATCAGCTGCAGGTCGCGAGCCTGGGTAGCAGGGTTGCAACTTACATACACGATGCGCTTTGGAGCCGCATTCAGAATCACGTTCACTACATCCGGGTGCATGCCTGCACGTGGAGGGTCGGTGATGATGACGTCAGGTCGACCGTGCTGGGCGATGAAGTCGTTGGTCAGGATATCCTTCATGTCGCCTGCGTAGAAGAGAGTGTTCTCGATGTGGTTCACCTGCGAATTCACCTTGGCATCCTCGATGGCCTCTGGTACGTATTCGATGCCGATTACCTTCTTAGCCTTGTGAGCCACGAAGTTGGCGATGGTTCCTGTACCGGTGTAGAGGTCGTAAACCAGCTCGTCGCCAGTGAGGTTGGCAAAATCGCGAGCCACGCAGTAGAGGTGGTAAGCCTGCTCGGTATTGGTCTGGTAGAAACTCTTAGGACCTACCTTGAACTTCAGGTCCTCCATCAGTTCGAAGATGTGGTCGTTGCCCTTGAAGAGGCTGAGCTCCAGGTCGTTGATGGTATCGTTGCCCTTTTGGTTATCTACATACATGAGTGAGGTAATCTGAGGGAACTTGTCTGCCACCTGCTGCATCAGTTCCAGCGCTCTCTGCTCATCTCCCTCCTCATCGTAATGGAATTGGAATACGAGCATCCACTCTCCGGTATTTGAATTGCGGATCATCATGTCGCGGAGCAATCCGTGCTGCTCGCGCAGGTCGTAGAAGGTATAGTTGTGAGAATCAGCGTATTCGAATACGAAGTTGCGGATTTCGTTGCAGAGATCATCCATCAGCCAGCACTTCTTGATAGGATAAATCTTGTCGAAGGCACCGGTGATATGGAAACCGATGGCGTTCTGGGCGTGGCGTTCCTTGAGAGAAGTTACTGTATCTTCTTCTTTCTGAGGGAGTTGAGCCAACTCTTCTGAAGTAAACCAGCGCTTGTTGCTGCATCCGAACTCAATCTTGTTACGGTATTCCTGGGTCTTCACGCTGCCCATGATGGGGCGGAACTCTGGGAGTTCGATCTTGCCGATGCGGGTGAGCTGGTCTTCCACCTGCTTCTGCTTCGCCTTGATCTGTTCCTCGTAAGGGAGGTTCTGCCATTTGCAACCGCCGCAGATGCCGAAGTGCTCGCACATAGGCTCCTGTCTTACGTCGCTCTTCTTGATGAAGCGAACCACCTTCGCCTCGCAATACTTATGTTTTTTCTTAACTACCTGCAAATCTACCACATCGCCAGGTACGCAGAAAGGCACGAAGATGACCTGGTCATCTACGCGGGTGATGCACTTACCCTCGGCTGCTACGGCCTCGATGGTGATGTTCTCCAAGAGAGGTAATGGTTTACGTTTTCTTGCCATAATTCAATTTTGTTTTTTTATGGCTGCAAAGTTAATACATTTTTGCGAGAAATGAAAGAGTTGTCCCGGATTTTTTCAGTCTTTGTCCCGGATGTTGTGAGGTTGAGAGGAATGGAAGGAGGGGGAGATGGGACGGGAAAGGGAGAGGAAGAAGAGAGGAAAAGGTGAAAAAGTGAAAGTGAAAAGGTGAATGAAGTGAATGGTTAACGGGGTGAATGGTGAACGGGGTGAATTTGATGAATATGGTGTATGCAGCGAATGGCAAAAAGGTCAAAAGGTCAAAAGGTCAAAAGTGACTTTTCGTAAAAAGACGATGGGTTGATGACAGGTTCTTGAATATTGTTAATGACAGGTTCTTGAATATTGTTAATGACAGGTTCTTGAATATTGTTGATGACTAGTTCTTGTATATTCAGGTAGAAGATTTCTTCCATATATAATAAGGTAGTATTTACGCGCGTACATTATTATATGGATTTTTAATCCTTATTATAAGAATTCATTTTGCATCCACATTCGCAAATTCGGCAGATTCACCCAATTCACTATTCACCTCATTCACCTTTTCACTTTCACCTTTTCACTTTTGTCAAATGTGACTTTTGACCTTTTGACCTTTTGACCTTTTGTCCTTTTTTCCCTTTTGTCCTTTTTTCCCTTTTGTCCTTTTAGAATCTTCCCCCATGCTTTCTCCCGGTGTCCCCTCTGAGCCCCAGTTCCAGGCGATTCCATCGCCTGTTCCTTCCCTCTCTCGATGCCCATTTTCCTACGTCGCGACGTAGCAATTCCTGCGTCCCGACGTAATAATTCCCGCGTCGCGACGTAGGAAAAAGGGGCTTTGGAGGGAGCACAGCCTCTCAATCTGTCAGAATCTCTTTCTTTGCCCACTTATAAATTCCTCTCAATCGTGGCATATTGATAGTGGATTGTTAAAAATAGCCCCGTGTGTGCGACAACAGTGTGAAATGTAATCTCGAGATAGCAAAAAAGCGTATAAAAGTTTGGCGGTTTCAGGGAAATGTTGTATATTTGCATCATCAAAGCAGTTTGATAATAACTAGAATTATATAATATTTTTGAACCTATAACAAAATGAACGAAAAAAGAGTTTATACATTCGGTAATGGACAAGCCGAAGGTAATGCGAAGATGCGCGAAGTTCTTGGCGGTAAGGGTGCAAACCTCGCTGAGATGAATCTTATTGGTGTACCTGTTCCTCCAGGTTTCACTATTACAACTGACACTTGTAATGAGTATTATGAGGTGGGTGAGGAAAAAATCAAGGAACTTCTTCAGGACGAAGTAGCTGCTGCTGTAGCTCATACTGAGGCATTGATGAACTGCAAGTTCGGTTCCGTTGAGAATCCTCTCCTCGTTTCAGTACGTTCAGGTGCTCGCGCTTCTATGCCAGGTATGATGGATACTATCCTCAACCTTGGTCTGAATGATGAGGTGGCTGAGGGTATGGTCAAGAAGACCGGTAATCCTCATTTCGTTTACGATTCATATCGTCGTTTCGTACAGATGTACGGTGATGTTGTTATGGGTCTTAAGCCAGTTAACAAGGAAGACATCGATCCATTCGAGGCTATCATCGAAAAGGTGAAGGAAGAGCAGGGTGTTACTCTCGACAAGGACCTCTCTGTAGAGTCTCTCAAGAAACTCGTTGAGCTCTTCAAGGCTGCTATCAAGGAGCAGACTGGTCAGGATTTCCCTACCAATCCTATCGAGCAGCTCTGGGGTGCTATCTGCGCAGTGTTCCGTTCTTGGATGAACGAGCGCGCTATCCTCTACCGTAAGATGGAGGGTATTCCTGATGAGTGGGGTACGGCTGTTTCTGTCATGGCGATGGTATTCGGTAACATGGGCGAGACTTCTGCTACTGGTGTTTGCTTCTCTCGCGATGCAGGTAATGGTGAGAACCTCTTCAATGGTGAGTATCTCATCAATGCACAGGGTGAGGATGTCGTAGCCGGTATCCGTACTCCACAGCAGATTACAAAGATCGGTTCTCAGCGTTGGGCTGAGCGTGCTGGAATCTCTGAGGAGGAGCGCGTTGCTAAGTATCCTTCTATGGAAGAGGCTATGCCTGGGCTTTACAAGGAGCTCGATGCTCTCCAGGATAAGCTGGAGCACCACTATCACGATATGCAGGATATGGAGTTCACCGTACAGGAAGGCAAGCTCTGGTTCCTCCAGACTCGTAATGGTAAGCGTACAGGTACCGCTATGGTGAAGATCGCTATGGATCTCCTCCACGAGGGTATGATCGATGAGAAGACTGCTATCCTCCGCTGTGAGCCACAGAAGCTCGATGAGCTCCTGCACCCAGTATTCGATAAGTTGGCTCTCTCTAAGGCTAAGGTCATCACTCAGGGTCTCCCTGCTTCTCCAGGTGCTGCTTGCGGTCAGATCGTATTCCACGCTGACGATGCTCAGGAGTGGCACGAGGATGGCAAGAAGGTCATCATGGTTCGTATCGAGACTTCTCCTGAAGACCTCGCCGGTATGTCTGCTGCCGAGGGCATCCTTACCGCTCGTGGTGGTATGACTTCTCACGCTGCCGTTGTAGCCCGTGGTATGGGTAAGTGCTGCGTATCTGGTGCCGGCTCTATCAACGTTGACTACAAGACTAAGACTGTTGAGATTGAGGGCGTTGTTTACAAGGAGGGTGATTATATCTCTCTGAACGGTACTACAGGTCAGGTTTACGCAGGACAGATTGAGACAAAGGCTGCAGAGCTTTCAGGCGACTTCAAGGAGCTGATGGACCTCTGCGACAAATATACAAAGATGGAGATCCGTACCAATGCAGATACTCCACACGATGCTGAGGTAGCTCGTGCATTCGGTGCCAAGGGTATCGGTTTGACACGTACAGAGCACATGTTCTTCGACGATCAGAAGATCGTTGCTATGCGTGAGATGATTTTGGCAGGCTCTGTTGAGGGTCGTGAGAAGGCGCTTGCCAAGCTCCTCCCATATCAGAAGGCTGACTTCTACGGAATCCTCAAGGCTATGGATGGCTGCCACGTGAACATCCGCTTGCTCGACCCACCTCTCCACGAGTTCGTACCACACGATAAGGCTGGTCAGGAGACTATGGCCAAGGAGATGGGCGTAAGCGTTGAGGAAATCAAGAAGCGTGTGAACTCTCTGGCAGAGAACAACCCTATGCTCGGTCATCGTGGTTGCCGTCTCGGTATCACATTCCCTGAGATTACAGCTATGCAGACTCGTGCCATCCTTGGTGCAGCTTGCGAGTTGAAGAAGGAGGGTTACAACCCATGCCCAGAAATCATGGTTCCTCTTATCGGTACCGTTCAGGAGCTCAAGCAGCAGAAGGCTATCATCCTCGCTACTTCTAAGGAAGTATTCATCGAGTACGGCGTAGAGGTTGAGTTCGAGATTGGTACTATGATTGAGATTCCTCGTGCTGCCCTTACTGCAGGTCAGATTGCAGAGGAGGCTCAGTACTTCTCATTCGGTACTAACGACTTGACACAGATGACTTTCGGTTACTCTCGTGACGACATCGCTTCATTCCTCCCTGCATACATGGAGAAGAAGATCTTGAAGGTTGACCCATTCCAGGTTCTCGACCAGGAGGGTGTTGGTCAGCTCATCAAGATGGCAGTAGAGAATGGTCGTGCTACCCGTCCTAACCTCCGCACTGGTATCTGCGGTGAGCACGGTGGTGAGCCTTCATCAGTTAAGTTCTGCGCTAAGGTTGGCATGAATTATGCTTCATGCTCTCCATTCCGTGTGCCTATCGCACGCTTGGCTGCGGCGCAGGCTGCTGTTGAGGAGTAATCCTCTCTTCTTTAGGAAGACAGTACGATTAAAAGATTAGATAATTAGAGGGGGAGGTGTTTCGCCAGAAACACTTTCCTCTTTTTCGTTTTTTTAGCGATTGTTGGATAGAAAAACACGAAAAAACTTGCAGATTACAATTATTTTCTGTACTTTTGTCGGAAAATAGAGAAATATGGAAGGATTGGTAATGATTTATGCGACGATTACCCGGCTCGCCCTGAAAGGGCAGAAGCTCCTAGCCCAGGGCAGCGCCCTGGGTAATAGTTGTTGTAGCTCTGCGCCCTGTAAGGGCAAAAGCTTTAAAAATATAGCTGCCAAATGAAAGCTTCTGCCCTTACAGGTAGGGTGTTCAAAATCCGTTTAAAATATGGCACGTTTTTAGTCGAATAATCGGTTCAACTAACTGATATTCAATAATTATTCTACACGAATATTGCGCAGAACTATAAAACGTCACATTTTTAAATTTATAACACGTTGATTTCGTGTGACTTGACTTGTATTTTAACACAAAAAACGTGTCGAAAAATTATATAGATTTTGAACACCCTACCTTACAGGGCGTAATTACCATTCTATATTATCCCCAGGGTGTTGCCCTGGGCTAGGAGCTTCTGCCCTTTCAGGGCGTATGGGGCTTACTTGCGAAATTTAGTAAATAATTTAAAGGCTTCAAAAATGAATACATTGGCTTTAACTTTTGCCGTGTGCTCAATTGTAGCATTGGCCTTTCTTGCATGGCTCTTTACTCCTTGGGGAAAGAAATGGTCGAAGGAATTGTAAGAATGAAGAAGATGAAATATATAATGATGGCTTGCTTGCTGACTGCAAGCCTGGGTGTCGGGGCCAAGTCGATGAAAGACCTGCTGGTTTCGATGCCTGATGAGGTAATGCCTTGTCTCAACAAGAACATGCGACTCGAATTTGCTGAGTTGCAGGAGATGGGAGTGAAGGCTGAAGTGAAAAATCTCCTGGAAGAGGTGAGCGTGATGGATACGCTGACCCAGGACTTCGTGCAGATCCGTATGACCAAGGCTTCTACCTTGCAGATGAAGAAGTTGCCTGTGGAAAACGGAGATTCCGTGCTCTGCATAGTCAAGACTTTCGCTGGTCCCGAGAAGGAGAGTGAGCTCTATTTCTACAATCAGGATTGGAAGAAGATGGATGCTACTCCCCTCCTGGATGGTAAGCGAATGGAGGATCTGGCAGAAAGTCTTATCCAGAAACCGGATACGATGAGCGAAACTCGCTTTGCAGAACTGAAGGCGATGATAGAACCGAGAATGGTAAGTGCCTTGCTTTTGCAGAACGAAAACTCGCTGGTTATCCGCCTGTCTTTGCCATTGCTCTCTGCTGATGATAAAAAGGCAGTAAATGCAATAAAATTGCAAAGAAGTTTTAAATGGAATGGAAAAACCTTTAAAGAGAGTTAATTCTATATAGGTTTTTATAATAAAATATGGAAAGTTGCAGGATTATTTGTAATTTTGCAGCGTGTTTTTCATGGTATTAGATTATTAAGGTTAATAAAAGATTGGTTGTCGGGAGACAATCAATTTTTTTTTGTGCCTATATGAAGATGCTTGGGTTGTTTAGAAGATAAACAACCCAATGATTCCACAGATGAAAAGCAGCAGAATCGGATTCGCCTTCCTTACTTTTGTGAAGTAGAAGGCACCCAGGAACAATGCTACGCTGGCACCGAAAGCAAATGGATCTTCTGTTGGCGATCCAAAATTCTCCTTATTCATCAAGAGTACAGCAGCTGCGGCAATCAATCCGATGATGGCAGGGCGAAGACCGGCGAAGATATCCTTCACAATCTTGGAATCCTTGTGAGTCATCAGATAACGGCTGATGAGAATCATGATGATGAATGGCAGCCACATGATGGAAAGGGATGCCAGAAGGGAACCCAGCCAAGCTGCCCAGACAGGGTAACCCTCATGGAGACAGGCGGTATAGCCTACATAAGTGGCGCAGTTGATGCCGATAGGTCCCGGAGTAGATTGGCTGATAGCCACGATATCCGTAAACTCGGCATTGGTGAGCCAATGGTTCTTTACTACAGTTTCGTTGTGGATGAGTGACAACATCGCATATCCACCACCAAAATTAAATGTACCAATCTTGGTAAATATGATAAATAACTTCAGAAATAGCATTTTTTTTACTTTGAACTTTGAACTTTGTGATTAGCTTTGCTTCTTGTACTTGCCGTAAAGCCAGCCGAGCACGCCGGCAGCTATGATAATATAGATAGGTGAGATGCCGAATGCAGCAATCAGCGCACAGCATACAAACGGAATCCAGATATTGTAGCGGTTGATGTTCGCCGTCTTTGCCATCTTGAAGCAAGGAGCCGCAATCAGCGCTACCACAGCAGGGCGAACGCCGGCAAAGAACTTGCCTACCCAGTAATTATCCTTAAACTGCTGGAAGAACATGGCGATGATGAGGATGGCGATGATAGAAGGCAAGGCGATGCCGATGGCACCCACGATGCCGCCCCATACACCCTTCATCTTGTAGCCGATATGGCTCGCCATATCAATGGCGAAGATGCCCGGGGTAGTTTGAGCCACCACCATGATGTCCATAAATTCCTGTTTGTCCATCCATCTGTTCTTATCCACGAATTCTCTCTCCATGATAGGTATCATGGCGTAGCCTCCACCTAGCGTAAAGGCACCAATCTTATTACACGTTAGGAAAAACTTTAATAACATTTTATCTTTTATTTTGATTTCGGCTGCAAATTTACACATAATTTGTTAAATAAACTAGCTTTTTGGCGGATATTCTTAAAAAAAATGCGTTCTTTAAGAGATTTTGTGTACCTTTGCAAGATATAATAAGGTGTTATCTGCAATGGCGCATCCCTTGAGAAGGAAGACGCAGCAGATAGAAAAAGAAAATTTAAACCATAAGGAAATATAAAAATAAGAATATGAATCTAAAAGTTCGCTTGGCGCTGATGAACTTCCTGGAGTTCGCAGTTTGGGGAGCCTATCTCACATCTATGGGCAACTATCTCGGCAAGGCCGGAATGGGTGCTGAAATCTCTTGGTTCTATACCATCCAGGGTATAGTATCTATCTTCATGCCTACATTGATGGGTATTGTAGCTGACAAGTATGTGCAGCCGCAACGCCTCCTGGGCTATTGCCATCTCCTGGCTGGCTTGTCGATGATCGCCCTTTTCCTGATGGGAGAGGCGAGTGCTACCCCTAACGAGGCTGTCTTCATGGCGGTCTATACCTTCAGCGTGGCTTTCTATATGCCTACGCTGGCGCTGTCAAATACTTCGGCGTTCACCATTCTGAAGAATCATGGACTCGACACCGTGAAGGATTTTCCGCCAATCCGCGTCTTCGGTACCGTAGGATTCATCCTTACCATGTGGATTGTCAACTGTGCTACCTGGGATAACGGTTCGTTTATGTTCCTCTTTACCGAGAATGCACATAAGTTCCAATATACCCACTTCCAGTTCCTGGTATCTGGAGTGTTGGGCCTCTTCCTCTTCCTCTACTGCTTCAGCCTGCCACAGTGCCCGTTGGTGAAGAAAGAGGCACGCAGCTGGGTGGAGACCTGGGGCTTCGATTCCTTCAAGCTCTTCAAGAGTCGCGAGATGGCGATGTTCTTCATCTTCTCAGGCTTGCTGGGTATGAGTCTGCAGGTAACCAATGGTTATGCTACTCCGTTCATCACCAGTTTCAAGGGCGATCCTTCCATGCTCGATACATTTGCAGCCAATAATGCCACTCTCCTGGTTTCTATCTCCCAGGTGGCAGAGGCACTCTGCATCCTCCTGATTCCATACTTCCTCAAGCGTTATGGCATCAAGGTGGTGATGCTCATCGCTATGTTTGCATGGGTATTCCGCTTCGGATTCTTCGGATTGGGTAACCCTGCTTTCCCAGGCGTAACCCTCTTCATACTCTCATGCATCGTCTATGGTGTGGCATTCGATTTCTTCAATGTGTCGGGTGGACTGTTCGTAGACCAGAAGTGCGAGCCTAAGGTGCGTGCTTCTGCCCAGGGACTTTTCATGCTGATGACCAATGGCTTGGGAGCCTCTATTGGCACAATTCTTGCAGGACAGGTGATCAACCATTATTGTCATTGGGAGAATGGATATTTGATGGGCGATTGGCAGACTTGCTGGTTTATCTTCGCAGGTTATGCACTCGTGGTCGGTGTTGCCTTCGCCGTATTGTTTAGACCAAAGAAAGGATAATGAAAATGGAAAAAATAAAATTAGTTTATCAGGGAGCTTTCGCAATTCCTGATGCCGAGGAGGCTTGTGTTGTTACTCTTACTGATACCCAGGAGGTACGTGCACTCTCCATCGTAACAGATAAGCCGATGGCTAATGAAATCAAGCTTCATCAGCTTGATAAGGAGGTCAAACATCCGCATCTGGCAGATGTGTTGGCTAAGATGATTTGTGAACAGGGTCCTCAAAACTATCACGTTGTTTTCGAGGCCAATGGAAAAATCGGTCCTAAGGCAAAACTGGTGAATGTTATCACTAGTACCGAATATTCTCTTCCTCAGGATGAGGCAGTCCTGCTGGCGGTGGCTGCTGGTCTGGAGATCTTTACCAATATGGAGGTGCTTCAGAATTTCACTACACCTTTCAGCAAGGATGTGATGAGTGTGGCACTTCCTATCGTGGGATTACCGGATTCGCTTCTCAAGAAGGCACTGGAGAAAGCGGTAGAAGAAGAAAACTACGAAGGAGCTTCCTTTATCCGTGATGAGATGAAGCGCCGACAGGAAGAAAAGGATGAAAAAAACTTGAATGATTGATCTTGATGATAGATAATTGATAACGAATGAAAGAGGTTAGATATTTCTATGTGCCGGATGCGGCAAACCAGGTGGAATTGCCTGCTGAGGAGGCTACCCATGCGCTGAGAGTGCTGCGACTGAAGGGTGGTGATGAGATTTTCCTCATGGATGGGGAAGGATCTTTCTACCGTGCTGAGGTGACTGCTGCCTCCAGCAAGCGCTGTCTTTATGAAATCAAGGAGAATATGCCCCAAAAACGTGCGTGGAAGGGGCGTATCCATCTTGCCATTGCACCTACCAAGATGATGGAGCGTATTGAGTGGATGGCTGAGAAAGCTACGGAAATCGGATTCGATGAACTCTCTTTCCTCAATTGTCAATTTTCTGAACGAAAGGTTGTGAAGACTCCTAGAATCGACAAGATTGTCATCTCTGCCGTCAAGCAGAGTCACAAGGCGTGGAAACCGGTCGTGAATGAGCTGGAGAACTTCAAGGAGTTTATCCAGACTCCTCGTCCGGGCCGCAAGTTTATCTGTCATTGCTACGAAGAAGTAGAGAAGAAGGATTTCTTCCAGGAAATCTCGTCATTATCTAATGATGCTGATGGCAAGGATGCTGATGATATCACGGTATTGGTAGGTCCAGAAGGCGATTTCTCAATCGATGAGGTTCGTCTTGCCCTGGAGAATGGTTACGAGAGCGTATCGCTGGGAACCAGCCGACTTCGTACAGAAACGGCGGGACTTGTAGCTGTTCACATGGCGCATATCGCAAGAAGACTATAAGAAGATAATATGAGTGTTAGTATAATGAAAAGATTGTATAAGAATTTGGTTTTGATGAGCTTGGCACTTCTCGTTGTAGTGTTAGGCTCATGCTCTGGCAGCGATTATCTCAATGCCATTCCTAAGAAAAGTACAGCTCTTATCTCGGTGGATTTGCAGCAGATGGCTTCCGATAAGAATGCGGAAGACAAGGCGGGTATGCTCAAGTCTCTGCTCCACGTTGATGATGTAGATAAGTGTGGCATCGATATCTCTGAAAAACTTTATCTCTTCGAGAGTGCCGATGGCAACCTCGGTCTCTGTGCCAAGGTGAGCGATGAGGGGGATGGGGAAGACTGGC
>URYG01000016.1 GCA_900551985.1 uncultured Prevotella sp. | reverse complement strand
GCAGCCTCATCAGCTCCCTGCACCATCACGTAGTGCCAGGCATTGGATACATACGGCTGCTGACCAAGTTGAGGATTCTTCGGATTCTGCATATAGAGCTGAATGAAGTTGAGCGTATTGTTCACGTTCTGTGCATCCACACTATATGGGATGGTACGTGGATCGCTATGCGTCTTCATCCAGTTGCCGATGAGAATCTCCTGGAAGGAGCGTGGAATATGGTCGTAACCCACGAATCTGCCCAGCGGATAATACTGCACGAACTTCTCCATATTGCGCTGCAGGAGTTCGTAGCACATCAGATATTCGTATGCCATCTTGTTATGGTTATCATTCAGGAAGAGCAAGCCCAGCATCTGGTCCATCTCCCGGTCGCTGAAGAGGAAGTCCTGCTTCTTCTCACGATACTTGCGCAGCTTGCCATAAATAGGATGCTGGTTGATAGCCTTCTCATTGCCCAGCAGCGCCATCGTCTGGTTCGCCCAGTTGCTATAGAAGAGCGTCTTCTGCAATCGGCGGAGCAACTTGGCAGCCACCTGATAGTTGCCGTTGATGATTTCGCACTCTACAATCCTGCGGGTCAGACGGGCACTTTTGCGATAATTAGGTATCGCCTCCTGCGCCTCGAACATATATCTTTCGGCATCATTCACCATTCCCAGACGGAAGAAGATTTCTGCAGTAGATACCGGCGAAATCATATCACGGGTAAAGGTAGGGAACAAGCCCTCGCCTCCATTCTGATAGAACTCGAAAAGACGGTCGGCAAGAACACCCTTCTGGCTCAAGGCAAGATTCACACACGATACACTGAGCGGTATGGTTGCCGGCTTCTTCTCTGCCTTCTCTATAATCTTATCCCACTGTTCGGTGCGAACCAGGAAGTCATAGTCTATCAGGTCGTAGGTCATCTCGTCAAAAGAAGCCTTGATGCCGTACCATGAAGCCACAATCACCAATACATAGCTCAAGACCATCACCACCTTGGATTGCTGCAACTTCTGCATTGCCTTCTGGCGGCAAGGAATCATCCCCAGGAAAGGAATCACCACCGCCCATGCCATCACAACAAAAGACAACGGAGATACTGCACCCGGATAGCGATAATAATTGAGTCCGGCAAAGATGCGGTACATCGGATACTGCAGAGTCTGCGTACTCAGCAGGATCCAGGCTATGGTAAGCACAAGGATGCAGGCAGAATAGCCTACGCCGGAAAGGATGTTGCCCTTCAGCTTTGCATTCTTCAGCGTATCACCTATCATCAGGGCGGCATAAAGGAACACCACCGGACCCAGGAACCAATAAACCAATGCCGTGCTTACCAGTTCGAACACCACCTTCACCAACCGGTTGTGGAATCGGTTATGAATCCATCCCATCAGCAGGGCTCCGAAAAGTGCCACTACAAAAGAAAGCAGGATGTTCTGATCGCCCATGGCACACCATAGGGCGATGCCTGGAAGGAAACTCAGGAGATAGCCCGGGAAAACATGCTTGGCTCCATATTGCTTCATCAGTCCCCATACGGCAGTCTGAATACCTATCAGGAGCAGTCCGATGATGGCACCGCCCAAGACTGGCATATAGTAGAACTGTACCAGAAACTCGCTGATATAGTCGGCTAATCCTCCCGGCAGAACAATGCGCTCCAGGAAATAGTTGGTATCAAAGAGAAACATCTGATACTGTTCCTGAAAGCAGAGTCCTGCCATATAAGGCACAGCCCAGAACAGCATCACTGCCACGCCGAAGAGCAGCGACAGCAGCGGTTTCCAAGTTTTAGTGATCAAATTATTCATTTTTATCAGGTATTAATTTTAATTTCTATTTTCATTTCTCCTTTCACAGCTACGCTAAACTTCTATGGCTCAAGACGTTTAGTGTGAAGGGAGATTCCATTGTCTTCATTGCCTTTATTGTCTTCATTGCCTTTATTGTCTTTTGCCAGGAAATAGATAGGAGCATTTATTGCCCCCTCCTTTACCAAAAGCCCTTTCTCGGTAAAATGCTTCAACCATTTCAAGGCTGTCTGCTGGCGCAGGGAGAAATGGTATTCCATGTCGCGTCGGCAAATATAGTCATGCTCTTTTATAAAAGCCACAATCTTATCCCACAACTGTTCTTCGGTGTATCTGCGAGACTTCGTGGTATATTTAGAACGTTCGAACCTTACCTGTCTAGCCACCTCATTCAACAATTCGGCAGTAGGTTTGAAGTTGATGTTACGCAAGCGGATATTATTACCTGTCACCTTATCCATGGATTTACCTTCCGGCAACTCCGTTGTAACAGACAGCGAGAGATAGCCCACTTGTGGAAGATAGAAACGGGCGCCCTGAGAGAGCTCGGTCACGATAAGATCGTGCAGCGATGTCATTACAGCCTGCACATCACCCCTGGTAAGCGAACATGCTTGCTCTATATGCTGCTCTATCTGCTTACTGGTCATCGGTTCGTGGTCACGCAACCGGACAAATTTCTGTTCTCCACCTTCGCCCTTCGAGTTATGGATGGAATGGATTTCATACTTTATTGCCATAGTTTAGTATTATTAGCTGTTATCACAAGTATGTTATAAGGTGCTAAGTTCTAATGATATAAGCTTGAAGTTCCAAGACTTTCCGACGTGCGTCGAACGATGCACGTGCTCACATCGAACGCCGCACGCTCTCACTTCGTTCGATGCACGCACTCACACCGTTCGGTGTGAGTCGCAAAGTTGACTTGTTATAAGCTCTCAGTTGTACAAACATACACTGCTAAACCTACTTGTCTTACTGCATACAAAAGTACAATAAAAACTCGTAACCACCAAATCTTTTCAGCAATTATACAAGAAAGTACGGAAGAAAAGCAAAAAAGGTCAAATTCTGCTTAGAAAAGGTACGAAAAAGCCCCGACTACAGAACGGCAGTCGGGGCTTAGACTTTTATGTCATTTTCTATTTTTACTAAACAATTCTGTATGAGAACCGAGCCTTAACAGCTCTATCATATCATCATCAATCCATATCAACAGATAATCATCTTCAATATGGCACTCCAATAATGAATCTGTTTCATTCTTTCATTAAATCAGCCATTAAATCATCAACGTTATCAAATACGTCTTTCTTAGCCCATTCTTCACCTCGCTTATATGCTTCTATGTGAGCCTGGGCTTCACGAATAGCCGCTTTCGTTTCTTCATTTGGCTCATACTCCTCTCCAGCCTGACATTTCTTTGCCAAGCGGGCAACATAAGAATTAACCTTAGCCACAAATTCCTCCAGACTATAACCTGCAGGAACGTTATATTGTAAATTAACTGTCTGCATAAAACTGATTTTTAGAACCGCTTGCAAAGTTACGACTAATTATCGTAACCGCCAAAGGTTTGGGCAATTATTTCGTATGATGCCAAGAAAAAGCCCCGACTGTAATCACTACAGCCGAAGCCTAACCTAATCGTTATACTTACTTGTTTTTATCTAACTGCTTCAACAAGAAATCCTCCAATGTTTTCTTGTCGGGCAACTGAAGCATATAAGTGGAAACAAACAATTGGTTATCCATACCAGCCAAGGCATACTCCACCATTTTCTTACCCTTTCTCGTACAGAGCAAAATACCAATTGGAGGATTGTCCCCAGGCTGCATCTCATTTTCTCGATAATAAGAAACATAAGCATTCAGCTGCCCGAGGTTCTCATGCGAGAACTCTGAATCTTTCAATTCCAGAATGACACTACAGTGAAGGTATCTGTTGTAGAACACCAAGTCTGGATAATAATACTCATTATCTATTACTATTCGCTTTTGGCGAGACTCAAAGCAGAAGCCTTTGCCTAGTTCCAATATAAACTCTTGAAGATGAGTAATCAGAGCATCCTCGATGTCTTGCTCTGTAACGACCTCTTTAGCCTTCAGCCCCAAGAACTCGAATGTGAAAGGCTCACGAATCTGCAGTTCATTAGAATCATGCCCTTTCATACTTGGAAGAGACAACATCTTTTCGGGATTAGTACTAATACCAGCTCGAACATAGAGATTGGTACTTATCTGTCGACGCAACTCACGAACAGACCATGTACATTTGATACACTCCTGCTCATAGAAGTAACGAGCAAGAGAATCATCAACAGCCATTATCTCCACAATATGAGAGAAAGACAACTTAGCAATTATCAATTTACCCGAAGTTTTCAATTGGTCTAACACTGTCGAACTTTTTTCCTTTTCAAGTTTTGTGCTCAAAAAGTCCGACACTGTCGGACTTTTTGGAATACCCTCGCAATTAGATAATGGAACATTCAAAAAGACAAAATTATCCACCATCTGTGGATAAAGCAGATAAAAGTTACGAGCATTTTTTAACAGTGTAACATTTAATCCCTTTCGATTTACCCGTTCCTCCAATTTCTTTAGAAGTTGCGAACCATACTCAGCACGATCTTTGCCGTGCTGTTCAAACTCCACGATATAGTAGCCGATGAGCCAATTGCGCATCGTCTGCATACGATTGATAGCTTTGACGGCACAAGTTTGTGCTGCATCATGAGTACTTTGAATCACATGCATCAACTCCACGAAAGAGTGTTCTCCATGCTTCCAATCATCAACAGGAAGTTCCATCCCATCATGATTATAAATAATAGAATCTTTTGCCATAGCAGCCAACATTTAAACCATTCCGCAAATGTACGACAAATAATTGAATATACCAAACATTTCGGATAATATTTCTGCATCGGGCACACAGAAAAAGCCCCGACTGTATCACTACAACCGAGGCCTAACCTTATTTATATGATAATCACAACGATTATCTAATCACTCACTTTGAGGGATACATCTTTTCCAAAAACGTTTTGAACGGACCAGAAGACATCCGCTTCTTCATTTGCTCCGTATAACTAGTTATCTGACTAATTATAGCCTTTCGTTTACTTTTCAGCAAAGAAGTATCATTCACATACTTTTCTTGTTTTGAAATTAAATTAAGAGCTGCGCTATACTTCATCAATTGATCTTTCCATACTTGAAGAGAATCATTTTCAGGAGTACCACCAGCCCTACTATTCTTGCCTATAGTCACTTGTATATCCCCAGGCTCAGTAACCACCAACAAGTCTTGAGTACCGTATCTGGCAGTAACTTCGACTGTAATTCGTTTCATTTCGCAAGAGTCAGTAGCGAACTCAAACCTACCATTTTTGATTATCGTCGAGTCCACATGGGCAGCATCTACATGTCCAAACATTGGAACTAAATAGATTTTCTTACCATCCCATTGAGCAGATTCCATTGTTCCATGAATACGAGAGTTCTTAACTGTCGCAGAACCACAACTAGACATTACCAGATTGCCCATAGTCAAAAGCAATCCTACAGTAATAACAACCAACATATTCTTCATTGCATTATATTCTTTTTAGTTACTAATGTTTCTTGATGAAAGCAAGGTGCTTTCTGTTAGAAAAAGCCCCGACTGTATCACTACAGCCGAGGCTTAGCCTTATTTATATTATAATCACAACGATTTCATTAGGGCTCAAAACTTAAATAGCCTGTTCCATTTATAGTAATCTTTGCACCCACGTAGAGTTTTTGACCGTTATTAAAACGAGTACCATAATTAGACCCTAATTGAACAACTTCATACGTACCCGATGTTACAACATAATACCAAGTCTGTACATACGTTGCACTTCCAAACATACTAATGACTTCACCTGTTGATTCATTTTTCAGAGTTATCGCTCCATTTATCATAGATGAACTAGAGTCAACTATGACTTTTGAGCAACCCGATGGAACTGAAACATTCTGCGTCATCATATAAGGTCCCTTACAACTATCTACTTTAGCCATCAAAGACACAGCAGAAAGCAGCATTAAAAACGAAAACAATATTCTTTTAAACATAATACATTCATTATAAAATTACTTATTAGGAATCTGCTTATAAGCCAAGAACCAACCTTCATAATCACCTTTAATAGAATGGGCAACTAAGACAAGTTTACCATCACCAGCTTTCATAATCTGGTACTTGTAGCATTTTTGGTCTCCATCATTAGGAAGGACACCAAGAAGTGGCACTGTACCTGAGAAGGTCATGGTACCTCTATCCCAACCTTGTTGAGCAGGATTTTCGTCAACAACAACAGTTCCTGTTTCGCCACGGCTAGTCTTTACACCCTCGCTCAAGCTGAGGGAGAACCAAGCAGAAGCCAAGCCATCGCCAGGCAAGCCTTTAGAACTAGCTTGCTCTTCAAGGTCAGCACCAACAGGGAAGCCCCACCAAGATGGACCGGAGTCGTTTCCCCAGCCACCATTACCCCAACACTTGTCAAGGGAATCATCCCAAGTCCAAGTTGAGGTCTGATAGTTGCCATTGGCATCCTTACCAAATACATCGTCAAAGATGGCTGGCAAATTAGTATAATTACTAACCGTTACACTCTTTGTTGTTGACTTTACCTTAGAACCATCAGGATTGATGGCTTCTGCGTAAAAATTAGCAGCCGTAGTAGGAGGAACAACCTGAGCCTTCAATGAATTGGTGCCTTGAGCAACCAGACCACCAGTATCTGCATTGTATATCTTTACGTATCTAGCATGAGCCAAATTGAACGTGAGATTATTGTTTCCTTCACTCTCCTGACTAATAGAAAAATCGTTAGTCAATTCCTCTGCGCTGATATTAGCACCAGGACCATTATCCTCGCTAGTTGGATCACAAGCAGTGAACAACAATGCCAGCAATGGAATCATAAATAATATCTTTTTCATAATCTTGTTTTCTTTAAAACATTAAACGAACAAATATTACTCCTTCCAACCATTATACTCACCAGATGCATCAGTATAACCAGCATTCTGCTGAAGCATACCATGATTCAAAGTGATTTGGTTCTCTGGAATCTTAGCAAAGCCGGCAGTTGCATTATAACGAGTAGTATAGCCACCATTCTGAGCTACATTCTTCGATTCTGCACCTGCAGTATAAATTGGCTGATTTGTCTGCTTCTCAAGAGCTGCAGCTGCGATGTGCCAACGACGTATATCATTCCAACGCGTTCCCTCGAAAGCCAACTCCCAACGACGTTCTTTCTGAAGATCTGCCAGAGAATAAGAAGTATAATAGTTTGCTACTCCTGTTGCACGCCTATGAACTTCATTCATACCAGCCACATTTTCTTCCAGCTCCGACTGCATCAAAAGTACATCGGCATAACGAATCAATACCAGGTCATGGATGTTACCAGTCTGCATATAGTTATTATTCAGCCAACCATCCAATCCATACATAGCCAACTCAAAGACCTCCATGTAATCTTTGCTATAGGCAGATCCCGCTGGTGTCTTACAAGCGATTGGTCCTATCTTCATCTGATAGTAATCAGTTTCCTGGATAAAATCAGCCCAACTTGCACCACCATGCAAATAAGCTGGCATATCGTTGACATTTTCTACAGATGCGTCCTCTCGAACATCCTTATTCTCTGGGTTTGCCACCTTCCAGTCATTAACAAGATTAGGAGCTACAGGACCAGCGCCCCAACCTTGACCAAATGGGAATGTTGCAGAATAATCCTGACCACCACGAACACCGAAGTGAAGAGCATAACCATTACAAGTTCCAATACCCCAACCCTTGTTCCAGCTGGCTGTCTTGTTAAACTTAATAGCAAACATAGACTCTGGATTAGCCTGATTATCATCCTCTGCCCACTTTAAGTTCTGTCCCTTGGTATAAGGGAAGTCCTCTACAGTATATTTATTGGTATAAGCCCATAACTCACGGAAGTCAGGAACCAATGCATAACCAGCAGACTTTCCATTATTGACACAGTCATCAATCAGATCGCTAACCATCTTCTTTGTCAAAGTGGTACCATTAGGCAAAGCGACCTCTGTCATTGGAGAATAATTTGTACTGGTCAAATCCTTGATTTCTTCACCATTACAATAGAAACCTGTATAGAACAACCAAGCACGACCCAACATAGCCTCTGCACCATATTTGTCAACATGACCATTGGTCAAACGTTGAGCAGGCATTGTTGTTGATGCTTCATAAAGATCCTGAAGAATCTGACCCCAAATCTCAGCTGCAGATGGAGGAGTTGTATTGTCAGGAGCTGTTGAGGTAAGGTTCAATGGAACACGACCATACATAGATGCCAACTCATAATAATAGAAGGCGCGCAAGAACTTAGCTTCACCCAAAGCCTGAGCTTTAGCCGTAGCCTCCATCTCCACATTTTCCAAAGCCTCGATCAAAGTATTGGCACGGTTGATACCCTGGTATCTAGCCTTCCAGAAGTTCTCGGTCATATTGGTACCATAGTTGCAAAGCAAGTCACAAGCCTGCATCAACTTATCATTGGCACCGCCACCACCCAGCATATCGTCACTGGCAAGAAGAGCCCAATACAAGTATGACTCCTGCGGATTCTTGTTTATCTCATTCAAATTCTGATATACACCAGCCAAAGTCTGGTTAATCTGCTCAGTAGTCTTAGGGAAGTTGGTTGTATCAGCCTCCTTCATGCTCACTGAGTCTAAGTCGCAAGACGACATGCTCAAGGCAACAATCGCCGCACTTATATATAATGATATTTTTTTCATTGCAATTTCGCTTTTAGAATTTAACATTAACACCCACCATATAAGTACGTGGCTGTGGATAGTTACCTACATCTACACCAGTAACCCATGCCTCATTACTATTAAGGGACATACCATTTTCTGGATCCATCCCCTTATAACCTGTTATTGTAAAGAGGTTCTGAGCAGTGAAGTAGAGACGAAGCTGCTGGAATGGACAATTCTTCCAGATGTTCTTGAAGTCATAACCGACTGTCAGGTTCTGCAAACGGAAGTAACTTGCATTCTCAACATAAATATCAGAAATCTGCTGCCAGTTTACACCGGTATTACCTGGGACAAGAAGTGGATACTTATTAGAAGTACCTTCACCATGCCAGTAGTCATAAACCTCTGTGGTATAGTTTTCGTACTGACCATCGGTAAACTTACGCCAAGAACGAGCTACCTGCTGACCAAAAGCGCCATAAGTAGTAGCACTCAAGTCGAAGCCCTTATAGCCGATATTGAAAGAGAAGCCCATTGTTACATCAGGATGAGGATCACCAATATCGGTCTTATCATCTGCATTGACAACACCATCACCATTGACATCCACAAACTTCAAGTCACCAGGCTTGATACCTGTACCCTGAAGAGAGTTTGCGGCATTACCCTTACAGTTCTTGTCAAGATAAGCCTGAACATCTGCCTCATTCTGCATCACACCTTCTGTCTTGTAACCATAGAAACATCCAATAGCATGTCCCTTCCACATACGGGCCATCGTGCCTGTATTCTGAGCCAGAAGATCCTTACCACCCTCAATGAAGTCAGCATCACCCTTAATTTCAGTTACCTCATTCTTATTGATAGCCATATTCCAGTTCAAGCCATAAGTGAAGTCCTTACCTACCTTATCATTCCAATTAAGTGCAAGCTCCACACCCTTGTTCTCTACAGTACCTCCGTTTACCCACTGAGAACTGAAACCAGAAACAGCATTAGCCTGGACATTAATCAAGAGGTCTTTGGTCTTCTTACTATACCAGTCAGCAGTAAAGCCCAAGCGACCATGCAAGAAACGGGTATCGATACCAATGTTCAACTGCTCAGAAGTCTCCCAAGACAAATCTGGGTTTGAAAGGCGGTTTGGATAAGCACCTGTAGTATTGCTAGTCTTGTCGTTGAAAGGATAAACACCATACTCACCAAACTCAAAACCAGCACGCCACTGGCTACTTGGCAAATTACAGTTACCGTTCTGTCCCCAACCTACACGAAGCTTCAAGAAGTCCAACCAAGAGGCTGTACTTTCCATAAACTTCTCATTAGAGATTACCCAACCAGCAGACACAGAAGGGAAGTAGCCCCAACGCTTATCTGGAGAGAAGTTAGAAGAACCATCAGCACGGATAATTGCAGTCAACATATACTTCTCATCAAAGTCGTAGTTGACACGAGCAAAGTAAGACAACTTGCTCTCATAACCAGAAGGTTCACCAGTAACAACAGATGCCACAGCATTGCCATCAGCCAAGCTAGGATAAGCATGTGCAAAATCCTTGAAGATAGTTCCATTAACTGTCGCATTAACAGACTCTCCATAGTCTGGTCTAGACTTGTAATACTCCATACCTACCAAAGTATCGAAGTGGTGTAACTTGGCAATATTGAACTTATAATTCAATGTGTTAGTCAACGTCCAATTCCATCCCAAGCCAATATTGTTAGACAACTGATCCTTATCACGGCTAGCACCTTGGTCGTTCAAACGATATTCAGCCAAATAGCATCTCCAGGAATTAGACCACTGCTTGTAAGCAATCTGTCCACGATAGGTCAGTCCTTCAATAGGTGAAATCTCAGTATAGCCTACTGCGTTCAAGTTAAAGGACTTGCTCTTGTTTGCACCTGACTGGTTATTTACCATAGATGCGATAGGATTGCTTGTATAAGAGTTAAAGGCAAACCATCCTTCAGAACCTGAGTTCTTCAAATCGTCATACATGAAATAATTACCATCCTTGTTATAGATAGGAACACAAGGATTAGCGCGAAGCATGTCAGAGAGAACATTTGAATATTGGTTACCAATCTGAACACCCTGATTCTGCTTGTGCTGATAGTAAACATTCTCACCGATCTTAATAACATCACGCTTACCTACACGGTAAACAACATGCTCAGAGTTCAAGCGGAAAGTGAAACGGCGGAAATCAGACTTAACGATATTGCCGAGAACACCATCCTGATACTGGTAACCTACACCCATAGAGAATTTAGACAAGTCGTTACCACCTGTCACATTCAAAGAATGGTTGGTTACGATGGCATTCTTATTGCGAATAGCATCAATCCAATCTGTACCTGCATTAGAACCATCCTGGTATGCATTCAACAAATCTGCATCAATATACTTAGACCAATCATAAGCAGAGCCTCCATTGTTATAAGCTACCTGGTCTTGAACAGCCATATACTGCTTTGCAGTCAACAGCTGAGGCTTCTTGTACATGTTCTGCCAACCCACGTTAGCATCATAAGAAACCTGTACCTTGCCCATCTTACCTTGTTTGGTTGTTACCAGGATTACACCATTAGCAGCAGCAGAACCGTAGATTGCGCAAGATGCGGCATCCTTCAAAACGTCGATTCGCTCAATGTCGGCAGGGTTCAAAGCATTGATATCACCACCAGAAACTCCATCAATTACATAAAGAGGAGCAGTAGAGCTGTTGGTACCGGCACCACGGATAGAAATCTTAAAGCCATCACCAGGCTGACCGGAAGCCGCCTGAATGTTTACACCAGGAGTCTGGCTCTGCAAGGCGCCCAACACCTGTGTGGTATTCATCTTCTGAATATCATCACCCTTTACCTCAATGGTAGAACCGGTAACGAGCTTCTTCTTCTGAACACCATAACCTACGACAACAACTTCTTCGAGAGTCTTGTCGTCTGTCTTCATTGTGACGTTAAAATTAGACTGATTACCTACAACGATTTCCTGCTTCTGGTAACCGATATAAGTAATAACAATAGTAGCACCAGGCTTCACGTTCAAGGTGAAGTTACCATCCAAGTCGGTAACTGTACCATTTCCGGCATTGCCTTTCTCTACTACACTTGCACCGATGATAGGACCTTCTGCATCACTAACTGTACCGGTGACCTTCTTAGACTGCTGTACTGAGTTAACAGCAAAATTTGGAGATGTTGCCAAAGCTTCAGTTGTGTAACTCAAGCCTAAGGATGCCAACGCTCCAACAAGCAGCACTGATTTTCTTAAGTTTAGATTCATACTTATGTACTTTCTAGGTTTGAATAGAATAAACATTAACTTAATTGGCTAGCAAATAGCCAAACACTCCTGTCTCCCTGCAACTGCCAGCTGCACGGAAACGCTCCTTCTTTCATTTTAAGCTGAATTGATACTCATAGGTCTATTATATTTTTATATTGTTATTTTGTTAGTTCGTTATTTTAGCGACATTTCAGGTGACACAATGACGAAATCTTTTAGTGGTATCGTTCACTTTCGTATCACCGCTGCAAAAGTACAATACTTTTTCGAAAAAAGGTGATACTATTTTGCTCAATATGTGTATTTTTCGTAAGAAAGGTTATTTTTTAAATAAAAAGCCGATAAACACGAAAGATTTATTAACTTTCGTGTTTATCGTACACTTAACATTTTAACAGTATCAATGGTACATTTTTGCGTAAAAAGCAATAAAGTATCATTATTTTGCGTCCTTCACCTACTTTGCTGCAAGGAAATTGCGCACCGGATTGGCATACATTGTTAAAATCTTCTCTTTCAGGAAGGCTTCATCCTTGTCAGGAAGTTCAATCTTTGCCAACTGTCCTGCGATATATTTTTCGAAGCGGGCCTTGTCTTCCGGTGTATATTCTGAAGCATACGCCTCGGTATTCTCCAGAAGATCCAGGGCTACATAGTTGCCTGGATAGAGGCGGTAGTTGCTATGTATCTCGTGGTCGATATGGGCAGCAATGGTATTGAAGAGTTCCTGCTTCGGCATTTCCGGGTCGAGAGTATCCAGATACTCATCGATACATGGGGCTGCATGATAATGCACATGTCCCTTGTAACCGAAGATACCAGTCTGCATGCTTACGAGATCATCCATAGATCCCTTCTTCCATCCTTCCACGTCACGCTTCTGCTGATACTCCTTAGCCTTGAGGAAGTCGCAAGGATCATACTCATAGCTGATAGACAGCGGTACGAGATGCAGCTGCTTCAGGCGGTCGATGATACTACCTTCTCCACCCATCGCCATCATCTGGAGGATACTCTTCTGCGTACGGTCATCGCTATCCTTGGCTCTACCCTCTCGCTGGGCAATCCAGATATTCTCGTTCTTCTCCTTAATGGCGAAGTGCATATAGTCGGAAAGGCGCTTGCTCGACATCAGCATCTGGCGCATACTCAGAGCACGCTCCACGATAAATGCCTTGTTGACACGCACCAGGTCCTTGACCCAAGGAAGCGACAGGAGATTATCTCCGATGGCTATCTCGCAGGTGGTAGGGAACTCGTTGTCTATAAGCATCACATCGAGGATGGCTGAATCAAAAACGATGTCGCGGTGATTGCTGATGAATGTATAGTTGCGGGTATTATCGATGGCTGTGCAATCCATCTCGCAGCCTGTAGCTGCCTTCTTCAGGATGCCATGCACAAAATCATAGCAGAAAGCCTTCTGGAACTCCAGATTGGTTTTGCAAGCCTTCAGCTTCTGCGCTATCATCTCGAGAGGAACTTTAGGATAGAGATAAGCAAGTACCTGCTTAAACTGATCGTTTGAAAGCAAACGGTCGAACACCTCAGGGAGTTCTTCTGGCTCCCAAGGTCGAATGGTATCAAATTCTTGAGGAATCTTCATAACTTTATGGTTTTATGGGAAGTTAGAGAAGTAAAGAGAAGTTATCACTCCCTACGGTCGTTTGGGAAGTTAAGGGACAAATGCTTTTTTCCAAGCCAATAGACTTCAAAGCTATTGTCCCTTAACTTCTATAAATTCCCTTAACTTCTATAACTTCCCCAATTATTAGAACTGATTCTCCACGATGTCGCTGAGCACGTCCTTGATATCAAGACCTGCGGCGCGCACCTGCTGAGGAATGAAGCTGGTAACGGTCATACCTGGAGTGGTATTGATCTCCAGCATATTCACCTTGTCCTTACCATCCTTATCCTTAGAGATGATGTAGTCGATGCGGATGATACCGTTGGCATGGAGGATATCGTAGATGCGGGATGTGGTCTTGGCAACCTCTTCTGCTGTCTCTGGAGAGAGACGGGCTGGAGTGATTTCCTGCACCTGACCATTGTACTTGGCATCGTAATCGAAGAACTCATTGCTGGTTACTACCTCGGTAGCTGGCAAGACAACAGTCTTCTCGGCTGTCTTGTAGATACCCTGAGAAATCTCAGTACCATCAAGGAAGCCCTCAATCATCACCTCATTGCTCTCCATGAAAGCTACACGGAGGGCTGGAGCCAACTGGTCGGCATTCTTCACCTTGCTCACACCGAAGCTACTACCATCAGCAGCAGGCTTTACGAAACAAGGCATACCGATGCGCTCGGCAATCTCGTCCTCATCATACTGTTCACCACGACGGAGCAAGATACTGTCAGCCACGTTCACGCCGAAACCACGCAGGTAGTTGTTGAGCACATACTTATCGAAGGTCATTGCCTCTACCAGCACACCGCTTGTAGAATATGGCAAGTGGATGAGGTCGAAGTAGCCCTGCATCACACCATTCTCGCCAGGCTGTCCGTGGATGGTGATATAAGCATAGTCGAAATAGACATGCTTGCCGTCTTTCACAAACGAGAAGTCGTTCTTGTCAATCTCAATAGTCTCACCGTTATCTAAAGCCACGTGCCAGTCGGTGCCTTTAACATCGACGAGGTAGATATTATAACGCTCCTTGTCGAAGAAAGAATACAAACCCTGACCTGAGCGCAAAGAAACATCGTGCTCTGAAGAATCACCACCACATACGATGGCTATCGTTCTCTTGCTATTTTCCATAATCTCTAAATATTTTTGAATGTATCTTTTGTGGTGCCTGCAATGAAGCCGCGCCACTTTTCTATTAACTGTCTAAAATCATCAGGCCACTCGCTGTCGAAATCCATCTGCTGCTTGCTGACAGGATGCACGAAACCGAGGGTCTTGGCATGGAGAGCCTGACGTGGGCAGAGCTTGAAGCAATTCTGGATGAATGCCTTGTAACCGCTGCTGCGCTGACCTCTCAGGATCTCGGCGCCACCGTATGTCTCGTCCATGAAGAGCGGATGCCCAATCTGCTTCATATGGGCACGGATCTGATGGGTACGGCCCGTTTCCAGGATGCACTGCACCAAGGTGGTATAGCCGAAGCGCTCCAAAACCTTATAATGAGTAACCGCACTCTTGCCAATACCGCTATCCGGATCGAAGACCTTCATGCGGAGTCGGTTCTTGGGATCACGGCCGATATTGCCCTCAATACGTCCCTCATCTTCCACGATATTACCCCATACCAGAGCGTTGTAGCTGCGATGGGTAGTCTTGTTGAAGAACTGCTTGCCCAATGCCGTCTTGGCAGTAGGTGTCTTGGCTACCACGAGCAATCCGCTGGTATCCTTGTCGATGCGATGAACCAAGCCCACTTCCGGGTCGTTGGCATCAAACTCAGGCATATCGCGCAGGTGCCAGGCCACAGCCTGAATCAGGGTGCCATGGAAGTTTCCGGCTCCCGGATGAACCACCATTCCTGCCTCTTTGTTCACCACCATCAACTGGTCGTCTTCATAAACCACATTGATGTCAATTTCTTCCGGTTTGATGCTTGTTTCATGACGAGGGCGATCGAGCATCAGCGTAACGATGTCGTTCGGGCGCACCTTGTAGTTGCTCTTCACCGGTTTACCGTTTACATGGATAAATCCGGCATCAGCTGCCTGCTGAATACGGTTGCGGCTCTGGTAAGCCATCTTATCAGCCAGATACTTGTCTATGCGGACAGGATCCTGGTTGGCATCCACCTGCACCTTCCAGTGCTCGTAGAGGTCATCGCTTCCTTCGCCAGCCGGAGCAGCACCCTCTCCCTCCATCTGGAGTTCATCATCAAGTTCATCCAAATCTCCTGCATCATCAAAACCGAAGTCATCCTCTACAGGAGCATATACCTTATTATATATATAATCTAAAAATATCATTCGTACTTACTATTGAATTCTTCACTCTCCGTTCTTCACTTTTCATTCTTCACTTCTTCTACTCCACCACCTCTTTCTGCTGGTGTTCGTGTGAAGAAGGGGCAGTTTCCGTTGATTCAGTTCCTGGAACCACCTCGAAGTTATCTTCGGTGCTTTCAGTACCATCACCTTCTCCCTCCATCACATCATCGTTCTCGTGATAGACAGGATCCACCATATCGAAGGAGTCGGTAGTGTCTCGCTGACCGTTACCTACCTGGATGATGAGCACATCATCGATAGAAACCTTATCGCCAGCCACCACGTGCTTGCCCTTAACGAGAATACCGTAAACCCAGTCTTCCTCGCCTGGTATGTATTCCGGTGAACCCAACTTGAATCCCATGGCGGTCAACTTAGCCATCGCCTCTCTCAGGGAACTGTTGTCGATGACATCAGGAATGGTAATGCGAGGAGAATGGTTGGAGTTGATCGTGACATAGATGATATGTCCCGACTTCACCACCTCTCCGAACGCCGGCGTCTGCTCCAGGATACAGTCGGCAGGGAGCGAACGGACATATCCGGTATCCGAAACCACTATCTCCAACCCGGCATCATCCAGGATATGAGTGGCATCATTGATATTCTTGTATCTGATATCCGGCACACGGATGGCCTCACCATGATGGGTGTAGATATCGATGCCGAACTTGACACCGACGCAGAGCAAAACCAGCACCAGGAACATGGCGCCCAGGTTGCCCCAGAGATACTTACTCTTAAACTTATTTATAAACTCAGATGAAGTCATTCTTTCTTTTTTGGTGCAAAGATAGGAATAATCGAAGACAATACAAAATAAAACGCCAAGTTTTTGCGTTTCATCACAATATAAAAAGTCATAAAAACACAAAAAGCAGCAAAGATTCTCTCCTTGCTGCTTTTAATGTCATCGTCTATAGACGAATCGCCATTGGAAATTACTTTCCGTGGTGCTCGTCAGAAACAGTTAACTTCTTACGGCCATGAGCACGGCGAGAAGCCAATACGCGACGACCATTCTTAGTTGCCATACGCTCACGGAAACCATGCTTGTTCACGCGACGACGATTGTGAGGCTGAAATGTTCTTTTCATTTTTCTTATTTATTTTTTAATTAATATTCTTCACAAAAGAGCAAAATACGCCCTTTTTGGGCTGCAAAATTACGCATAATTTCTCAAATAACCAAGAAAACTACCAAATTTAGCTTAAATATTTATGTTTTTTTCGATTTTCCCTTTGTTTTTTCATCATTTTGCCGTAACTTTGCACCCGATTACGAGAATAAATAACATTCAAGATAAAACAAGAAATGATTAATTCACAGGAAATTAAGATTGGAACTTGCATCCGTATGGATGGCAAAGTATGGGTTTGCATCGACTTTCAGCACAGAAAGCCAGGTAAAGGTAACACTGTAATGAACACTAAGTTGAAGAATGTTGCCGACGGCCGCGTGCTGGAGCGTACATTCCAGGTTGGTTTCAAATTGGAGGATGTTCGCGTTGAGCGTCGCCCTTATCAGTACCTCTATGAGGACGCAACTGGTTGCATCTTCATGAACCAGGAGACTTTCGAGCAGGTGCCTATCGCTAAGGAGAACGTTACCGGTGGTCAGTACATGAAGGAGGGTGACGTAGTTGAGGTTGTTACTGATACTACAGACGGTACTATCCTCTTGGCTGAAATGCCAGTGAAGACTACCCTGAAAATCACTCACTCTGAGCCAGGTGTAAAGGGTAACACTGCTACCAACGCTACCAAGCCAGCTACTCTCGAGACTGGTGCTGAGGTTCGTGTTCCTCTGTTCGTTAACGAGGGCGAGACCATCCAGGTTGATACTCGTGACGGTAGCTACCTCGGTCGTGTAAGCGAGTAATCCGTCTTTCAACAAGAAGATTACGCTCTTATCGAGCAAACTTAACCCTTAATAGTAAGAAGAATGAAATATTCCATCATAGTACCAGTATTCAACCGTCCTGACGAAGTGGACGAACTGTTAGAGAGCCTTACCCATCAGACGGAGAAGGACTTCGAGGTTGTCATCGTAGAGGATGGCTCACAGACTCCCTGTGAGGAAGTGTGCAAGCGATACGAAACCTTGATGGATATACATTATTACTATAAGGAGAACTCTGGTCCGGGCCAGAGTCGCAACTATGGTGCCGAGCGTGCCAAGGGCGAGTATCTGCTGATACTCGACAGCGACGTGGTCTTGCCAGAGGGCTATCTGAAGGCTGTAAGTGATGAGTTGAGCCGTGAACCTGCCGATGCTTTCGGCGGTCCCGACAAGGCACACTCATCATTTACAGATACTCAGAAAGCCATTTCTTATTCCATGACTTCTTTCTTCACCACCGGTGGTATCCGTGGCGGAAAGAAGAAGATGGATAAGTTCTACCCTCGTTCATTCAACATGGGCATCCGCAGGGATGTTTATCTCAGGTTGAATGGCTTTTCAAACATGCGTTTTGGTGAGGACATCGATTTCTCCATCCGTATCTTCAAGGCAGGCTGCCGTTGCCGTCTGTTCCCTGAAGCATGGGTATGGCATAAGCGCCGCACCGACTTCCGCAAATTCTGGCGACAGGTATATAACAGCGGCATTGCCCGCATCAATCTCTACAAGAAATATCCCGAGAGTCTCAAACTCGTACATCTCCTGCCGATGGTCTTCACCGTGGGCGTGATAGGTACGTTCCTGCTGCTCTTCTTCGGATTCCTGCCGTATATGCTGGGCACCGTCCACGTATTCCCTACCCTGGGCAATGCGATGGCAGCATTGGGCTGCATCGGTCTGCTGGGCATCATTCTCTATATCATTGCGCTGTTCATCGACAGCAGCAGGGAGAATCACAGTGTGAAGATTGGCTTGCTGAGCATCCGTGCCGCCTTCACCCAGCTGATGGGTTACGGCTGCGGATTCCTTTCGGCATGGTGGAAGAGATGCCTGCTCGGACAGAGCGAATTCAGCGCATACAACAAGACTTTCTATAAATAAATCACACTATGAGTGAGAAGCTTTCTATTTCGCAATGGGCAGAGGAAGACAAACCTCGTGAAAAACTGGAGCGACTAGGAGCATCAGCACTATCCAATGCCGAACTGCTAGCCATCTTAATAGGTTCCGGCTCTCAAGACGAGAGCGCAGTAGATCTGATGAAGCACATCATGAACGACTGCGACAACAATCTCAACACCCTCGGCAAGATGACCATTCAGGAACTCACCCGCTACAAAGGTATGGGACCCGCAAAAGCGATTACCGTGCTTGCAGCCTGTGAGCTGGGGAAGCGTCGTGCCCTTGACAAGATAGGCAATCGACCAGACTTGGGTTCTTCCCTCGCCATCTACAACTATATGCTTCCCAAGATGCAGGATCTCAATACCGAAGAAGCATGGGTATTGATGATGAACCAGAACTTCAAGCTCATCAAGGCTTCCTGTATCTCACATGGAGGCATTACGGAAACAGCCGTGGATATCCGACTGCTCATCAAGGAAGCTGTACTCAACAACGCCACCATCATCGCCTTCTGTCACAACCATCCGAGCAACAGTCCGCTCCCCAGCAAGGCTGACGACCAGCTCACCCTTCAGATTCAGAAAGCCTGCGAAATCATGCGCATCTTCTTCATGGATCATGTCATCATCACCGATGGAGCCTTTTATTCCTATCACGACAAAGGCAAATTATAGACTTTTTCCGGTATTATTAAGCAAGCACGAAGAAAAAAGTGTCTTTTCTTTTTGTATTGTCCCCAATTTGCAGTATCTTTGTAGGCAAAAACAAAGATTATTATGACACAAGAAGAAAAGACAAAGATAGAAGAAAAGATCGTAGATGTACTCAAGACCGTTTACGACCCTGAAATACCTGTGAATATCTGGGACCTCGGCATGATTTACAAGATTGATGTAAAAGACGACAGTACCGTAGATCTTGATATGACCTTCACTGCTCCATCCTGCCCTGCAGCCGACTTCATCCTTGAGGATGTGCGCACCAAGGTGGATAGCGTAGAGGGGGTCAAGTCTGCCAATGTAAACCTCGTATTCGAACCAGCCTGGGATCAGAGCATGATGAGCGAGGAAGCTCGTGTAGAACTTGGTTTTGAATAAAGACAAAGCCGTTGAATTATTCGCTCTTCATTCTTCACTCTTCACTTAAAAAGAATCGCTTATGAAAAATGTATATTTCCTCTCTGATGCGCATCTCGGCTCGTGGGCAATCCCACACGGCAGAATGCAGGAACGCAGACTCGTACGTTTCCTCGACAGCATCAAGCACAAGGCTGCAGCCATCTATCTGCTGGGCGATATGTTTGATTTCTGGAACGAGTATAAATATGTGGTACCGAAAGGCTACACCCGATTCCTGGGCAAGCTCTCGGAGTTGACGGATATGGGAGTGGAAGTACATTTCTTCACCGGCAACCACGACTTATGGACATACGGCTATCTGGAAGAAGAGTGCGGATTGATCGTTCACCACAAACCACAGACCGTGGAAATTTACGACAAGGTGTTCTTCCTTGCCCATGGTGACGGATTGGGTGACCCGGACAAGAAGTTCAAGTTCCTGAAAGCGATGTTCCACAACCGCACCTGTCAGCGTCTTCTGAATGCCATACATCCTCGCTGGGGATTGTCCTTAGGACTGAACTGGGCGAAGCATAGCCGTCTGAAACGTGCCGATGGCAAGGAGGAGCCTTATATGGGTGAAAAGAAGGAATTCCTGGTACGCTTTGCCAAACAGTATATGCAAAGCCACAAGGATATAGATTACTTCATGTTCGGACACCGCCACATCGAGCTGGACCTGATGCTGAGCAAGAAGACCCGCCTGATGATTCTGGGCGACTGGATATGGCAGTTCACCTACGCCGTATTCGATGGCGAACACATGTTTATGGAAGAATATGTGGAAGGCGAAAGCCAACCGTAACAATAAATAAGCTACAAGGATAAAGGGCAGCCCGATTTGGACTGCCCTTTATTCTTATCACACGAATCTTATAGCTCTATGTGCTCTTGTTTGATTCCTATCGCTGGATTCTTCCTCCCGAAGAAGTCATATTGTTGATGATTTCTTCTTCAGATACCAGATTCTGATCACCCGGTACCGTGTTCTTGATGGCACTGGCTGAGAGAGAGAAATCCAGGCAATACTGGTTCTCATCGCCCCACTTCTGATGAGCGTGGATATAGGCAGCAATGAAGGCATCGCCTACACCCATCGGATCAACGATAGGCTGTATATCGTAGATTCTCGTTGTATAGAGCTGATCCTCTACAGCATCATAGAGCAGACCACTCAAGGTATGATGGCTACTGGCTATCTGGTTTCTTACAGCCATCACCATCTTCTTGCACTTAGGGAAGAGACGGTGCATCTTGCGGAAATACGACAGATAAGCCTCCCTGTCTATTACATAGTTTTCATCCAAAGCCTCGAAAGGAATATGAGGCACTCCACTGGCTATCTCCCACTCATTCTGGTCACCGAAGATGATGTCGCTGTACTGCATCATCTGGAAGAGCACATCGTGAGGTTCCAGACCATATCCCCAGAGATTCTTGCGATAGTTGATATCGCAGGCGATGGTCAGACCATCAGCAACCGCCAGCTTGATGGCATCCATGGTAGATTCCATCGCATCACGACTGATGGCGCAGGTAATACCTGAGCAATGGAATACGGCAGCATCCGCCAGTACCTGATTCCATTTCACCATACCTCGCTTCAAGGTATAGAAAGAAGAGTTCTTGCGGTCATAGACCACACGGGAGTTGCGCATCGCCACAGCTTCCTCGAAGTAATAGGTACCGAGACGGTCGCCACCACGCACCACATGAGAAACATTCAGACCAAACTCTCTGAGATGCATCAGCGCAGCTTCGCCCATCTCGCCGTATGGCAAACGGGTTACATACTCCACGTTATCGCCCAAATGAGCCAGAGAGATGGCTGCATTTGCCTCGCTGCCACCATAGTTGCCGAACATACGGTGACCTTGGAATAATCGTTGATAACCAGGCTTAGAGATTCTAAGCAATATTTCTCCGAAAGTTACAATCTTTGTTTTCATAATTCTCAAAATTTAAGTGATGCTTCCACCCTCATCAGGCAGGAGCCTCATCATGTAATAATGATAAGAAAGAAATAAGGTGAAGACCATCCATTGCTGTTTTTAGTCTTCACCTTAATATTATATAGTATTGTGTTGGATTACTTCTTAGCAACCAACTCCATTGTATCACGAGCGATAACGATTTCCTCGTCGGTAGGAACTACCACTACCTTCACCTTGCTGTCGTCGGTAGAGATGATAGCTTCCTCGCCACGAACCTTGTCGTTCACTTCCTTGTTGATCTTGATGCCAAGATACTCCAGGTTCTTGCAAGCTTCCTCACGGAGATCGGTCTGGTTCTCACCAACACCAGCTGTAAATACGATAGCGTCAACACCACCCATAGCTGCTGTGTAAGCACCGATGTACTTCTTGATGCGATACTCGTACATACGGAGAGCCAGCTGAGCCTTCTCGTTACCCTCGTTGGCAGCGTTCTCGATGTCGCGCATATCAGAAGAAATACCTGTGATACCGAGCACACCACTCTTCTTGTTCAGGAAGTCAGCCATCTCCTGTGGCTTCATGTTCAACTTATCCATCAGATAAGTAACAGCAGAAGCATCGATGTCACCACAACGTGAACCCATCATCAAACCTGCCAATGGAGTCAAGCCCATTGAGGTATCCAATACCTTACCGTTCAACACAGCAGCTACAGAGCCACCGTTACCGATATGGCAAGTGATTACCTTTGAGTTGTCCTGGTCGAGACCGAGAATCTCGCAAACACGCTTAGAAACATAGCGGTGAGATGTTCCGTGGAAACCATAGCGGCGTACGTGATACTTCTCGTACAACTCGTAAGGAATGGCATAGAGATAAGCGTAGTCTGGCATTGTGCTGTGGAATGCGTTGTCGAATACGCAAACCTGAGGAGTGCCAGGCATCAATGAGTCAACGGCACGGATACCCTTCAGGTGACCTGCGTTGTGAACAGGAGCGAGGTCGCAAAGTTCCTCGATACCATCCTCTACACTCTGGTCAACGATGACGCTCTCCTTGAACTTGTCACCACCCTGCACTACGCGGTGGCCTACAGCGTCGATTTCCTTCAAGTCCTTGATGGCACCGATTTCCGGGTCGAGCAGGCACTTGAACACGAAGTTCACACCTTCCTTGTGGTCAGGCATGTCGTGCATGATCTGCTTCTTCTCGCCATTAGGCAATTTAACCTTGATGAAAGCGTTATCAAGACCGATACGCTCTACACCACCCTGTGCCAATACAGACTCATCGTCCATATTATATAACTTGTACTTGATAGATGAACTACCACAGTTCAGAACCAATACTTTCATAATGTTTAGTTTGTAATGTTATAAATAAAGTTAGTTGATTAAGCCTTCTTTGCATCCTGTGCCTGGCAAGCTGTGATAGCTACCATGTAGTAGATGTCATCTACAGAGCAACCACGAGAAAGGTCGTTAACAGGACGAGCGATACCCTGGAGGATAGGACCGATAGCGATGGCACCACCCAGGCGCTGAACGAGCTTGTAGCCAATGTTACCAACCTCGAGGTTTGGAACTACCAATACGTTAGCCTTACCAGCAACCTCTGACTTTGGAGCCTTCTTGGCAGCTACCTCAGGAACAAGGGCAGCATCTGCCTGAAGCTCACCGTCGAGATGAAGCTCAGGGAACTTCTCCTTAGCGATAGCAACAGCATCCTTCACCTTGTCGATGATATAAACGCTCTTGCCAGTCTCCTTGTTGATAGCATCCTTGGCACTACCCATTGTTGAGAAGCTCAACATGGCAATCTGAGGATCAGCAATACCAGCTACTGACTGAGCTGTATGAGCTGTTGTATAGGCAATCTGAGCAAGCTGATCGGCTGTAGGGTTTGGAGTTACAGCAACGTCACCCATTACCACTACGCCATCCTGACCATACTGCTTCTGGTCTGAGATGAGCAACATAGCACCACTTACACAAGTGATACCTGGAGTACACTTGATGATCTGGAGAGCTGGACGAAGAGTATCGCCAGTTGTGCTCAACGCACCAGAAATCTGACCATCAGCACCCTCAGTCTTGATAATCATGCAACCGAGGTAGAGGTTGTTCTTAGTTACGAGTTCACGAGCCTGCTCTACAGTCATGCCCTTCTTCTTGCGAAGTTCAGCGAGCTTCTCAGCATACTCCTCAGTCTTAGGGTTGTTTTGTGGATCAACGATAGTAGCCTTGTCGATATTGTTAAGACCCCACTGTGCTGCGAGATTCTTAATGTTGGCAGGGTTACCGATGAGGATGATGTCTGCGAGATCATCAGCCAAAACTTTATCGGCTGCTTTCAATGTACGCTCCTCTTCTGCTTCAGGGAGCACGATGCGCTGCTTGTCAGCTTTAGCGCGAGCTACGATTTGCTGTAATAAATCCATTTTATTTCTTTATTTATATAATTTTGTTATCTTCGATAGTAGATTTGTCAATCTAATAAGGCGCTACGGCTTGATTTTTTGCCGTTTTGCCATATCGACTTTGCAAAAGTACATATTTATTTTGAAATAATCCCCATTAAAATGTGTAAAAAAAGCTAAAACTGGAGATAATCATTATCGTAAAGGTTTACGTTCTTCACTTTACAGCATTTCCTGTGTCAGGATGCTCTCCAACTCCTCCGCTGAAAGACGAAGTTTGAACTCGCCCTTGATGGCAACGCTGATTCGTCCCGTCTCTTCCGAAACGATGACGGCAATGGCATCACTGCTCTGAGAAATACCCAGGGCAGCACGGTGGCGAAGTCCCAATTCCTTGGGAATATCCAGGTTGTGACTCACAGGGAGGATACAGCCTGCTGCCATGATTCGCTTGTTGCTTATCACCATAGCACCATCATGCAGAGGCGAATTCTTAAAGAAGATGTTCTCTATCAATCGCTGGTTGATCTTGGAATCTATCTCCTCGCCAGTATCCATGATATCCTTCAGAGGCACGCCGCGCTCTATCACGATAAGGGCACCCACATATTTCTTAGCCATGCTCATGCAGGCAAGCACGATAGGCATGATTGTCTCCTTGTTTGCCTCCTTCTGACTCTCCTTGCTGGAGTGGAAGAAGCGTACAAGCCGGCGCATACTTTTCTGTGAACCAATCTCATAAAGAAATCTTCGGATGTCTTCCTGGAAGATGACAATGAGGGCGATGACTCCCACACTCACCAACTTATCCAGGATAGAACCCAGCAGGCGCATTTCGAGTACCTGGCTTACGAAAAGCCAGATCAGTACAAAAAGCATGATGCCCACGAAGATGTTCAGTGAGCGGGATTCCTTCATCAGTCGATAAACATAGAATAGCAGCGAGGCTACCAGGAATATATCGATGACGTCCTTGATTCCGAATGCTATCATACTCGTCCCTCCTTCATGGCTTCAACAATCTTAACCGCCTCAGCAGCTTCCTTCACATCATGAACACGAAGGATGCTGGCTCCCTTCATCAGGGCGATGGTGTCGAGCACAGCAGTTCCGTTGAGCGATGTAGTGGCATCGCCACCCAGCAGCTTGTAGATCATGCTTTTGCGGGAGATGCCCACGAGCACTGGAAGTTCCAGTACGTTCAACTTCTCCATCTCATCATAAATCTGATAATTCTGGATGAGATTCTTGCCAAAGCCGAAGCCCGGGTCGAGGATGATATCCTTGGCACCCAGGTCGCGCAACTGCTGCACCTCTCTGGCAAAGCCCTTCATCATCGTAGCAAGCGTTGGCTGCACCGACATTAATATATAAGGTACCTTCAGTTCGCCCACCACCCGGAACATCTCAGGATATTCCTCCTGTCTCTGCTCCAGCGGCACATTGGCGATGCCTGTGATTCCACCTTCTGATACATCGTTGATAATATCGGCTCCCCACTCTTCGATACACTTGCGTGCCAAGGTAGGGCGATAGGTATCTACGGAGACGACAGCATCCGGTTGCTCCCTGCGAACAATGTCGAGAGCGAACTTCAGGCGTCTTCCCTCTTCCTCTTCCGATACTTCATCGGCACCGGGACGGGTGGAGAAAGCGCCCACATCAATGATGCTTCCACCTTCTTCTATAATCTGATTAGCTCTCTGAGCTATCTCCATTTCTGTCTGCTTTCTACTTCCAGAGTAGAAGCTGTCGGGCGTAACGTTCAGGATGCCCATCACCTGAGGGGTACTCAAATCCATCAAGTGCCCCTTGATATTAATTGTATATTCCATCGGATTATAACTCTTTCAACCATTTCTCGCCTGGTTTTGTATATAACCAAGCTAAAAAACTTCCACCGACGATACAGCAAACTAAAAAGAACAATGCCAAATAGCTCATGATTCTACAATTCTTTAAGCCACTTTTCACCCGACTTAGTATAAGTCCAAGCAATAAAACCAAGACTGAAAATCGAGCATACTAAAAAAAACAATGCCAAATAGCTCATAACTTTAATATTTTAAAATTCGATTGGCAGCATACGCAAAGCCTACTGTTGCAACTGCGCCAAAAACTAATACGGAAATATCACCTAATGAAGCCGTTCCATGTAAAAACGGCAACACGCCTCCAACCCCAGTTCCCGTAAATATCAACTGGGATAGATTATAGAAATAGCCTGCCAGCTTTTCCTTCCTTACTTTCGTTTTATCTTTTTCATCTCTACTACCCATAAAGAGCCTCACTTTCTAAAGATTCATCGAATATTTCTGCAAAAATAGAAAGAATAATCGAGATTACCATCATTTTTTGGGAAAATTGTTTGTTATGTCCACAATTTAGATTACTTTTGCACTCAAAATAATAGTTATAGACAATGGATATTTCAGAACTCTATCAGATTTACCAAGCGCACCCAGTGATTACCACTGACAGCCGCGACTGCCCAGAGGGCAGCATCTTCCTGGCTTTGAAGGGCGCATCGTTTGATGGCAACAAGTTTGCCGACATGGCTTTGGAGAAAGGCTGTGCCTATGTGATTGTAGATGAAAAAGAGTATGCCAAGGAGGGCGACGAGCGCTACATCCTCGTAGAGGACTGCCTCACCACCTTCAAGGAACTAGCCCGTGAGCATCGCCGCCACTTCGAAATTCCCATAGTGGGAATCACCGGAACCAACGGCAAGACCACCACCAAGGAACTCGTCTCTGCCGTTCTCGGCGAGAAGTTCAACGTGATGTTCACCCAGGGTAACTTCAATAATGATGTAGGCGTACCAAAGACGCTCTTCCGTCTGGCACCAGAGAATGAAATTGCCGTTGTAGAGATGGGTGCTTCCCATCCAGACGACATCCGAAAGCTCGTGGAATACGTGGAGCCTACCTGCGGTATGATTACCAATGTGGGCCGTGCCCACCTTCAGGGATTCGGCAGCTTCGAAGGTGTGAAGAAGACCAAGGGAGAACTCTATGATTACCTCGCAGCCAACGATGCCCTCGTCTTCATCAATGCAGACAACGAGCACCTGATGCAGATGGCTGAGCAGCGCAACATCAACCGCCTCATCACCTACGGCAAGGACGAAAACTGCGATGTATGGGGAGAAGTCATCTCCTGCGCTCCATTCCTGAAGTTCCGCTGGCGCACAGAAAGTTTCGACTGGCATGAGGTTCAGACGCATCTCATCGGCTCTTACAATATCGACAACATGCTTGCCGCCATCACCATCGGTCTTCATTTCGACGTGAAGCCTCAGCAGATAGATCATGCCCTGGAGAACTACATTCCAAGCAACAACCGTTCGCAGTTGGAAGAGACGGCGCACAATAAGCTGGTGGTAGATGCCTACAATGCCAACCCTTCGAGCATGGCAGCCGCCATCGAGAACTTCCGCGTGATGGATGTGCCTCATAAGATGGCGATTCTCGGCCAGATGGGCGAGCTCGGCGAAGTGAGCCACGAGGAGCACCAGAAGGTAGTAGATCAGCTGCAGGCAGCCGGCTTGGAGAATGTATGGCTGGTAGGCGAAGAGTTCAAGGATATTCCATGCAGCTACCGCAAGTTCCAGAACGTAGAGGAAGTGAAGGAAGCACTCAAGGCGAACCAGCCTCACGACCATTACATCCTCATCAAAGGCAGCAACAGCGTGAAGCTCTTCCAGCTTCCGGAATTGCTGTAAAATATAACCATCATCTATAAGTTACCTCAGTTCGGGATAAGAAATAGTGCCTAAAAAAGTTGGTAATCTCCGATAT
>URYG01000015.1 GCA_900551985.1 uncultured Prevotella sp. | reverse complement strand
ATTGTATAATAAAGGTATGGCAATAGGAAGCAACAGGATAATGGCAATGACGATGGGTCCCATCAAGAGGATATTCATCTCTAACTGTCTGTTTACAATCAGATTACGTTCGTCCGCCTCAACCATACCATTCCCCCCACTCTTTACAGCAGAAAGACGGGGATAATAATCGGTTTCCATCACCGAAAAGATCATACCGCCGTACACCAGCACCAGGGTAATACCGGAATTGAAAAGTCCAACCTCGGCGAGATCTCCCTGCTGATTGAGAAAGGCTCTTACCAGAAATTCAGCACCACTACTCATCATTCCAGCCAAGACAAACGAAAGTCCTAGACGAACCATCGGGAAAGATTGAACCAACTGGCTCTTGGAAAAGCACAAACGATATGGCGATTCCTTGCGTGAAAACCAAAAGGCAAGAAACCATTGACCTAATGCCAACAGAAAAAGTACTACGAGAATACCCTGCTCTCCGAAGTAGCCATAGATGGGCACAGAAACCAGCAAAGACAAGAGCGCCAATAAAGAAGACTGCACCGCCAATGCCTTGAGCTTACCCAATCCTTTGAGAATAGCCGTCTCGCCTCCAACCAATATGGTAAAGAAAATAGTAGGAGCCAACAAAATGAAATGCAGGGTATGGTCCCCCCACGAAAAGGTGAAGAGATTAAGCAAGGGTCCCAAAAGAGCACAAATCAAAGCCCCCAGAAAAGCAGAAAGCAGACTGAGTGAACGGACCTGAGCAACAGCCTGGTCTATCCCATTTCCGGCATCTGCCTCAGAAACCACTCTTACACCACTGGTAGGAATACCGAGATTGGAAGCAGAAGAAAGAAAATTGGAAATAGAATTGAAAAGTGACAGCAATCCCATGCCTGAAGGTCCCAGGAACAGAGCGGTAAATTTATTCCTGACTATGCCAACGAGCATATTCAACCCCTGTACTCCTCCAAACAATCCGGTATATTTCAATATATGCGAATAGCTGTTCTTTTCAGAATCCAGTCTTTCATCCATTTTCTTAGTCTTTCCCATAATACTTTAACGCAAATCCAGGATATTTATTGTAGAAACAGGAGATTTATTGTCAAGAGAGGGGACTATTGTAAAAGTAAGGTGTTTATTGCAAGAATCAAGCAACAAAAAAGGCCGACACCCTTTTAATAAGAGTAATCGACCTTTATACTTTTCAATCTCCAAAGAAGATTCTTTTAGAAGATTAAGCCTCAGCTGGAGCCTCCTCTGTAGCCTCTGTCTCAGCAGCAGCCTCTGCAGCAGCAGCGGCAGCAGCAGCCTTCTTCTCAGCTACCTTCTTAGCGATTGCCTCGTTCATCTTCTTCTCAGCCTCGAGCTCCTTAGCAGCAGCTTCCTTCTTAGCCTTAGCGTCGCCCTCGCGAACAGCAGAAACCTTAGCGTCCTTGCCATTCTTCCAAGCGTCGAAACGCTTCTGAGCCTCAGCATCGTCGAATGCGCCCTTCTTAACGCCACCCTTGAGGTGCTTCATCAAGTAAACGCCCTCGCCCTTGAGGATGTTGCGAACTGTGTCTGTTGGCTGTGCACCTGTCTCTACCCAGTAGAGTGCGCGCTCGAAATTCAAATCTACAGTAGCAGGATTGGTGTTAGGGTTGAAAGTACCAATCTTCTCAGTAAATTTACCATCACGTGGTGCTCTAACGTCAGCGATTACGATGCTATAGAAAGCATAGTTCTTACGACCGCCGCGCTGCAATCTGATTTTTGTTGCCATTTTTTAAATCTAATTTTAATTTAATTATTAATGAGGTTTGAATTTTATGCTGTCATCTCGTGACAGCGGTTGCAAAGGTACAACTTTTATTTGGTACCCACAAATTTTTCTCCTATTTTATAGGCTTTTTTAGCATTTCTTTTAAGAATCAGGGCTTTATCGGATGCGATCAGCGGCTTTTACCAGCTTTTCGTCATCATTTACGCCCTTATATGCCATAGCGACAAGTATCAGGCTGACGATTGGAAGACAGGCAGCAAACTCGATGCCCATCTTGCCCTGAACCTCTGGAATAGGAATGATACCCAAGAGAATCAGAACATAATCAATCACCCACATTACCTGAAGCAGCATGGTACATTTGCAGATACTCATCTGTACCTTGCGATTCTTATAAAGGAATATCGTTACCAACGATAAGATTGCTGTTACGCTGAGCAGGACAAACAGAGGGATGCAGGTGGCAGAGATAGCAAGACCGCCCTCGCCTGTCACCACACCCAGATTGTAAACCATGCTGTCTGTTCCCATTCCCTCAGGCTCTATACTGCCGATAGGAAAGAACAGACCCAGCGCACATACAATAACAGCTAAAAGCAAAAACAGGGTTTGTTTACGCTGTATCATAACTCTACCTGTCTTGTTTAGAGTTCATCCTCATCAGAAGAGTGAGCTGGCACACTTGGATCACGCCAATAAATGCTCTTCTCTACAAACTCCTCTGTAGCAATCAAAGTTGGCTTTGGCAACTTCTCATAGAAACGAGAGATCTCAATCTGCTCACGGTTCTCGAATACCTCTTCCAGAGAATCGTTGTAAGAAGCAAACTCAGAGAGTTTCTTGCTCAAGTCCTGCTTAATCTCAAGCGAGATCTGGTTAGCTCGCTTAGCGATGATTGCAACACTCTCGTAAATGTTATGCGTATCATCACAGAGATCCATGATGTTACGAGTAACTGTGTTAACTGGTGCTTTTGATTTCTTATAATCCATAATTTATAGTACTATATATATTATTCTATTTTTATCTATCGTTTTCCTACTGGTAAGCGGTGAGGCGCATTATCTGTTTTCCCCAGCGAGCTTGTCGAGTGTATCCTCAGGATGTGCCTTCTCGAAAGCCTTGCACTTCTCGATATATTTCTCGGCTGTGGCACGCTCCTTAGAATCCGGATACTCATTGATGAAGCCATAGCATTCATCCTCAGCATCCTGATAGCGCTCCAGCTGCTTGCTCTCAACACTCATCTTCGCCAGTTCATACTTGCTCTTCATGATGAGTGTAGCAAATTCCTCGCGCTTGTTGCTGTAAGGATAATCCTTCAGGGCATTCTGCGCTGTAACGATGCAAGCCTCATAATTGTTGCCGCCGTTGGTGCAGTTACCGAAGTAAGTACCCATGTCGAAGTACAGGCGTGCACTCTTATACTCCTTCTCTACCAGGAGATCCTGCAAGGCAAAGAGGCGGTTGGTTGCCTGAGCCTTGAGATGAGCATCCGGGAAGAGATCGAGGAACTCCTGAAAGGCTGTAATCGCCGTATAAGTAGTACTCTGGTCGAGTCGAGGCTCCGGAGCATTCTGATAGAGGCTCTCGCCCACAAAGTACTTCGCCATCTCAGCATACTGTCCCTTCGGATAGCTGGCATAATACTTCTTGAAATACTCTGATGCCGTTTCGTAATCCTTCAATCCATATTCAGCCATCGCCAACATATAGAGACACTCCTCACCCTCAGTTGAACCCTTCTTCATGGTTACAACTTCCTGCAACAGAGGAATGGCACGAGAGTACTTGCCCTGTGCAAAACACTGCTTGGCATACTCGTACTTATAGGTAGGTGTTGCTGCCTTATATACCTGATTATATTCGCTCGCACAGCCAGAGAGAAGCAATGCTACACTAGCTGCGATTAGTATTGATTTCTTCATATTATTACTTTTGTGGATGCAAAGTTACAGATAATTTGCTTATTATCAAAAGAAAAAATACATTTTTTCGCAAATAATTAATCTTTATAACGATTAATGCCGTTTTTTTTGTATTTTTGCACCCAAAAACAGAGATTATGGACTTTAAAATCACTTCAGAATATCAGCCAACGGGTGATCAGCCGCAAGCCATCCGACAACTCACCGAAGGCATCCAGCAAGGAGAGCCCGCACAGGTGTTGCTTGGCGTAACCGGTTCCGGCAAGACCTTCACCGTAGCAAACGTTATTGCCAACGTGGGCAAGCCGACTCTTATCCTGAGTCATAACAAGACGCTTGCCGCCCAGCTTTACAAGGAGATGAAAGGCTTCTTCCCCAATAATGCTGTGGAGTATTACGTTTCCTACTACGACTATTACCAGCCGGAGGCATATCTGCCAACCACAGATACCTATATAGAAAAAGACCTCGCCATCAACGACGAGATCGACAAGCTCCGTCTGGGTGCCGTTTCCGCATTGCTTTCGGGCAGAAAAGATGTCATCGTGGTATCTTCCGTATCATGCATCTATGGTATGGGTGGTCCAGTAGCTATGCAGGAGAACATCATCAAGATTCACCGTGGACAGCAACTCGACAGAAACGAATTTCTCCGGAAACTGGTAGATGCCCTCTATGTAAGAAACGACATCGAACTGCAGCGCGGCAACTTCCGTGTAAAGGGAGAAACGGTAGATATCTTCATGGCGTACAGCGACAATGTGCTGCGAGTAACCTGGTGGGATGACGAGATAGACAGCATCGAAGAAGTAGATTCCCTCACCTATCACCGACTCGCCTCCTTCGAAGAATATGAGATTTATCCTGCCAACCTTTTTGTAACCAGCAAGGAGCAGCAGGAAATCGCCATCAGAATGATACAGGACGACCTGGTGAAGCAGGAGGAATTCTTCAAGAGCATAGGCGATGGCATCAAGGCACAGCGCATCAAGGAGCGTGTGGAATACGATATGGAGATGATCAAGGAGCTGGGACACTGCTCGGGCATCGAGAACTATTCGAGATATTTCGATGGCAGACACGAAGGAGAACGCCCATACTGTCTGCTCGATTTCTTCCCGAAAGATTTCCTTCTGGTGGTAGATGAGAGCCATGTGAGCATTCCGCAGATCGGTGCGATGTATGGTGGCGATAGAGCACGAAAGAAGAACCTGGTGGAATATGGTTTCCGATTGCCTGCCGCCTTCGACAACCGTCCGCTCACCTTCGAGGAATTTCACAGTATGATTCATCAGGCCATCTACGTGAGTGCTACCCCAGCCGACTATGAGTTGAGAGAATCTGAAGGTGTGGTAGTAGAACAGTTGATCCGTCCTACCGGATTGCTCGACCCGGAGATAGAAGTCCGCCCAAGCGAGAACCAGATTGATGATCTGCTCGATGAGATTCTGACCAGAACCCACCGGGATGAACGTGTACTCATCACCACCCTTACCAAACGTATGGCAGAGGAGCTGACAGAGTTCCTGCTGAACCATAATGTAAAGGCAGCCTATATCCATAGCGATGTGGCAACGCTCGACCGCGTGAAGATCATGAACGATCTGCGAGCAGGTGTGTATGATGTACTGGTGGGTGTGAATCTGCTCCGCGAGGGTCTTGACTTGCCTGAGGTATCGCTTGTTGCCATCCTCGATGCAGACAAGGAGGGATTCCTACGCAGTCACCGTTCCCTGACCCAGACTGCCGGCCGTGCTGCCAGAAACGTGAACGGCAAGGTAATCATGTATGCGGATCATATCACAGACAGCATGCAGAAGACCATCGATGAGACAGCCCGCCGAAGAAGCATCCAGCTGAAATACAATGCCGACCATGGAATTACGCCTAAGCAGATTCAGAAGGCGATTACCTCTGCATTGCCAACCAGCAAGGAAGAGGCTGCAAATGGTGCTGCCAGCATCAGAAACATCAAGGGTGCCGAAGGTTCGAAGCAACGGGTTTACATCGAACCTGATACAGCCACGATGGTTGCCGACCCTATCGTCCGCAGTATGAGCAAGGAGGAACTGGAGAAGAGTATCGCCAATACTACAGCCCTGATGAAGCAAGCCGCCAAGGACCTCGACTTCATGCAGGCCGCACAGTATCGCGACGAAATCATCCGATTGCAAAAGGAATTGGAAGAAAAGGGATAGATATACGAAGAGGGTGTGTCATAAGTATCTTGCCTAAGGTATAGATACTTATGACACACCCTCGTTTTCTTTTATTCAAACGACAGTTTTTTCAGGCGGGTACGCAATTGCTCTGCCTCGCTTTTCCTGATAGATAACTTGATGCTGCAAGTATTGTCGAAAGTCTGATCCACGATGCGTGGATTCATCTCCTTCACGATTCTCATCACATCATTCATCATCGGATAGGTGAAATCATAGGTTACGATTTCCTCTACCTGCTGCGTTACCTCCTCGCAATGCGCCAAGGCATCTATCGCAGCTTCACGATAGGCTACGATCAATCCACTGGTGCCCAGCTTGACACCTCCGAAATAGCGGATGACAACAATCAGGATATCCGTCAATTCTGCCTTTGTTATCTGTCCCAGGATAGGCTTTCCTGCCGTAGAAGAAGGCTCTCCATCATCATTGGCACGAAACTCCGTTCGCTCCGGACCTAACATATAGGCATAACAACAATGTCGGGCATCGTAATATTTCTTACGGTACCCGGCAACAATCTCCTTCACCTCGTCAACAGTGGTAACGTGGTGAGCAAAGGCGAGAAACTTACTCCTTTTCTCGGTGTAATATCCCTCGCCTACTGTATCTGATATGGTTTTAAACTCGTCAATCATATTTTTTACATTGAACTTTGAACTGGGAACTTTGAACTTTATGATTACCCTTTTTGTTGAAAACAACAGAGAAACATATCATAAAGTTCAAAGCTCAAAGTTCAAAGTTCAAAGTTAGTCAAGTTTGTGAATAATCAATCCGCTGCGCAACTTTGGCTCAAACCATGTTGCCTTAGGAGGCATAATCTTGCCACTGTCTGCGATGTCCATAATCTGCTGCATAGTAACTGGATGCAAGGCCAATGCCATCTTCATCTCACCACTATCCACACGACGCTTCAACTCACCGAGTCCGCGAAGACCGCCCACGAAGTCGATACGCTTATCAGAGCGCAAATCCTTGATGCCCAGAATATCATCCAGAATCAAACGGGAAGAGATATCTACATCAAGCACGCCGATAGGATCCTCATCATCGTAGGTTCCCGGCTTGGCAAACAAACCATACCACTTACCATCGAGATACACGAGGAATGAATGAAGAGCGGCAGGCTTCAGTATATCCAAGCCAAACTGCTCGATAGCTGCATCAATGGCAATCTTCTCATAGCATGGGATACCCTCCTCATCGCCTGATACATTCACATTGATCGCATCAATCTCTATCACCTCGAAGTTCTTGGTCAGCGCATCGAGGAATTCTTCTGATGTCAAGCCGTTCAGATCCTTTACTACACGATTGTAATCAAGAATGGTGAGCTGACTTGCCTGGAAACAGACAGCCATGAAATAGTTGTATTCCTCTTTACCGGTATGGTTTGGATTCTGCTTAGCCTTCTCTGCGCCTACCAAAGCAGCGGCAGCCGAGCGGTGATGACCATCGGCGATATAGAGGCTAGGCATCTTGGCAAATTCTGCGGTAATGGTTTCGATATCCTTATCATCGCTTACAATCCAGAACTGGTGGCGGAAGCCATCAATCGGAGCGATGAAATCATACTCCGGTACTGTAGCAGCATAACGCATCAGAATCTCATTGAGCACAGAATTATCAGGATAAGCAAAGAAAACCGGTTCGATGTTTGCATTGCAAACACGAACGTGCTTCATGCGGTCCTCTTCCTTGTCACGGCGGGTGAGCTCATGCTTCTTGATGACGCCGGTCATATAATCATTTACGTATGCACCCACAACAAGACCATACTGTGTCTTGCCATTCATGGTCTGTGCATAGATATAATACTGTTCTTTATCATCCTGCTTCAACCAGCCGTTCTCCTGGAACTTCCTGAAGTTCTCTGCAGCGCTTTCATAGACGCGAGGATCATACTCTGATGTACCCGGTTCGAAGTTGATTTCAGGTTTAATGATATGATAAAGGCTTTTCTCGTTATCGCCAGCCTCAGCACGAGCTTCCTCTGAATCGAGGACATCGTATGGGCGAGACTCAACTTGCTCTACTAAATCTTTTGGAGGGCGAATGCCCTTGAAAGGTTTTACTATTGCCATAATGTTATAATTTACTTTGTCAAGATGAATAAAAACACGAAAAGCCCATCAAGAGTGCTTCGGTGAAAAAGCACTCTTCATGAGCTATATATTCGGGATGAATAATTACTTATTTACCTGGAACTTGGTGCAGCCATCTGCAAAGAATGCATTGATCTGCTTGGCAGCTGCGATACCAGCATTGATGTTAGCCTCGGCTGTCTGCGCACCCATCTTCTTAGGTGTTGAGAAGTAGCGGCCCTCGAACTTGGCGAAGTCTGCATCAGCATCTGGCTTGATGTCGGTGATGAACTTCAAATCCTCACGCTCAGCAAGAAGCTTAAGAAGCTCAGGCTCATTGATGACCTCCTTACGGGCTGTATTGATAAGAATACCACCCTTAGGCAACTGGTTCACGGTCTTGTAATCGATGCTCTTGATTGTCTCTGGAGTAGCAGGGATATGAAGAGATACGATATCACAAGTCTGGAACAACTCATCCTGAGACTTCACGGCGTGAACACCTGCAGCCTCGATAACATCTGCAGGGCAGAAGGCATCATAAGCAGAAACTTCCATACCGAAGCCCTTGGCGATGCGGGCTACATTACGCCCCACGTTACCAAATGCCAGGATACCCAACTTCTTACCCTTCAACTCACAACCAGCCTTGCCATTGTAGAAATTACGAACGGCAAATACCAGCAAGCCGAATACCAATTCAGCTACAGCGTTAGAGTTCTGACCAGGAGTATTCTCGGCTACTACGTTGTGAGCAGTAGCAGCAGCCAGATCGATATTATCATAACCAGCACCGGCGCGAACGATGATCTTCAGGTTCTTGGCTGCGTCGAGCACCTCGGCATCAGCCTTGTCAGAACGGATAATCATCGCATCCACATCCTTCACTGCCTCGAGAAGCTGAGCCTTCTCTGTATATTTTTCGAGCAGCACGAGTTCATTGCCTGCTCCCTCTATTTCTTTTCTGATACCATCCACAGCAGCTGCTGCGAATGGCTTTTCTGTTGCAACTAATACTTTCATTTCAATTCAAATTAATGTTGAGCTTCAAATTCCTGCATAGCCTTAACGAGAGCCTGAACACCCTCCATGGTCTGTGCATTGTAGCAGCTGGCACGGAAACCACCAACAGAACGGTGACCCTTGATACCAACCATTCCGCGCTCTGTAGCGAAATCAAGGAATGGCTTCTCCAGCTCCTTGTATTCATCGTTCATTACGAAACAGATGTTCATCAATGAGCGGGATGCTTCTTCCACTGTACCCTTGAAGAGCTTGTTGCGGTCAATCTCTGTATAGAGAACCTCAGCACGCTCGTGAGCTCGCTTGTCAGCAGCCTCTACACCACCATTTGCCTTCAACCAGCGGAGGTTCTCCATCAAAGTATAGATAGGAACTACAGGAGGAGTATTGAACATACTGCCCTTCTCTACGTGAGTACGATAGTCGAGCATGGTAGGAATCTCGCGAGGAGCCTTGCCGAGCATATCATCCTTGACGATGATGACGGTAACACCAGCCATAGAAAGGTTCTTCTGAGCACCGGCATAGATGGCGGTGTACTTAGAAACATCTACCGGACGGCTCATGATGTCTGATGACATATCAGAAACCAGAGGCACGTTCACGTCTGGATCCACACGGAGTTCGGTACCATATATGGTATTGTTGCTTGTCAAATGCAAGTAATCACAATCAGCTGGCACTACGTTAGGAACCTGTGGATAGAAAGTGTAGTTGGCGTCGGACGATGATGCGATCTCCACGACCTCACCAAAATGCTTAGCCTCTTTCATCGCCTTCTTAGCCCAAGTACCAGAATTAATGTAGGCAGCCTTCTTGATGAGGAAGTTAGCAGGAATCTGCATGAACTGCAACGACGCACCACCACCAAGGAAGATTACGGAGTAACCCTCAGGAATGTCAAGAAGCTCCTTGAAAAGGGAGACAGCCTCGTCAACAACTGGCTGGAAATCCTTAGCACGGTGGCTGATTTCCATCAATGAAAGACCTGAACCATTAAAATCCAAAATCTGCTTTGCTGTGTTCTCAATCACTTCACGTGGAAGCATTGATGGACCTGCGTTAAAATTGTACTTCTTCATCTTGTTTAATTATTTTAGTTTTCTGACCATGCTATTCCTGTTAGCAGGAACAGTATATGCGCAATCCACCCATATAGGCAAATGAGTAATCCTATTGAATGGATTTACGGATGCGAAATTACATATTTTATTTGAATCCACCAAATTTTCCTGCACATTTTTAGCGATTTGGGCAAAAATCTTTCATTTTGTCAGTGCTTTTAACATATTTATCGCATATTTATGCCATAAATATCAATTTATAACTAGAAAAGCCTCCTCTGGAAGCAAATTCCAAGAGGAGGCTTTTATCTACATTAAAATCATCGCACTTCTTCCACGATGGTCTTTACGCCCTTAATTTTCTCACCCTTTACATTGTTGAGTACACTTCTCAACTTTGGTCGGGCTATCGCAGCATAGGCATATCGGTCGTTGACATCAATCTTTCCAATTTCAGACGAATTCAATCCACCCTTCTTGCAAAGGAAGCCCAGGATATCGCCCTTACTGATTTTATCCTTCTTTCCCTTTCCTATATATAAGGTAGCCATTTTTGGCTTTGCCGGCATCGGCAACTCCTCTACGGCAGGAATCTCGTAATCCTCTACCTCTGCATCCACATATTCAGGAATGTGCTCCTCCGGACCCAACAGGAAGAAAGCTCTACCCTGCGCCTCCCATCTGGCGGTACGACCCACACGATGGATATAGCCATCTTCGCTTTCCGGCATGTGGTAATGGATGATGTTATCGATGTCTGGGATGTCGAGACCACGTGATGCCAGGTCGGTGCTCACCAGGATATTGGCACTGCCATTGCTGAAACGATAGAGTGAAGCCTCACGCTCCTTCTGCTCCAGACCGCCATGGAAGAAAGAGGTAGAGAAGCCCTGCTCTACCAGATACTTATTGGTGCGCTCTACGCTATCACGATAGTTCAGGAAGACGATGGTGCTCTGGTCGCCCAAACTGCGGAGCAACATACCCAGGCTCTCCAGCTTGTCCTTCACCGGACTTTCCACCTTATATATATGTACACGTTCAGGCACCTGCTCCTCGTCCATTCGATAATCTATCTTCTCTACTCTGCCCATGTGTACGAAACGAGGAATCTCCTCAGCCTCGGTAGCAGAAAGCAGGAAGTGACGGCGCAAGCCAGGGAGCGATTTCACCAGACGGCTCATCTCATCCTGGAAACCCATCTCCAGACATTTATCAAATTCGTCGATTACCAGATATCTGATATGGTAACGGTTCAGATTACCCTTATCAAGATGATCGTTCAGACGGCCTGGAGTTCCAAAGACTATCTGTGGGCGCACCTGCTTCATCACACGATGCTCGTCCATGGTGGCACGACCTCCATAGCAAGCCATGGCACGAAGTCCGCTACCCATATTCTTGAGCACGGTGGCAGACTGCAGCGCCAGCTCTCTACCAGGAGTCACCACGATAGCCTGCGGCTCGTCGTCGCCGGCATCAATGAGTTGCGAGAGCGGCAGGAGATAAGCCAGTGTCTTACCACTACCCGTAGGCGAAAGCACTACTACATCTCTATCGGTGTGCAGCACGGCCTGCATCGCATCCTGCTGCATATCGTTGAGTTCGATACCCAACTTATCTAAAATTCTATCTATCATTGTCTTTTTTTTATTGAAAGAAATCTTTTATATATCGAGAAAAATCTCTTATTTCAGTAAGAAGATTACCTTTTCTTCATGATTTTATCTATTTCATCAAACTCCTTGCCCATATTCAGGTTCAGATAGATGGTATAGAGCGGGAAAGCCCACTTGGACTGCTCATCAGGCTGGAGCTTTCTGTATTTGACCAGATAAGGGAGCGCCTTCCTGTAATTGGCATCCACCTGTTCACGCACCTTCCTCGAAGTCTGCGAGTATCTGTCCTGCTCCACAGCCATATTGAAATAACAGATACCTGCATTATAATATGGATCTGCAAGTTCCTCATTCACGGAGATAGCCTTGTCGCTTGCCTTGATGCACTCCTGAAGCTTGCTCTGTTCGAAGAGGATGTTGCTCTTGGCAACAAGATACGTATCACTGTCTGGTACAATGGTGAGAGCCTTGTCCACTACTGCCATCGCCGAATCCAGCTGATTGGTATCTACATAAAACTCCACGAGTCGTGGGAAGAAATATGGGAAGGTAGGTACCCGCTTGAATCCTTCCTTGAGCGATGCCAGATAGCGCACAGTATCCTTCTCCAGATAATAGGTTTCGGCAAGATACTGCAACATATAGTTGTAATGCACAGTATCTTTCAGCGCTACATAAGAATGATGCAGCGTTGCCTTGGGATCCTTCATCTTATAGCCGGAATATACGGCATAATAGGCAGCCAAAGGCAGATGCTTATCCTTCTGACTGTAATCGTATGACTGGAACAGCGGCTGGTTGGCGCAATCGATATAACGGTCGAAGAACTTATAGGAATCGGCATACTTCTTCTTACCGAGGAACCACAGTCCACCGTTAAAGAGATTGGTGCGGATATGAGAAAGATAATCAGCATGCTGCTTTCGGAATTCGATTTCCACCTTTCCCTTTTTATTAGGAACCATCTCTACAGAATCAAACTGCTGCGCAATCTCGAAGAGCTGTCGGGTGAGGTTGAAGAGCTGGGCAGTATCATACTTCTGCTTGAGATAGAGTTTTTCGTTACCCTGCTCGTACTGCTTGCGTACGGCATCGAAGTAAAGGTTCCAGATTTTCTTGTTGTTCTGATTGGCAGAATCTTCAAGAAGTTTCTGCATGCTAGCCTGCGCCTGAGGCAGGTTCTTACCCGACTTCACCTGATCCTTTGCCAATTGTATTTCCTTCTTCTGGGCAAAGCCCGCTGATGGCACAAGAAGGAGCATCCACAACATGGCATAAGCCAAGTTGCGGAAAAACGGATATCCCCATTTACTACTATATCCCGATATTTTATGTCTCAATCTATTATTTATTTCCATAATCATAATAGTACCAATATGTGTTGCTATATGTATCGCGGAGAACAGACTGGCGTTCTACCGGATTGCTATATTTACGCTCCATCGACTGATAATCGGCAAAATCGGCATCCATCACATTGTCGTGAAACTCTACGATAGGATGCGTACGAAGATGACAATAGAGCAAAAGTGCCTCCTTGTAATGAGTTGGCAGCTTGGTCAATTCGTGATACTTAACCAGCTTGCGGACAAATTCATCGAGCTTCTTGTCCAGCAGGAGCGCACAAAGCTCGTACTCCTTCGAGAGGCGATACTTCAGGCGATGTTTCTTCATCCAGGGCGATGTTCCATGCATCCACACCGGAGCCTGCCACATCAATGCCTTGACAGACGTGCCATTGATATACATCGACTGGCTGCCGCCAACCAACGGATAGGAGAAAAGACGACTGCCAAGCTCGCCCGTTCTGTAAAGACAGGCTATACGGAGCATCGTAAGCGACGAATCTGTCTGCAGGGATTTCTCTCCTACCTCTAAAGCTTTTTCATACTGTTTTTCTTTCATCAGATGTTCCATCTTCATTCTTTCGTGAAAGAGGCGATCATTGTTGGTGATGAAGATAACTGCCAGCATCATCACGACAAGCTGGGAGATGTTCACCCATGAGTAACGCGAGAACCAACCGAAACTATGTGGTTCCTGCTCAAGAGGTTCCAACTGTCTGACCACCCACATCACACCACCCCAGACCAGCAGGCTGAAAGGCAGGATAAACCACCACCAGCCCAGCGACACACCAGCATCTACATGGGTAGGCACATCGGCTATCAGGGCCAGCAAAAGGAATGAAGGGAAATAAGTAAGTCCGTGAAAACGACGCTTCACACGGGTCACCGCGTATGCTCCCAACTGCAGCAGAAAGCATACAAAGGTAACAAGCAGCGGTGCAAGCGTATAGAAATAATCCGTCTTACCATCTGATAAGACATGCTGCGCCACGGCTAGAATGTCGGCCTGGTAACAAGCCAGGAATGTATAAGCAAAAACTAAAAAAATGATAGCACAGGCGAAGCGCATCTTCGCCGTGCTATTCCTTTTATGATCCATATATCTATGTTTAATTTTTCTTGAGCACCAGTGCCGAACGGGCTGGCAAGTAGAGCTTCAACCACTCCTTGCGATCGTTCATATACACAGGGTCATAGTTGGTGAGGTGGGTCATCTCATCATCGTTCAGACCATTGCCACCAAACGCCTTGTTGTCGGTATCGAGTACCACGCTATAAGCACCGGTAGGTACCAGGAAGCCATAGTCGGTAAACGAGCGGGTTGGCGAGAAGTTGAAGACGAAGAGCAGGTCGCCTCGCATATAAGCGAGTACCTGATCGCCATCATTGTGCCAGATTTCAACAACTGGTGTCTTGTTAAAGTTCTTTTCACTCTTAATTGTCTTGAGCATCTCCTTGTCGAAGTCGCCGAGATAGTGATAGCAGAGATCCTTGTTATCTACCAGATTCCACTGTCTGCGAGCATACTTGTAGCTCCATCCGTTACCCTCGCGAGGGAAATCAATCCACTCTGGATGACCGAACTCATTACCCATGAAGTTCAGGTAACCGCCATTGATGGTAGAAGCTGTAGCCAGACGGATCATCTTGTGCAAGGCAATGCCTCGGTGAACCATATCGTTCTCATCACCCTTCTTGAAGTGCCAGTACATATCAGCATCTATCAGGCGGAAGATGATGGTCTTGTCGCCTACCAATGCCTGGTCGTGGCTCTCGCAGTAAGAGATGGTCTTCTCGTCTGCACGACGGTTCTTGATTTCCCAGAAAATGCTGGATGGTTTCCAGTCTTCATCCTTCAACTCCTTGATGGTCTTGATCCAGTAGTCTGGAATATTCATCGCCATACGATAATCGAAGCCATAGCCGCCATCGGTAAACTTGGCAGCCAATCCAGGCATACCACTCACCTCTTCGGCAATGGTGATGGCATTCTTGTTCACCTCGTGAATCAGACAGTTGGCAAGGGTGAGATAGCAGATAGCATTATCATCCTCATGACCATTGAAGTAGTCACCGTAATTGCAGAATGCCTCTCCCAGACCGTGGCTGTAGTAGAGCATAGAGGTTACACCATCGAAGCGGAAACCATCGAAGTGGTATTCGCTGAGCCAGTACTTGCAGTTGCTCAGGAGGAAGTGCATCACCTCATCCTTACCATAGTCGAAGCAGAGGCTGTCCCAAGCCGGATGCTCATGTCTGTCGCCTGGATAGAAGTACTGGTTAGGATCACCGGCAAGATTTCCGAGACCTTCCATCTCGTTCTTCACAGCGTGAGAGTGAACGATATCCATAATGACAGCGATGCCATTCTGATGAGCTGTATCAATGAGATCCTTGAGTTCTTCTGGGGTTCCGAAACGGCTACTGGCAGCAAAGAAGCTGCTTACGTGATAGCCGAAGGATCCATAATAAGGATGCTCCTGGATAGCCATGACCTGAATGCAGTTGTAACCATCCTCAATGATACGTGGCAGCACCTTCTCCTTGAACTCAGTGTAGGTACCAACCTTCTCTGCATCCTGTCCCATTCCAATATGGCACTCATAGATGAGCAGCGGAGTGGTGTTTGGCTTGAAGGTCTTCTTCTTCCACTTGTAAGGCTCTGGGCTCCAAACCTGCGCAGAGAAAATCTTGGTCTGCTCATCCTGAACCACACGGTTAGCCCATGCAGGGATACGCTCGCCTTCTCCACCTTCCCAGTGTACCTTCATCTTGAAGAGGTCACCGTGCTTCATTGCCTTTTCCGAGAGTTTCAACTCCCAGTTGCCGGTACCCTTGATACGCTTGGCACGATACTTAGGGCTTTCCTGCCAGCCGTTGAAATCTCCGATGAGATAGATATCTGTAGCATTTGGCGCCCACTCGCGGAACACCCATCCCTTCTCCGTCTTGTGCAATCCGAAGTAGTCGTATCCGTTGGCGAAATCGCTGAGCGAAATCTTGCCTTTACGGGTAAGCTGGCTGAGCTTCCAGAGCGCATGCTCATGTCTTCCTACGATAGCAGGCTCAAAGTCTGCCAGATACGGATCGTTCTTCACGAGTCCGATATGTTTTGGGGCAGCAGCCTTCACGGTTTTCTTGGTAGCGCACTTGGCGGTTGCCTTGCAGGTAGCCTTCTTGGCTGTTGTCTTCTTTGCTGTAGTATTTTTAGCTGAAGTTTTCTTTTCTGTTGCCATATATCATGATTTTAGATGGTTCTACTATTTTATTAAGGTTTTTAAGCCTTTACCTTGAAGATTGCCTTATGGATATCACCCTTGCCGATACATGGCTGATGACCGTCCTGTGGGAAGAAGATGGCAAACTGGCCTGGCTTGCAGGTTACCAGTGTCTGAGCCTTCACACCAGGATACAAGGTGCAATCCTTAGCCTCGTTGTATTCCACTTCCGGGAGATCCTTCACTGGAGAATATCCATAGGTTTCCTCTGTATTCAAAGGAATCTGAATATCAATCATCTGGCGATGTGCCTCGATGGTAGCCTCTTCCTCGGTCTTGCCGTGAGCTACTGCGATATTCACAAAGAGATCACCACCCTGGATAGGATGCTTGCCGGTCTCCAACTTAGTGAGATCATTCTCGTTGATAAACTTCACTACTTCTGCGAAGAGTGGATTGAGAGAAACATATTTCTCCAAATTGTCTAATGTATCAATTACCATAGTATATTGAATTTTGTGATTGATTTCTAATTTCTTAAGTCTATATTTCAAAGAAGAATAGAAGCGGATAAGAATTGGATTTCTGCAAGACTCTATCTTGCCGGAAGTTGATTTCTGCAAGACTCTATCTTGCCGGAAGTTTAATCCTCGAATCGCTTTCCGTTCTCATATACACCCTTGGCAGTAACCTGACCGTTGCGGTCTTTCTCTACGAATCTGCCATCGCGTGCATCCTTCTTATAGTTGCCCTCGAAGCGCTTGCCGTCCTTGTTTTCCTCGATACAGAAGCCCTCGCGCTTACCATTGTGATAGACGCCCTTGAAGCGGTTGCCGTTGGCGTAATGTATCACCACGTTGCCATCGACATATCCTTTCTTGAACTCGCCTTCAAAGATGTCGCCGTTCTTCTTGGTCAACTTTCCCCTACCGTTCTGCAGGTCGTCTTTCCAGCTGCCCACATAGATGTCGCCATTTTTCCATACGAAAGTACCCTGTCCGGAACGCAGGCCATCCACAAACTGTCCGGTGTATTTCGAACCGCTGGCTGATCGGAAAATACCTTCACCGGTACGCTCACCCTGCGAATAATCACCTTCGTAGATATCGCCATTATGGAATTTATAGATACCCTTACCATCCTGGATGTCATCCTTCCAGTCACCGATATATGTATCACCGTCAGCATATTTAAAGGTACCCTTGCCGGAGCGCTGGTTATCTACCCACTGTCCATCGTAGGTGGTTCCATCTCCCCAGTCAAAGAATCCGTTTCCATTCTTCATGTCGTTCATCCACTGGCCTTTGTATTTGGCTCCGTTGGAATAGGTATAGGTACCTTTTCCCTGTCGCTTATCCTTATACCAGTCGCCGTCATACTTATCACCATTGTAATAGTACATCACGCCATGTCCGTGCTGGAAATCGCGGAACCAGAGTCCCACATACTTATTATTGTTCTGGAAGTAATAGGTACCCTTGCCGTGCTGCTGGTCCTGCAGCCACTGTCCTTCGTATCTCTCGCCATCCGAGAAAGTATAAACGCCATAACCGCTGCGCTTTCCCTTGACGTAGGCCCCCTCGTAAGTATCACCATTCTTATAAACGGTAGATCCCTTACCCTGTGGTTTGCCGCTTACCATCTCTCCCTTGTACTGACCGCCATCACGGGTGATGCAGCTACCGAGCGAGATTTTCTGCGCCGACATGGCAAGAGGTGAACATGCCAGCATCATCGCCAGCATCATCTGCTTACCTGTAAGCAAAAACGTGCTTACAGAAAAATATCTTATAGAATTGTTTTTCTTATCATTCATGTCGTTTATCATCATTTTGATTTCGAAAAGAACCGGTATTACACCCATTGCCGGGCCACATGATTGCGAGTCCAGAGCTAAGTCAGACCGATTCCGAACCGATATATTCGATTCAATCCCCAAAAGTAACGCTTTTTCGGGAAACCGCCAAATAGATTAAGCAAATTTAAGGGAAAAAGAACAAAAATAAGATTTCCAGGAAAAAAAGTTCTTCCGGATACAATAAAACGGGAAATCAGCCGTTATTAGGGCAGATAAATGATAATACCATCAAACTAATCAAATAAAATAAGTATGATATTAAATTGCGCTATCATAGATGAAGATCCTGAGGCTTTGGCTTTGCTGAAGCATTATGTTGAGGAGACACCATCCCTCAACCTTATCGGTGCGTACCGCAACGCCATCGAAGCTGTTGACGGAATCCACCATAACCATCTTGACATTCTGTTTCTTGCTATCCACATGCAGCAGATCAGCGGACTCGAGTTTGCCAAGCTCGTGCCGATGAACGTGAAGATTATCTTCACAACAGCTTTCAAGGAGTACGCCATCGAAGCATACAAGGTGAACGCCTTCGACTATCTGGTCAAGCCTATCCAATACGAAGACTTCATGCAGACATGCCAGAAGGTATTCGACCATTATATGCAGGACGATGCCTACAACCCCATCAAGCGCGATGGCTTTGTAGTGGTGAAGAACGAAAGCAAATACACCAGGATTCCTTTCGAGAACATACTCTTTATCGAGAGCGTGAAAGATTACGTGAAATTCCACATGGCGGATGGACGCAACATCATGACCCTGGGCAACCTGAAACGCCTGGAAGAGAAACTTCCGCGCCAGAAATTCAGAAGAGTGCACCGCTCTTTCATTGCCAATCTAACTAATTTTGACTACATCCAGAATATGAAGGTCATCTATGGCAAACTGGCGGTGCCTATCTCTGACACCAACAGGGATGATGTGGTGAAATTCGTAGAAGAACACGGAATCAACTAACAGATCTGCAATGGGGATGTAACAAATATTCTAGCATCATGTGCGATAAGGAATTCAAGATCCCGGAACCCCCAAAGCACACTGATGCAAGGCATTCCGCTGTTCTTGGCGGTCATGACATCTACATCACTATCGCCGATATAGACTGCGCTTTCCCTATCGGCATTCATCTGGCGCAAAGCCTCATTTACAGTATCTGGGGCTGGCTTTTTCTGAATATCCTCACGCTCACCTATAGCCACATCTACCAGGTCGCCAAAGAAATGGCGACAGAGGGCTTGGGTGGCAGCATAGAACTTATTGCTTACCACGGCAATATTCTTACCTCTATCCTTCAATTCCTGTAACATTTCCATCACACCCGGATAAGGCTGCGTGGTATCAAGATTATGCATCATATAGTGCTTGCGGAAATCGGCAAACACCTGTTCAAACTTCTCATTCTCCAAACCATCCGGGATGGCACGTTCCATCAGTTTCTTGACACCGTTTCCTACAAAGCGGCGCACCTCATCTACGCTTCGCTCAGGAAAGCCATTCGTCTTGAGGGCATAATTGCAGCTCGCAGCCAAATCGCCCAAAGTAGAAAGCAAGGTACCATCCAAGTCGAAGATATAGGTATCGAAATTAAACTGAGCATGAGGCGGCATCTTCTTCACACGGAACTCACCACCATGAAGAATGCAGACATCCTTGGAATAAAGTCGGATTTCATCCGGACCGCTAGCCGCATACCGGTTGGTTTTCTCCTCCTCATCATGACCATAGGCGATACCTGTTCCCATGGTACGATTCTCACCAAACTCCCATCTCTTGAACTGATGGGTCCTGGCATCCACTACCACATACTTATACTCCAGCGGAGCCTCCAAAGCCTGCACGTTGACAGAGAGCACCCAACTGGTTCCGCCCTGATGAATCATCGGAAGATAATGGTCGGTATTCCACTCGCCCAAGGTAGGATGATTACCCAGAAGTGCCACAGCCTCACCCTCGTGAAGCTGAGGAGCAGAAACCTTGAAGATCACGGTCTGCTCGAACAGAGGCAGCTTGGCAGCCTCATCACCAGCCCAGACTACCGGAGCCGTATAGTTGATGAAACCGCCCAGCAGCTCGTTCTCATCATCCAGCCAGAAGTCGGACAGGATATAGTTTCTGTTCGCCTCATACACATAGGCTCTAGGAGAAGCAACAGATTCCCTGCGCACCACATTTCCATCAGCATCCACCACCTTATAATAATAGGCTACAGCCACAAAGGGATGATGACGGTTTTCCAAAGTATGGGTTTCAGCCATCCAATGATAACCATCCACTGTGTTCATCGCCAAATCTACCACCTTCCGCTTTCCATCACGTGCGAAGAAGGTGATATCGGCATGCAAAGACTCCCCCCATTCAGCCTTGTATGATATTGTAAATTTCATTCTCATATCATCTATCGTTTTAAATATGTCAATATTCCTCAGTTCAATGATGCAAAGGTAATGAAAATCTTCATTCCACGGATAAAGAATCAGCGAATTAACCTATTTTAATTGACTACGCTTTGCCATTTGGCATTTTTACTGTACTTTTGCACCAAAATGTTTTAAGAAGAACAGAAAATATTTTAAGTAGATAAAGAAAATGAAGAAAAAGAAAACAACTTCTAAGTTTTACCTCTATGGCGCCATCGGCTGCATCGCCGTCATCGCCATCGTAGGTTATCTATACTGCTTCTCATCATTCTCGAAAAGCAGCGAAACCAAGTATGTGTATATCGACGCCGATGACAACATCGACTCCGTATATAATAAGGTGCAGCCTTTCGCCAAGAGCATCCCAATGCAGGCGTTCCGCACACTCACCCTTCATTCCGGCTATGCCGAGCACATCCGTACCGGTAGATACGCCATCCATCCAGGAGACGGAGCACTCAAGGTTTGGCGTCACATGAAGAACGGTTTGCAGGAACCTGTCAACCTCACCATACCTTCCGTACGCACCATCGACAAGCTCGCCGTGGAACTGAGCAAGAAACTGATGCTCGACAGCACAGAAATCAAGAAGGCACTCACTGATGAGGCTGTTTGCGAGAAGATGGGCTACGATACAGCCACCATCGCCTGTATGTTTATCCCTAACACCTACGACATCTACTGGAATGTATCCATGGAGAAATTCCTGGAGCGCATGAAGAAAGAGAGCGACAAGTTCTGGAACTTTGAGCGCACCGAGAAGGCAAAGACGATGAAGCTCACCCCTAACCAGGTGATTACACTTGCCAGTATCGTAGATGAGGAAACAGCCAACAACGGTGAAAAACCGATGATTGCAGGTATGTACTACAACCGACTGATGCTGCGCAATGCAGAGTATCCGGAAGGTATGCCACTTCAGGCTGACCCAACCATCAAGTTCGCCTGGAAGCGTTTCGAACTGAAGCGTATCTACAACAACCTCCTGTACATCAAGAGCCCATACAATACCTACAAGAATCCAGGTCTTCCTCCTGGTCCTATCCGCATTCCATCGGTTGCCGGCATTGATGCCGTACTCAACCATGTAAAGCATGAGTATCTCTATATGTGCGCCAAGGAGGATTTCAGCGGCACCCACAATTTTGCCCGCACCTATCAGGAGCACCTGCAGAATGCTGCAAAATATTCCAAGGCACTCAACGAAAGAGGAATCAAGTAAACGATATATCAGAAAACTTGCAAAATGTCAGTCATTTTGCAAGTTTTCTGTTTTTTATTTGGTAGTCTCCCTAAATTGTTGTAAATTTGCAGCATTAAACTTTCCATATAAAATAATTTATTACATGAACAGAACGATTATTACAGTAGTGGGCAAGGATACAAAAGGTATCATCGCCAGAGTTTGTACCTATTTGGCAGAGAAGGACGTCAATATCCTGGATATCTCTCAGACCATCGTACAGGAGTACTTCAACATGATGATGATTGTTGACATGGGTAAGATGAATGCATCTTTCGAGACTGTTGCCGACGAACTCGCTGATCTTGGCAAGAGCATTGGTGTTCAGGTAAAATGCCAGCGTGAGGAAATCTTCAACATGATGCACCGCATCTAAGTTTATCACATTTAAAAGCAATAGAAGGAATATGATCAATATATCTGAGGTTATCGAAACCAACAAGATGATTGAGCAGGAGAACTTCGACGTGCGCACCATCACCATGGGTATCAACCTCCTGGACTGTGCCACTTCAGATCTCGACCAGCTCTGTCAGAACATTTATAATAAGATTACCCGCCTCGCCAAGGATTTGGTGAAGACTGGTGAGGACATCTCTAAAGAATTTGGTGTGCCTATCGTAAACAAGCGCATCTCCATCACTCCTATCGCACTCGTGGGTGGCTCTGCCTGCAAGACTACCGATGACTACGTGAAGATTGCCAAGACTCTCGACAAGTGTGCCAAAGAGTTGGGTGTCAACTTCCTTGGCGGCTACTCTGCCATCGTAAGCAAGGGTATGAGCAAGAGCGATGAGCTCCTCATCCGTTCTATCCCCCAGGCTATGGCTCAGACCGATTTCATCTGCAGCTCTGTAAACGTAGGTTCTACCAAGACCGGTATCAATATGGATGCCGTACGCCTGTTGGGCCAAATCATCAAGGATACAGCCGAGGCTACCAAGGATAATGGTTCCTTGGGTTGCGCTAAGCTCGTTGTTCTCTGCAATGCTCCTGATGATAACCCATTCATGGCAGGTGCCTTCCATGGCGTTTCTGAGGCAGACGCTGTTGTCAGCGTAGGCGTCAGCGGTCCTGGTGTAGTAAAATATGCACTGGAGCAGGTGAAGGGCGAAAGCTTCGAGGTTCTCTGCGAGACTATCAAGCGTACTGCTTTCAAGATTACACGTGTAGGTCAGCTGGTTGCCAAGGAGGCATCACGCCGTCTGAACGTACCATTCGGCATCATCGACCTTTCATTGGCTCCTACTCCAGCCATCGGCGATAGCGTAGCAGATATCCTGGAATTGATCGGTTTGGAGCGTGCTGGTGCTCCAGGTACAACCGCAGCACTTGCACTTTTGAACGACCAGGTTAAGAAGGGCGGTATCATGGCTTCTTCTTATGTTGGCGGTTTGAGCGGTGCCTTCATCCCTGTTTCTGAGGACCAGGGCATGATCAATGCTGTAGAGGCAGGTGCACTTACTATCGAGAAATTGGAGGCAATGACTTGCGTTTGCTCTGTAGGTCTGGATATGATTGCCATCCCAGGCGATACTGCAGCTACCACCATCTCCGGTATCATTGCCGACGAGGCTGCCATTGGTATGGTAAACCAGAAGACTACTGCAGTCCGCATCATCCCTGTTGTGGGTATGAAGGTGGGTGATACTGTAGATTTCGGCGGTTTGTTGGGTTATGCTCCAATCATGCCGGTTAATCAGTTCAGCTGTTCTGATTTCGTAAATCGTGTAGGTCGCATTCCTGCTCCTATCCACAGCTTTAAGAATTAAGACATTTAATAAAACTTTCCATATCGTTTGGGGGAGGCATCAGTCTATTATGACTGCTTGCCTCCCCCTTTTCTTTTGTGGGAAATAGATTATCGTACAACTACTTCACCTATCACTTGCAGCTAACTCTCCTATCACTTATAGCTACTTTTCCTATCACTTACAGCTGCCTCTCCTATCACTTGCAGCTAATTCTCCTATCACTTGCAGCTGCCTCTCCTATCACTTGCAGCTGTCTCACCTATCACTTGCAGCTGCTTCTCCTATCACTTATAGCTACTTCTCTATGCTGGCACCAAACTGCAGCACATACTTGATCTGCTTGCCGGCAACATGAGAAGGATTCTTCCATTTACCACCCAATACCAGAATAGTAGCGGGCTGATTGGCAGGTACAGCATCTACAGCCTGCTGCAAAGTCATGAAATTACCTCTACCCTCGGCATTCACTACATAATCGTAATGACGAATGTGCTTCTTCAGCGCAGGAACCTGCTCGGCTAAGGCATCAGCCAATGCATTAGCTACCACATGCGCACCATAGACATTATAATGGGTGTTATCTTTTTTACCCTTTGGAACCTGAGGATTCTCGCCCGGCATAAACCACATGTGAAGCTTTCTGCTGCCTTCGATACCCATCTTGGTTTCAATGTCGTGGGTAATCTTGGTAGCATCCACGAACGGAACATTCAATGCCTTGGCTACATGGCGTGGAGCTACCACATAAGCTCCGTGGGTATCTATGAGCGTATCACTGTTGATGAGTTCCTTGCCATCATATTGTTTGTCACGAAGTTTCTCATCGTTATCATTCTTCAAATCCTCAGAATAATAGCAGCGGCGAACCACACTGTTCAGAAGTACAGGGATGCCACCCTTCTGGCGGGTTTCGTTTACATACTTGGCGAGATGCGCATCAAAGGTACCGCCAGGCTCAGTATAACGATCAGGGAAATGCTTCTCATCATTATGACCAAACTGGATAAGGACATAATCGCCTGGCTGCATCTTATCCAGAATTTTCTGCCATCTTCCCTCATCCAGGAAGCTCTTGGAGCTTCTGCCGTTTACCGCATGGTTGTCAACGATAATCTGGTCGTCGAAGCAACCTTGCAACACCATACCCCAACCACGTTCCGGACTCGTTTTATACCATTGCTTTTCAGCAGCAGTAGAGTCACCAATAACGAAAATAGTAGTTTTCCTGGAACTGGAAGTCATCATCAGAACCAAGACAAATAGAGACAAAAAAATTATTATTCTTTTCATTGTTTTATATAGTTTGAGTTTTCAATGTTTCTAGCTATAAAGCTGATAAAAATCCGCCTCCCTATGCAGAGTTTTCACAAATTCATACACAAGGAAACGGATAGGTCAATGATAATATGGAAACAGAGTTCCATAACTAAACTAAAAGACTTTTTTATTTCTTAACGATAGCGATGAGTTCCTCTGTAGAAACCAAAGTCTGCTCACCACTCTCCATATTCTTCAATGTAACCTTGCCAGCAGCCATCTCATTCTCGCCTGCGAGAACAACAAATGGAATCTGCTTGGCGTTGGCATAGCTCATCTGCTTCTTCATCTTCGCCTTGTCCGGGAAGATCTCGGTACGGATACCAGCTGCACGAGCGGCACTTACGATAGGAAGACAATAGGCAGTCTCCTTCTCACCGAAATTGATGAAGAGCACCTGAGTAGAATTGACAGCCTCCTTTGGATAGAGATCGAGGGCATTGAGCACATCGTAGATACGGTCGGCACCAAAACTGATACCTACTCCACTCAATCCTGGCAAACCGAAGATACCGGTAAGGTTGTCATAACGACCGCCACCGGTGATACTACCCATAGGAGTATCAAGCGCCTTCACCTCGAAGATGGCGCCAGTATAATAGTTCAAGCCACGAGCCAAAGTAAGGTCGAGCTCAATCTCATTATTCAAACCAACAGACTTCAAGGTATCAAGGATAAACTTAGTTTCCTCTACACCCTTCAATCCGATTTCAGAACCTTCGAGTACCTTGGAAATCACTTCAAGCTTCTCATCATTAGAACCTGACAATGAGATGATTGGCTGCAACTTCTCAATTGCTTCTTCAGAGATGCCATCCTTGCGCAGCTCCTCGTTCACATTATCAAGACCAATCTTGTCGAGCTTATCGATAGCCACGGTAATATCTACAATCTTCTCTGCCTCGCCAATTACCTCAGCGATACCGGTAAGGATCTTGCGGTTGTTGATCTTGATGCAGACACGCACACCAAACTTGGTAAAGACTGTATCTACAATCTGCATCAACTCGACCTCGTTGAGAAGAGAATCAGAACCAACCACGTCGGCATCGCACTGATAGAACTCGCGATAGCGACCCTTCTGTGGACGGTCGGCACGCCATACAGGCTGAATCTGATAGCGCTTGAAAGGCATCTGCAACTCATCACGATGCTGCACTACGTAGCGTGCGAAAGGCACGGTAAGATCGTAGCGAAGACCCTTCTCGCAGAGCTTTGCTGCCAACTTGAGTGATCCGAGCGAATGAATATCCTCATCGCTCACCTTATTCATATAGTCACCTGAATTCAAAATCTTAAAGAGCAGCTTGTCGCCCTCCTCGCCATACTTACCCATCAAGGTCTGAAGGGTCTCCATGGCAGGAGTCTCAATCTGCTGGAATCCGTAAAGGGCATACACATCCTTGATGGTGTTGAAGATGTAATTGCGCTTTGCCATCTCAACAGGACCGAAATCGCGGGTACCCTTTGGAATACTTGGTTTCTGAGCCATTTATTTATGTTAAATATTAAACGTTAAATGTTTAATGCCTAGTGCTGTGCTCACCCTTAAGCAAACATCATACACTAAACATTAAACACTATCAAATTATTTACGAACAATAGTCTGAGCGCGGTCTGGACCAATTGAGATGATACCAATCTTGGTCTCAAGGAACTCCTCTACGAATGCGATATAGTCCTTGAATTCCTGTGGGAACTGATCCTCAGAAGTAAACTGAGTCATATCAGTCTTCCATCCCTTGAACTCCTTGTAAACAGGCTCTACGTTATCAATCTCGTAAGGGAAATCTGTAGTAACAGTGCCATCAGGCAACTTGTAAGCCACGCAAGCCTTGACGGTATCGAAACCATCGAGCACGTCGCTCTTCATCATGATAAGCTCGGTTACACCGTTTACCATAACAGAATACTTGAGCTGTACGAGGTCGCACCAGCCACAACGACGCTCACGGCCAGTAACCGCACCATACTCATGACCGAGGTCACGGATCTTGGCACCAGTCTCATCGAAGAGCTCTGTTGGGAATGGACCTGCACCTACGCGAGTACAGTAAGCCTTCATGATACCATATACATTGCCAATGCGGTTAGGACCGATACCCAGACCGATGCAAGCACCCGCACAGATGGTATTAGAAGAAGTTACGAATGGATAAGAACCGAAGTCAACATCGAGCATAGTACCCTGAGCACCCTCGCAGAGGATATCCTTGCCAGAGCGGAGCACCTTGTTGATCTCCACCTCGCTGTCGATGAGCTTAAACTGCTTCAAGTATTCGATGCCCTCCATCCAGGTCTTCTCTACCTCAGTGATATCGAAATCAGTATATCCGAGGCTAGCGATAGTCTTGAGATGAGCAGCCTTGTGAGCAGCATACTTCTCCTCGAAGTTTTCGAGGATATCACCCACGCGGAGACCCGTGCGGCTTACCTTATCAGTATAAGTAGGGCCAATACCCTTACCGGTGGTACCTACCTTGTTCTTGCCCTTAGAAGCCTCGATGGCAGCATCGAGCACACGGTGAGTAGGCATGATGAGATGTGCCTTCTTAGAAATGAAGAGACGGCTCTTGAGGTCATGGCCACTCTTCTCCAAATCCTTAGCCTCGCCCATAAAGAGGTCTGGAGCCAAGACTACGCCGTTACCGATGATGTTTACCTTGCCACCCTGGAAGATACCAGAAGGGATAGAACGAAGAACATACTTCTCGCCTTCGAACTCGAGAGTATGACCCGCATTAGGACCACCCTGGAAACGAGCAATGACATCATACTTAGGGGTCAAAACATCAACCACCTTACCTTTTCCTTCATCGCCCCACTGCAAACCGAGCAGGACATCTACTTTACCTGTGTTCATTTCTATAAAATATAGTTATTTTTATTACTTATCGTTTTTCTTGCGTGTAAGCTTTGCCTGGCATGCACTGCATACGCCGTAGATATAGAGGGCGAAAGTATCCTTTCGGAAACGCTGCAGCTTGAGATCATTCACTGCTGCCGTAACAGCCGGCACATTAATCTCAGTTACCTGCCCACACACGCTGCACACCTGATGAATATGGCTATCATTATAATAGCACGCCTCGTATTTGGTACCATCCACCAGACTGTGTCTCATCACGAGCCTCAGCTCGATGAAGAGATGCATTGTATTATAGAGCGTAGCTCTGCTCACCCGGAAGTTTCTCTTCGTGAGCTCAGCATCCAGCTCTTCAAGAGTGAAGTGTCCATCAATGCTATAAACCGCATCCAGAACAGCATACCTTTCCGGGGTCTTGCGGTGATGATTACACTCCAAATATGTGTCCAAGATTTCACGAACCTTGGCTTTATTTTTCTCAGTCATAATCCTTGTTAGTTACATAAAACGCACAAAGATACTCATAATTCCGGACATAGGAGCATATTTAAATTTAAAAAATCTAAATTGCCCTGTTTTTGATGATTTTCCTACTGTTTCTTCACCAATCTGATGCCAGTTTAGGGATTATTGATGCAAA
>URYG01000014.1 GCA_900551985.1 uncultured Prevotella sp. | reverse complement strand
AATGACAACAAAAACAATTAGAGAAATTGCGTTGGCTTGGAAAAGTGACAAGCAACGCTACGTTAAGCAGTCTACATACGCTGCTTATGTGTTAGTTTTGGAGAACCACATTCTGCCATCATTTGGCGATTGTGAGGCTCTGAGTGAGAAACTTGTGCAGGAGTTCGTTTTGCAGAAACTGGATAGCGGTCTAAGCATTAAGACGGTGAAGGATATCCTTATTGTCTTGAAAATGGTGATGAAGTTCGGAGTAAAGAACGAGTGGATGAGCTATTGCGAGTGGGACATCAAGTACCCTACAACAGAGACCAACAAGGAAATTGAGGTGCTGACGGTGACACACCATAAAAAGATTCTCGATTTCATCAAGCAGAACTTCACGTTTCGCAACCTCGGCATCTATATCAGTCTGACTACAGGTTTGCGTATCGGAGAGATTTGTGGTTTGAAATGGTCGGACATCAACACCGACAACGGCACAATAACCGTGAACCGTACCATTGAGCGCATCTACATTGTGGAGGGTGAACGCAAGCACACTGAGTTGGTCATCAACACACCAAAGACCAAGAACTCATGCCGTGAGATACCTATGAACAAAGAACTTCTGGCTATGGTAAAACCTCTGAAAAAGGTGGTAAACACAGACTTCTATGTACTGACCAACGAGGAGAAACCGACAGAGCCACGCACCTACCGCAACTATTATCATCGGCTGATGAAACGCCTTGACATTCCTCGGCTGAAATACCACGGACTACGCCACAGCTTTGCCACACGCTGCATTGAAAGCAACTGCGACTACAAGACCGTAAGCGTACTGCTCGGTCATGCCAATATTACAACAACCCTTAATCTCTATGTTCACCCGAACATGGAACAGAAGAAAAAGTGCATCACCAAGATGTTCAAGTCTCTTGGAAAATAGGGAAGAAAAGTAGCATTGGCTATAAAAGGCAAAAGGATGAGGTGACTCCACATCACCCCATCCTCAGTTTACTTGTCAATGTATGATGCAACAAGATAAACAATCGAACGGTAACCACCAGTAACCACCAAGATGCGCTATACTACCGAATAACTGGATCTTTGTCGCTAACGTTCGCACCAGTGAGAACAAAAGCAATAATCTCACCTCTATCATTACAAGCCAGATGTAGCTTGAACCCATGACACCATCCCATAGTTCCCTTTCCGTCTATTACCAACTTTTTTAGGCACTATTTCTTATCCCGAACTGAGGTTAATTTTAATAAAATCTTCATCAATGCGAAAGAAAAATCGCAAAAACTTGCTTTTTTTCAAAGATTTAATTTATCTTTGCAACCGTTATCAGCTTTTAAACCTTGAAGTTTATCTATGCAGGCACTAATATAGGTGCGAAAACTGATAAATGCAGGCTGACTATTCACCTTATATTATAATAGCAGCTTACAACGGAATCTAAATTGAAAAGCCTGCAAGAACGAACAGAACAAAGTATGGCAAAAAATCTAAAGGTAGGTATGCTCGTTTGTGCCTCGATTCTGGCGGCAAATGCTGCATACGCTAACTACCCAACATCCAATGAGCTACTGACTGTTACACAACAAACAGGAAAGATTAAGGGAACGATTGTCGATTCCAAAACGGGAGAGCCAATCATTGGAGCAAGTGTGAAAGTAAAAGGCACCAAACTGGCTGCCGTAACCGATCTGAACGGTGAGTTTGAACTCAATACCCACGCCAACGCTACCCTACAGATTTCGTATGTCGGATTCAAGGACACTGAGGTGAAAGCCAGCAACGGCATGAAGATCTCACTGGAGGAAGACACCGAGTCGCTCGAAGAGGTTGTCGTAGTGGGATACGGCACTCAGAAGAAAGAGAGCCTCACGGGTGCCATGGCAAATATCAAGGGAGAAAAACTGAAAGACATCACTTCTGCTACCGTTGAAAACATGCTCAACGGCAAGGTTTCGGGTGTCTATGTTGCTCCTGGTTCTGGCCGTCCTGGCTCTACGGGAGCCATCATTATCCGTGGCCAGACTTCCATCAATGGTGCCACAGCTCCTCTTTGGGTTGTGGATGGAGTCATCGTGGGCAACAGTGCAGGCGACCTCAACCCTGACGACATCGAGACGATGACCGTGTTGAAGGATGCTGCCTCAACAGCCATCTATGGTTCTGAGGGTGCCAACGGCGTCGTGGTTGTTACCACCAAGCAAGCCAAACACGAAAAGATGTCTATCTCACTGTCTGCCAAGGCTGGTTTGAGCACTTTGAACCGTGGCAACCTGGAAATGATGGACGGTGCGGAATTCTACGACTACTATAAGTCGTTCCAGAACGTGGAGTCCGTGAACTTCCCACGCTGGAACGAAGACCTGAGAAACTCCAACTTCGACTGGTTCAAGCTTGCCAAGAAGACCGGTTCCACCCAGGACTATAACCTGACCCTCAATGGTGGCAGCGAGAACATACAGTCAATGTTCACCCTGGGCTATTTCAAGGAAGAAGGTGCCGTGAAGGGCTATGATATGAACCGCTACAACACCCGTATCAAGGTGGTTTACAAGCCTTACGAGTGGCTCTCCATCAAGCCAAACATCAGCGGTTCTCGCACCAACGACAAGGACAAGCAGTATAGCGTGGGAGCCATGTATTCCATGATGCCATGGGATAGTCCTTACGATGAGGATGGCAACCTGGTGCCAAACTACTACGAAGGCTGGGTGAACTCCAAGGCAACCAACTATCTGAACGACCTTGCCGCAGGCAACTACTCTACAAGTACCACCTACGACCTGTCTGGCGGATTGGATTTCGACATCAAGATTACTCCTTGGCTCACATTCTCATCTGTCAACAACTACAGTTACTACAACAGCCAGACTCACGGCTACTACGATCCGAAGTCAAGCTCCGGCGAGGGTGTGGATGGTCGTACCACAGAGTACAACTATGTATCTACCCGCCGCTATACCAACCAGTTGCTCCGTTTCCAGAAGACCTGGGGCAAGCACAACGTCAACGGTTTGCTCGCCTACGAGTTCAACGACTATGAAATGAAGTATACCGATGTATATGCCACAGGATTCATCTCAGGATTCGAGGACTTCATGACAGCAGCCAAGCCGGAGATGGCAACAGGTTACCGCACCGCATGGGCAAAGCAGTCTTACTTCACACAGTGGCGCTACAACTACGATGGTCGCTACTACGGCGAGCTTTCATTGCGTCGTGACGGCCGTTCCAACTTCGGTTCCAACAACCGCTATGGAAACTTCTTCTCCGTAAGTGGTGCATGGAACATCAACAACGAGTCCTGGTTCAAGGCAGACTGGGTTGACCAGCTCAAGCTGCGCGCAGCCTTCGGTTCTGTAGGTAATGTGCCAACATCCCTCTATCCTTCCTACTCTCTGTATTCAGTGGGTGCCACCTATAACGAGAACCCAGGTGCGCTCATCTCTCAGATAGGAAACAAGGACCTGACATGGGAGAAGACCTATACCACAGGCGTGGGTGTGGATGCCTCTTTCTGGCAGAACCGCCTGCATGCCACCCTCGACTACTACATCAAGAATACCAGCAACATCCTCTATCAGGTGCCTGTAACGGGACTGGTGGGCGTGACATCCATCTGGAAGAACATCGGTAAGATGCGCAACACCGGTATCGAGCTCACCGTTGGCGGAGACATCATCCGCACAAAGGACCTGACATGGAATGTTACAGCCAACATCTCCCACAACAGCAACGAACTGAGAGACCTCTACAAGCAGCGCGATGCCAACGGCAACTATGTAGTGAAGCCAGTGCTGATCAGCGATGGTACATCGATTGCAGGTACAGCACAGCGCATCCTTGAGATTGGCGAGCCTGTTGACACCTATTATATGAAGGAATGGGCTGGCGTTAATCCGGAGGACGGTATGCCACAGTGGTATATGGACGATGCAAATGGCAACAAGGTGAAAACCGACGACTATTCCAAGGCTTCATACTACAAGTGTGGCAAGGCATCTCCTGATGTATATGGCAGCTTCTCCACCTCTCTGTTCTACAAGAACTTCGACCTGCAGGCAAACTTCGGTTATTCACTTGGCGGACAGATCTACAGCTACTATCGCCAGGAGTTCGACTCCGACGGAGCCTATGCCGGCGACCGCAACCAGATGAAGCTGCAGAAGGGCTGGAGCCGCTGGGAGAAGCCAGGCGACATCGCCACTCACCCACGTGCCTTGTACAACAACCAGGACAAGGGTAACCTGGCATCATCACGCTATCTGGAAAGCTCAGACTACCTGAAGCTGCGCTCACTCACCCTGGGTTACAACTTCGATTTGAAGAAGTATGGCATCCAGACCCTGCGCCTCTCAGTATCAGGCGAGAACCTGTTTACCATCACCGACTATTCAGGCGTTGACCCAGAGTTGCCAGCAGGCACCAACGACAAGGGAGTGCTGAGCGTAACCAACACTGGAGGCACCTCAGTCTATCCAGCCGTACGCAAGTTTATGCTTGGTGTTAACTTAACATTCTAAATTCTTGACAATAATGAAAATGAATAAAAGTATATTGATGCTCATGCTTGGCGCAACCCTCCTAGGTTCTTGCGACATTGAGCGTTTCCCGACCTACAGCATGTCGGACGAACAGATAAAGAACAATCCTGCGAGCAACCTCGATGCCCTGCTCAACGGTATGTATGCTCAGCTCAAGAGTTGGTCTGACCCTATGCACCGTTGCGGAGAGTATGCAGGTGACAACATGGTGATCCGTGGTTCTTCCACCGATCCCTTCTACGAGTTCATCAGCTATTCACGCACGCCGAACAACTATCGTCTGCAGAGTTTCTGGGACTCAGGCTACAAGGCCATCGCACAGGCTTCCAACATCATCAACATGATAGATGAGGGACAAAGCACCGAAATCGACAACTCACTCGGTGAATGTTACTACGTGCGTGGCATGATGTATTTCTACCTCTGCCGTGCCTACGGACGTCCTTACTACCAGGCACCGGAGAAGAACCTGGGTGTGCCTATCGTAAACGGTACCCCCGACAACATCCTCGACCTGCAGCTCGACGACCGTGCCACCGTGCAGCAGACCTACGAGCAGGCCATCAACGACCTGAAGAAGGCAGAGCTGCTGCTCAGCACGAACCGTGGTCCAGCCTACGCATCAAAGGCAGCAGCCCAGGCGATGCTCTCACGCATCTATCTCTATATGAGCGGCACCTACGAGAATCCTAACCGGGAGTATGCACAGCTCGCCGTTGACTATTCCAACAAGGTGATAGAAAACAGCGACTACTCTCTGCTTCCATGCGAGGAGTTCATGAAGTACAACACCATCGTTCCTGAGAACAATCCGGAGGATATCTTCGTGGTGAAGCGTGTGGCTTCAGAATACTCAGGCTATGACCACTACTATGGAATCGGCGGTATGTATTCCAACATCGGTGGCATGGGATGGGCCGAGATGTATGCCAGCGAGAAATACATCGACCTGCTCAACGAGACGGGCCGCAACGACTGGCGTCCTGCATCAAAGAAGATTGTAGATGCACGTGCCAACTTCATCGAGCCTACTTACACCGAAGACAACAAGGAAGTGTTCCGCTTCGTATATGTGGGCAGCGACGGCAAGAAGCACTATGCACAGTTCGACACCAAGCACAATGGCGACAAGGTATCCTGCACCGACATGAACGGCAATTCCTACGACCTCACTCTGGTCAGTGCCGACGACGAGTACTATACCATCAACTACAACGGTACAGAGTACCAGGGCATGATAGACAACTACATCGAATTGAACCGTGAGTATCCACAGTTCTACATCGTGAAGTGTTCGCGCGAGGGTGAGGACTCTCAACTTCACTCACCGGTCATCAGCCGTCTGGGCGAGATTTACCTCAACCGTGCAGAGGCATACGCCAAGCTCGGCGAATATGACAAGGCGCTCACCGACCTCAACACTATCCGCAACCGCTCTATCGTAAACGGTGGTTATCCTGCAGGTAAGCTCAACGCCGACAACGCCTTCGAGCTGATAGACAAGGAGCGCCAGCTGGAACTTGCCTACCAGGCAGAGCGCAGCTATGACGTGTTCCGCAACGGTCACTCGCTGACACGCGACTACCCAGGTCCTCACAACCAGCACGAGGAGGTGAAGGCATCTGACTATCGTGTAACATACTATATCCCTCAGAATGCCATCAACGCATATCCTGGCACTCTTACCCAGAACCCTACCGACAACAGCGGTGTGATTCTGAAGTAACCCACTGAAGGGATAACAGAAAACATCTGTTTCAAATAAAACAAAATGAATAATATCTATAAGAAAATGTACGTTGGCAATGCATTGGCAGTAGCGATAAGCCTGCCTATGGTTGCCAACGCAACTAACGAAACACCGTCTGCTGCACCAGCCCTCACCACACAGGCTGCGCAAGCAGACGGTGTGCAGATTCTCAGAATCAATCCTACAACAGTAGAACTCATCTTCGCCAACCATCGCAGAGTGGCTGTTGACTTTTACGGCGAGAACATCTTCAGAATCTTTGAAGACCACAACGACGGCGTGATGAGAGACCCGGAGGCAAAGCCTGAGGCTCGCATCCTGGTGGACAACCCACGCACCAAGGTGGGCAACCTGAAGGTTACTGAGCAGGGCGACGAAATCACCCTCGCCAGCAGCAAGGCAAAGGTTATCTTCAACAAGACCACCGGACTGTTCAAGATCGTAAACGCCGAAAACGGCAAGACCGTGGCTACCCAGAGCGCACCATCCAACTTCACTCCAGAGAAGGTGACACTCACCCTCCAGGAGCAGCCGGACGAATACTACTTCGGCGGTGGCGTGCAGAACGGCAGATTCTCCCACAAGGGAGAAAAGATAGAAATCGTGAACACAAACAACTGGGTGGATGGCGGCGTGGCTTCCCCTGCCCCATTCTACTGGTCTACAGCCGGCTATGGCTTCATGTGGTACACCTTCAAGCCAGGACTCTACGACTTCGGTTCCACCCAGAAGGGCAGCGTGAAGCTATCCCATGAGTCGAAGAACCTCGACGTATTCTTCATGGTGGGCGAAAAGCCTACCGACCTGCTGGGCGAATACTATCAGCTGACGGGCAACCCGGTACTGCTGCCTAAGTTCGGTTTCTACGAAGGTCACCTCAATGCCTACAACCGTGACTACTGGAAAGAGGCAGACAAGGGTCGCATCATGACCTTCGAGGACGGCAAGAGCTACAAGGAGAGTGCCAGCGACAAGACGGGCATCAAGGAGTCGCTCAATGGCGAGAAGAACGACTATCAGTTCTCTGCCCGAGCTGCCATCGACCGCTACGTGAACCACGACATGCCTTTGGGATGGTTCCTGCCAAATGATGGCTACGGAGCCGGTTATGGTCAGGAATCAACCCTCGACGGCAACATCGAGAACCTGAAGCAGTTTGGCGATTATGCCCGCAAGCACGGCGTGGAGATTGGTCTCTGGACCCAGTCAGACCTTCACCCTAAGGACAGCATCGAGGCACTGTTGCAGCGCGACATCGTAAAAGAGGTGGGCACCGCAGGAGTGAGAGTGCTCAAGACCGATGTGGCATGGGTGGGCGACGGCTACTCCTTCGGACTCAACGGCGTGAGCGACGTGGCGCAGATCATGCCTTACTATGGCAACAACGCACGCCCATTCATCATCTCTCTCGACGGATGGGCTGGCACACAGCGATATGCATCCATCTGGTCGGGCGACCAGACGGGCGGCGACTGGGAATACATCCGTTTCCATATCCCAACCTTCATCGGCGCAGGTCTTTCCGGCCTCTCCAACATCACCTCCGACCTGGACGGTATCTTTGGCGGAAAGAACCCTATCATGAACATGCGTGAGTTTGAGTGGAAGACCTTCACGGCGATGGGACTCAACATGGACGGCTGGGGATCCAATGCCAAGTATCCGTTCATCCTCGGCGAACCATCGGCATCCGTCAACAGAACTTATCTCAAGCTGAAGTCAGAACTGATGCCATACATTTACACCGCAGCCCAGGAGGCTGTGACCGGCAAGCCGTTGATGAGAGCGATGTTCCTCGACGACCCTAACCCTTACACCCTGGGCAAGGCTACGGAATACCAGTTTATGTGCGGTCCTTACTTCCTCGTGGCTCCTATCTACAAGGAGACCAGGATGGACAAGCAGGGCAACGACATCCGTAACGGCATCTATCTGCCGGAGGGAGAATGGGTGGATTACTTCAGCGGAAATGTTTACCAGGGCGGAAGAATCATCAACGAGTTTGATGCTCCTTACTGGAAACTGCCTGTGTTCGTGAAGAGAGGCGCCATCATTCCGATGGTGAACCCTAACAACAACGTTTCGCAGATAGACAACACCAACCGCATCTTCGAGCTTTATCCATACGGAGAGTCTGACTACAGTCTCTATGATGATGATGGCAAGACCGAGCTCTACCGCATCGGTGAGCACGCCACCACACACATCCACTCCTCATTGGTGAAAGACCGCCTCACCGTCAACATCGACAAGACCGAAGGCAACTTTGCCGGACAGGAGAAGAACCAGTCAACAGAGCTTCGCATCAACGTGAGCCAGGCTCCTAAGAAGCTGGTTGCCAAGATGGGTGGAAAAACAGTGAAACTGACAGAGGTGAGCACGATGGATGCTCTCCGCTCCACAGAGAACGCCTGGTTCTACGACAAGGCTCCACAGTTCAACCGCTTTGCCACCAAAGGCAGCGACTTCGAGAAAGTGGACATCACAAAGAACCCGATGGTATGCATCCACCTGGGCAAGACCGACGTGACTGCCAATGCCATCGAGCTTCGCATGGACGGCTACCAGTTTGACAACAGCGATGCCCTGCTCAAATCAGCAGGCGCACTGAACGCCCCTCAAGCTAGTCTGAAGGACGCAGAGGGCGCCAACAAGGCATTCACCATCACTGCAGCCTGGGACAAGCAGGCAAACGCCGACTATTATGAGGTGAAGATAGACGGTATGCTCCACTCCACCATCCGCAGCACTGAATTCACCATCGAGAACCTGAAACCAGAGACCGAGTACGACGTACAGGTGAGAGCGGTGAACAAGGACGGGGCATCAGAGTGGACCACCCTGAAGGGACGCACCATCAAGGACCCTCTCGACGAGGCTATCCGTGACATCACAGCCACCAACTCCACCCCAGACTGGGAAGGACTGGAGGTAGCCAAGATGTTCGACTTCAACGAGAAGAACTACTGGCACACCGACTACTACAAGAAGGAAGGCGTATTGCCATTCGACATGACAATGAACCTGCATGGCATCGCCAAGCTCGACAAGATTCAGTATCTGCCAAGCACAGAGCGTGACAGCCACGGACAGATTTACAAGGGACGCATCGCAACAAGTTTCGATGGCATCAACTGGACAGACAACGGCACCTTCGAATGGAACAAGGACGAGGGTGTAAAGGAATACAAGTTCAAGGATGAGCCAGAGGCACAGTATGTGAAGATGACCGTCGAGGAAACCAAAGGCGGACAGGCTTCAGGTACTGAGTTGTATGTATTCAAGACCCCAGGCAGCAAGATGAAGAAGCCGGGCGACATCAACAACGATAACCGCATCGATGAGAACGACTTCACTTCTTATCTCAACTATTGCGGTCTGCGCAAGGGTGACAAGGACTTCGAAGGATATGTAAGCAATGGCGACATCAACCGCAACGGCTTGATTGATGCCTACGACATCTCGGTAGTTGCCACCCAGTTGAAGAGCGGTGTAAGCAGTAAGCAGGTGGCTCCTGTAGCAGGCAGCATCTCGCTCGTTGCCGACAAGAAGGCATACAAGGCTGGCGACGTCATCACCCTCACCTTGAAGGGCAAGGATCTCGTATCTCTCAATGCCCTGAGCTTTGCCTTGCCATACAATGCCACCGACTTCGAGTTCATCGGCATCGACGTCAAGGATATGGGCAAGATGGAGAACATCTCCAAGGACCGTCTCCACTCCGACGGCAGCAAGGTGCTCTATCCTACCTTCGTCAACATCGGCGAGCAGCCTGCAGTAGAAGGCACTCACGACCTCTTCACCATCAAGTTGAAGACCAGGAAGGCATGCAAGCCATCATTCAAGTTCAGCAACTTGATGATGGTAGATAAGTTCTTGCGCGTAAAGAGCGAGAAATAAAACTGTATAGTATATCAATCGAATAGGAGGAAAACGAAGTAGTTTTCTTCCTACTCGATTATTCATAAGATCTACCGATTCAACCGAAGCACATAATATGCAGCAACCGCTGACCTTCTGCCTTACCAAGAGGTTCTTCATCTTAGTCTTCAGTACCTTTATCTTTCTAGAGGTGATAATTTGTTGAAGGGTGATAATAGCCAAAGGAGACAACAGGCAGCATCACCGGAAAATAACTCGCTAAATGAGCAGTTTTAAACAGCCTACATCCTCATCGATTCAATCATTAAAGAGTTTGTAATGATGAAGAAAATAAGCAAAATCAAGTTTATGCTTTATTAACGAGAAGTTTTCTATAGGGGTGCTGAGTAGTTACCGGGACGCCTAACGGAGGAACACGAAGGTGGATTATTGCGCCAAGGTATTAACCGGTGAGTGCCTTTTCTAATATGCCTTTTATTGCCACAATGGTTCATTTTCCCAACCAGAAGGAAAACCAAGCGCAGCCTTATCTATTTCTGGAAACGATGCAAAAAGTCTGTTCATCTTATCAAGCATATCATTGTTAGGTGATATGATGCTAAGGAAATATTTGATGATGCAGATTGTGAAATACACTCTTTGAGGGTTTGTTGGCAGGGTAATCCAGGAATGAACAATTCTTCTTGGAGTAACTGGCATGATGGAACTTACCTTGTTCCACACCCTTGAATGATGACAACAGGCATTTCGCAACAAAGTCAAAGATGTTATCCAAGATTCCAAGACGATAGGTTGCAAGCCGAAATAATGAGAGATGCGCTTGCGTATCTTGTCTGCTTTCAGATTACGGTAAATCATATTCACATTGCCCATCGTCAGCAACTCACCCAAAATCCATGATGGAGGATATGGGTCGCAATAGCTGTTCTTGAAATGCTTAATAAATTCTTCTGTTGATTTCGCATATTCTCTGTCGATGGTGTTCTTTGTTTCTTGAAAAGTTCTTTGGTTGGCAAAGTGAACAGAATTTGTTAGCCAATAAAGATCTCCTGTCATCTGCACAGGAATGTCCATAATGGCACGACGAATAGCTATCTCTACTTTCTCAATCTCATTGAGAAGAAGCATACGCAACTTCTTGTCGAAGCGATAGAGATTCAACACTTGTTGAAAAGTTGTACCATCTTTATACTGATGAGTTTCCTTTGGAACTTTCAAGAATGGGTACATATAAGCGGAAAGGCGATAGTACCCGATGCTCTCCAAATACCGTACCGCATTGTCTTCATCGGAAATAATAAGCCCACGACTTTTCAACAGAGCCATCAAGTCTGCCTCTGTCATATAATGTTTCATGAAGTGCGGTAATCTTTCCATTAGCGTATTTTGAGAGTGAACGTATATATACAAAAAAGCCCCACGCATTTGAGCATCGTTGAGAGGCTTGGTGGGAACTGACGGTGCAAAGATACAAATAATCATTGAGAATACAAACTTTTTAGCGAGAAAAATTACGTAAAAGTAGATTTCTTTGACTTATTTATATTTAATAATATTAAATCAGTCCATAAAATCACGTTTTGTCAGCCAAATATAGTGTTTTCCAAAATGAAATTGTTACCTTTGCAACGTCTATACCCATACCGGAAGTCCCAATGGGCAGAGGTTGGGCAGACATATATACATATAAGGCGTAATTGTACGCTTTGGTTTTGACTTGTTAGAACTTCGCAAACTCTCCGACTTTTTCTTTGTAAAAGCCTCAAAATTTTGCCTGCTTGTCTTGTCTGTCTCAATCTTTTTTTATATTTTTGCAAAGAATAAGCAAAATAGCAGCAATGAAAATAGACAATAAGGCTCCATGAGAAGTTATAAACCATATATCATCAAACTATGCATCGTTTTCCTCTGCTTTGGCGGCTGGATACTTACCAGCTCTGCACAGAAAGTAGAGACAAACGATTATTTCTATGTACTCAATACCCAACAGGGGCTTTCTGATAACCGTGTCCTACAGATGATGCAGTTGGCAGATGGCAGATTGGCGGTGAGAACTCCCAAGGGCATCAATCTCTATGATGGAAGGCGTTTCTCCTTGATTCCCCTTCCTGCAGAAAAGGCGGAAAGCATCACGAAATACAAGGGGCAGACGCATCTTTATGCCGATAGCCAGGACAGGTTGTGGGTAAAGGAATACCAGAAGATATTCTGCATTCAGCTTGCAGAGGGCAGACTTCAGGAACATCCCCTTGATTCTCTGCTAAGAAAAGGAAATGAGGATAAAATGATGCGAAACAGCCCGACCCGGAATGCCATTCAGGATCTGTTTGTAGATAGCAGGAAGAATGTCTGGGTTGTTATGGGTGATTCGCTGCTCAATACGCAGGATGGCAATCTGATTCATTTGAAGAAGGAATGGGGTTGTCTGCAGGATCTGGATACCGATGGCAAACAGGTTTATGCTTTCATGGATTCGGGAATCGTGGCGGTTTTTCTGAAAGATAAGCTGGTCTATACCGCTTCTGCCTATTCTACAGCCGAAGCTCAGCATTATCAGAACACCTCACTCACCGTTCAGACACCGAGCGGACAGTTTTACCAGATAAGAACCGGACGTGATGAAAAGAACAAGACGGATGCTTCCATCTTCCTGCATTTTAATCCGGAAACCCGTAAGTATTCCAGGATATTCGAATGCGATTACATCTTGCATACATTGAATATGTCATCAGACAATCAGGCTTTGATCAGCTGTCAGCATGGTTATCTGATGTTCGACTTCAAGTTGGGAACTACTCCACGCGAGGTAAAGGAATTGTCGTTGCCTGATGGAAAATCGCTCACCACGGGCATCAATACGGTTTATCGGGATAAGGAAGGAGCCATCTGGCTGGGAACCTATCACGATGGTCTAATTTATGTTTCACCAATGTTGGGCCTCTTCTTTACGATAGACCAACCCTGGTGGAAGTCGGGATGGGCGATAGCTGGCTTTGTGATTTTCCTCGTGATTCTGGTGGGCATCATCACTCTTTATCTTCGTAGAGGGAAGACAACAAATGTAATAAATACCGATTTCGCTAAAGATGAAGCTTCTTCATTGCCTGAGGATAGTCTGCTACCGGAAACTGCCGAAGCTGTCAATCGGGAACCCGAGCTGATACTTCAGGTGCGTGCTCTGATAGAACAGCATCTGGAAGATGGCGAATATGGCGTGGAGCAACTGGCAAAGGACCTCTGCATGGAGCGGACAGGACTTTATAAAAAGCTGACGGCTCTGACCAATACTACTCCTGTGGCTTTTATCCGCGGAATTCGCCTTCATCGTGCAGCAGCCTTGCTTCAGGAAGGTAAACTGAGCGTAAATGAAATTGCCGAGCGAACGGGCTTCAGCTCGCCCAGCTATTTCACCAAGTGTTTTAAGAAGGAATTTGGCGTTTTGCCTTCCGAATATAGATAAATGATGCCGGAACAGCCCTGGAATGGGGCTTTTTCCGGCATTTTTCAACAAATGTACCACTCGATTCATCATTTGTTTTATCCATTTTCCACCATTTAGCATTACCTTTGCAACCGAAATACAATCTTATGTATTTGGAACTGGACAAATCATAAACCCTCTAATATAATAAACAAGAGTATGCTAAAGAATTTATCTCTCATTGCCCTTTTGGGCATCGCTGCCGTTGGCGTTCCAAGTGAACTCTGCGCCAAGAGCGTAAAGGTGGCAGGCACACAGAAAGGTGCGGCTGCCAAGTCTATCACCCGCCAGGTAGCTCAGCAGAATGTAACCATCGAATTCTATTCTCCATCCATCGTCCGCATCCTGAAATCTGATGCCGGACTTGGTGCTCCCGTTCAGAAGAAAAGCTATTCTGTCATCTTGAAGCCTCAGCAGCTGAAGGATGTTCAGATACAGGAAAACGGAGATATTGTAAATATTAAATCCAATTTCATTTCAGTCGAACTGAACCAGCAGACTGGCGAAATCCGCTTTCTTTCGAAAGATGGAAAGCTGCTACTTACCGATACGAAGACCCGTCTGGAAGCCCGCAAGGACGAAGCCAACAAGGGCAAGTACCGCATTGAGCAGGACTTCCGTCTTGCCGACGACGAGGCCATCTATGGCTTGGGACAGCTGCGTGATGTTTATATGAATCAGCGTGGCCGCCAGAACATCGTACTCTGGAACAACAATACTTATATCGCCATCCCTTATTTCACCAGCGAGAAAGGCTATGGTCTTTACTGGGACAATGCGGGAAAAACCTATTTCAATGATATCGTAGCATCCAAGGAAGATCACAGTCAGCCTTCCCGTACTTCCTTCACCAGTGAAGTAGGAACCAGTGCCGACTACTATTTCATGTACAAGGATGGTACACAGGATGGAGTCATCGCCAGCATCCGTGAACTCACCGGACAGGCTACGATGTTCCCGAAATGGGCGATGGGATTCTGGCAATGCCGCGAGCGCTATAAGACCAGCGATGAACTGGCAGGCGTATTGGATAAGTATCGCGAACTGAAGATTCCTACCGATGCCATCGTACAGGACTGGCAGTATTGGGGATGCGACTCCAACTGGAATGCGATGAAGTTCCAGAACCCATACTATATAAATAAGGTGGGAGACCCTGCCTTTGCCAAGTATCTTCCAACAGATATGAAGCAGATGAAGGCACAGGGAGAGCCTCGCCTGAAGAGTCCGGAGGAGATGGTGAAGTACGTTCACAAGAACGATGCTCATCTGATGATTTCCATCTGGGCAAGTTTCGGTCCTTGGACCGAGCAGTATCGTGAACTGAAGAAGATGAATGCCCTTCTTCCTTTTGAAACGTGGCCAAGACAGAGTGGCGTAATGCCATACGATGTCTTCAATCCGAAGGCTCGCAACCTCTACTGGAAGTATCTTACTCATCTCTACCAGATGGGCTTCGATGCCTGGTGGACCGATTCTACGGAGCCAGACCATTTTGAGAAACCGGGCGATGAGAACTATCAGACCTACGACGGTTCATGGCTGGGCGTGAAGAACGCCTTCCCATTGTTGCACAACAAGAGCATCTACGAGCATCAGAGAGCGATGAAGGGCAATGAAAAGCGTTCGCTCCAGATGACCCGAAGCGGCAGTTTCGGTATTCAGCATTATGGCACCATCTGCTGGAGCGGTGATGTGGTAGCTTCCTGGAACGAGATGAAGAATCAGATTCCATCGGGCTTGAACTTCTCGCTCTGCGGCATCCCATTCTGGAACACCGACCTGGGTGGCTTCTTCTACTGGGAGTTTGAACAGAATCCAAAGAATCCTGCCATTCAGGAACTGCAGACCCGCTGGATGCAGTGGGGAACCTTCATGCCATTGATGCGCAACCACTGTTCTTCGCCGATGGTAAGCGAACTGTATGAATTTGGAAAACAGGGCGACTGGGCTTATGATGCTATGATCAAGACCATCAAGCTGCGTTATCGCCTTTTGCCTTATATCTACAGTACGGCAAGCGAGTGCGTGCAGAATAGCGGAAGTATGATGCGTGCCCTGGTGATGGATTATGCGGCAGACAAGAAGGCTTCCCGCCTGAACGATGAGTATCTCTTCGGTCGCAACATTCTGGTGAAGCCGGTAACCGATCCTTTATATACCTGGAAGGACAAGGAGAAGAAGGGCCATACCATCTATCCTGATGTAAGGAAGGCAGCTGCGCCTGTGAATGTTTACTTGCCAAAGGGTAATAAATGGTATGATTTCTGGAGCAATGCTCAGTATGAGGGCGGTCAGGATATCCAGCGTCTTTGTCCTATCGACATCATGCCTGTATTCATCAAAGCTGGTACCATCCTGCCATTCGGTCCTGAAGTGCAGTATAGTTCAGAGAAGCCTTGGGACGACCTGGAAATCCGTGTTTATCCTGGTGCAGACTGTAAATTTACACTCTATGAGGACGAGGGCGACAACTACAACTACGAGAAGGGTAAGTTCTCTGAAATCCAGTTTGTATGGGATGAAGCAGACCGAACCCTGAGTATCGCTCCACGCAAGGGCAGCTATAAGGGAATGCTCCAGCATCGCAGATTCCACATCGTACTGGTGGGCGCTGATAGTGGCGCAGGCGACCAGCCTATGCAGGCAAGCAAGAGTGTGGAATATGATGGAAAGGCAGTAAAGATACAATTATGATAGTTTATTGTTTATTTATTGCGTAATATGAATAAAAAAAGTATTTTTCTGTCAATGCTCCTACTGGGGGCATTGACAGCTCTGGCTCAAGATAATAAAGGCATTTATTCTTGGTCTGAACAGATAAAAAGCAAGTCAATTGCACAATTTTGTCTTATTTACGCAGAAAAACAACCCTGTGATTGTATTTTCTCATAAAAATCAGTTATCTTTGTAGGTGAAATGGCAACAGCTTGTTGCCCAATTAAGGAACGATGAGAGGCAACAACCTGTTGCCACAATAAGCGAGGACGTTTTCTTCTCCGTTCCTTGGGGGCATCACTTGTACATCATATCGCAATGTAAAGATGTAGAGCGTGCTGTGTTTTATCTGAATAAGACCGTAGAAAATGGCTGGAGCCGTGCGGTCTTGCTTAATTTTCTTGATACCAATCTATATGAGCGACAGGGAAAGGTCGTAAATAGCTTTAGTAACCACCAGTAACCACCAAGATGCGCTATGCTACCGAATATTATGCATATAAACATTTCAGTCATTTAAAAACTGACAGTTAACGGTAAGGAAATATCTGGAATGAGAAATAACTACAAAACCAGCCCCTGCCTGATATGAAATCAAGCAGGGGCAAATCTTTTACAAATATTCACTAAAAACATATTAAAACACACTAATATTCAACAAAAGAATATCAAATTCATAGTTTTATCTATATCTTTGCAGAAAAATAGAACATAATAATGAAGATATTTACCAATATGCCCATATCGAATCAAAACAGATGTAATGTACCCCATTACATCCTCAACTGCAGTCTCCGGAAATAATACCTATCTTACTTGAGATAACATATTATTAACGAATTTAAAAATACATGGGTTTAATCATATTATATTTTTTAGGTGCTCTGTCACTATCCTTTTTATGCTCCGTCCTGGAGGCGGTGCTACTTTCTACTCCGATGTCGTTTATCTCGATGAAGGAGAATCAAGGCAACAAGACTGCCTCGTTGATGAAACTGTATAAAAACAACGTAGATCGCCCTGTGGGTGCCATACTTTCGCTCAATACCATCGCCCACACCATCGGTTCTGCCGGCGTGGGTGCCGAGTCTATCAAACTCTTCGGCGAAGAATACTTCGGTATCATTTCCGCCATTCTCACCCTGCTGATTCTGGTGCTTTCAGAAATCATCCCGAAGACCATCGGTGCTTCTTACTGGCGCTCGCTGGCAATGTCATCCACCAAGATTATCCGGGTACTCATCTTCATCACCTATCCTCTGGTGCTGCTCTCAGAACTTATCACAAAGGTATTCACGCCTAAGAGCCACCAGGCTTCCATGAGCCGCGAAGAGGTTTCTGCCATGGTAGATGTAGGAACCACAGAAGGCATCTTCCGTGAATCGGAAAGCAAGATCATCAAGAGCTGCATCCGTCTGGCTGGAGTTAAGGCTAAAGAGGTGATGACGCCATCCATCGTGGTAGAATCTGCTAATATGCATCTAACCACCAAGGAGTTTTACGAACAGAAGAAGTGGAATTTCTCACGCATTCCTGTATATGATAACAATAAGGACTACATCGTAGGCTACATCCTGAAGGATGTGGTTCTCAAATCGGTTTCAGACGATGAGTTCCAAACCCGATTATCCGAGCTGATGCGCCCGATTCTTTCCTTCAAAGAGGACGAATCACTATATCAGATCTGGGAAAAGATGCTGGAAAAGCGAGAGCACATCTCCATTATCGTAGATGAATACGGATGCCTTCGCGGCGTAGTTTCCATGGAGGATGTGATAGAAACGATGACGGGTGTGGAAATCGTAGATGAAGACGATGTTGCCGTGGATATGCAAGCCTTGGCTAAGGAAAAATCACGCCTGATGATGCTGAAAAAGAAGTAATAAAAAAAACTCGTTGGCAAACACCAACGAGTTAATATTTTATAATAATCACCGAACACCTTTTCAAAAAATATTATTTTTTTACGATAGGAACATTAGGATATTCTTCTAAATACAGGTGGTCATCAAAACGAGAATAATCCCATTTTAAATAAGGAACAAATTTGTGATATAAAGAAACCGTATTACCTTCTTTTGTATTTATCTTTATGTTAAACAGAGAAATGAAATCTGAAAATGTATCAAACTCTGAACGAGCGCCAGGAAGACCATCAGGCGTAGTTGGTATATAAGTTTCTATTGGAGCTTGTGAAATATCCATGTCTTCTATAACGTTACCATCTTCATCCCAAAAAGGTAAAGTAACAAGATAATATGAAGCTCCCATTGTGTATGTCTTGCCATATAGCCAATTACCAGCTGTAATAAAATGCACCAAACCGTGATCAGAATATTTGGTACCAAAAGCTTTTTGGACAGAAGGACCACCTATTTGCGTATCCATCCAAACTCGAGCAGGATTAGAACCATCTAACCTAGAAACCAAATCAGGATTAAAGACAACATTCTCGCTATTGTCCCAATCAGTACTAGCATACATCCTATAATCGAACCAAAATGGAGTCCCAATATTTTGCTTTTCTAAAACCACATAAGGATTTACAAGAACAGCAGGCTTCTTCGTAAGGCACCAAACTCCTAATCGCCCAACATTTTTCACAGATATAGACATAGACAAAGGCACAATCAATCCTGTTTGCAATGTTTTCATCTCACCTTCTAATTCTACAGTTCCTACAGTATTCAACTGAACAGATTGAGTGGTTTGAGTTGTCTTGGAAAACGATCCAACAAAAGAACCTAAAGCAGCTCCCACAGCAGAGGTAACCAAAGAACCAGCCCCACTGCTAAGAGACTTTTTCACATCATCTCCAAAGTTGGCATCCTTTACTTGATCAGAAACCCAATCTTTGGCAGTATTTCCAACTAAACTTGCAACACCTTTGACCACTCCATTCAATGGATTAGATGTCGTAGTAGATATAACAGTACCCTTTGTCTTAGAATTAAGATTGCCATCAAGTTTTATTGATGAAGTTGTCATCGACATCGGTATAATTTGCAAGCTACCCTCTGTAAAATCTGGGTCATAAGCCAATTCTACCTGAAAACAATTCCACCCAACATTAAAGCCTCTAGAATCGTCACTCGTAATATTACTTAAATAAATATCTCGCACAGATTTATCTGTAGACAATCGAGCATATTCACCAGTAAAGGCCAAAAAGGATTGAGGATTTTCAAAATGAAGCTTCCATATTGCTGTATTTTGTAAATTTGAGCTATTTGGCTCTAAATAATAAAATATCTTTAGTATTCCTGTATAATGATTATGAAAAATCAAATAATTCATACCATTTTCTCCATATCCATTCACCGTATGAGCTATTAAATCCCATCCATCACTCGGAAGAATGTCGGTACGGATTTCATAAGGTATAGTACCAGAAGTGATTTTCTTATTCCATGGAGTATGAACATAACTACCAGAAGCCAATTGCACAGTTTCCCATTTTTCCCAGCTTGACGTGACAACAGAACTTCTTGTTAAATTATTCCATCTATTGGGATATGCAACTTTGCCATTTGTTGAGTCACACTTTTCAAAAGACAAAGTCTGATGATCAACAATATTGTCAACACTACAAGATGAAAGGAAAATCAAAAACAATAGATAATATTTAAACATTCTCATTTTATTCTCTTTTTTAAAGGGCATGCCCGTTTCAAAAAACAAGCATGCCATATTATTTATTCAGAAACGAAATACAATCCCCAAACATTTGGATATTCTTTCAATATATCCAAGAATGCCAAAGTTTGTTTTTTAAGTAATTCATCTTTAACATCTGCGAACTTTCCTCGAACATACAATTCCATCGCATTTGCATTATATGGACTATTCAACATAATAGCCAACTTACCATCTACATCGTAAGCAGCTCTCAATATATACTTATCTTCTGATTTATATTTAGTGAACAGCCTTTCAACATCTGGAGTACCCACATTCAAGAACTTAGCAGTAAAAGACTCTGCCTGCGCTTTCGTAAATTCCAGAATCATATCATGACTTTGATTCGTAAGCCAATACTTTATTGTCATTAGATTAGAAGACACAGTTTCACCTTTATTATTGCTCAACATATCTATTGTCAACTTGCCATCATTAGAGAAAGTCAACTTTGCTACAGAATCTGTCTTTGCATAAAGATTTGACATACCAGACAATGTACTTTCTGCAAGTTGTGAATAAGCATATTCCACGCCGTCAATTGTCGTAAATCTTGCATCGCCACTCTTTACAGCAGTACAAACTTTTTTTAAATTAAAAGTAAAGGGTTGTTTTAGCAAAGCTTCCTTAACAACATTATACACCACCTTCAGTTTGAAGTAATGACCGACACTAGAAACGGATGGAAAATAGACACCACTCACGGTCATATCGTAATCAGAGTTATCCACCTTTCCCGCGTATTGAATTTCGTCACTCTGAGGTAGAACATCCACAACCAACTGGATATCGTCATCGGATGAAGGAACGATACCAGAAATGGTCATTTTCATCTTGGTGGAATCATCTTCTATCGCCTCGAACTTAGCCTTTACATCATCCTTGCGTGGGGATGTAACACCATTCCAAATAAAACTATAATTGGATGCCACCAACTCTTGATTCAGCATCACCTTACTGCTCATCACTCCAGTATTACCATCATCAGAACAAGATGTAAAAGTTACCGTAGCCAACAAGACAAATAGATATTTTTTTAAAAAACTATACGCTTTCATAATCGTTATTGTTGATGAATTGGTTAAGGCTTTCACACCTTAGCCAATTCGTATTTTATTTAATATACTAGACAGAATTTACCAGCCAGGATTCTGCTCCCACTTCTGTCCATACTTCTCGTGCTTCAGCATCACGTCGTTAGGGATTGGGAAGAGATACATCTTGTCATCCCACTGGCGCTGTACGGTTTCACGGGTATAGGTGAAGGAACCATCATCGTTCTTGGTAATCTTCATCTCCTGAATATTCTTGAAGAACTTGTCAGCCTCCTTCCATCGGCGTACATCCCAGAAGCGATGACCCTCGAAGGCAAGCTCTACCATGCGCTCGTTCTGATACTTGCTCCACCACTCATCATTGCTCAACGAGGTAGGGAAATCAGGCATTCCGGCACGCTGGCGAATCTTATCCACAGCCTCGTCTGCCGACATAGGGAGATCGGCACTCGTAGCAGTGGCACTGCCCAGATACTTGAATGCAGCCTCTGCATAGTTGAGATAGAACTCACCCAGACGATAGGTAACCCAGGTATGATAGTCGCCCTGCTTCTTGGTCTTGGAAGTCAGGTCGATATCACCATGCAGCAACTTCTTCAGATAGTAACCCGTAGGAGTAGCGCCCACCAATGGCTCGGCATTCACACCGCCATAATAGGTCTGGAGAGCAGCCTTCTTATAGTTGGCTGCCGTAGGCCATACATCACCATTCTTGGCGATGGTCAGCTCGAAGCGAGGGTCACGGCCTTCGTATGGATTCTGCTCATCATAGCCGCTGCCAGCCTCGCTGATACCCTTACCGGTAGCCTTCATCTCGTAGGCATCCACCAGGTTCTGGGAAGGACAGTTTCTGCCGGAAGCTGAGTAACTTGCCTTAGCCATATCGATACCGAACGGATAGTTGTAGCTCTCTACTACATTATCAGACGGATCGGTAGATGAAATCTTGGTACCGTAGATACGGCGACCGAAGATAATCTCGCACTTCTTGTCAGCATCCTTATAATTATTGGTTGACCAGAGATCAGCATACTTGGCAGCGAGCTTCATGCCTCTTGCCTCGCAGGCATCCAGCAAATCCTTGGCATAGAGAGCTGCCTTGTGGTAACGCTCCTTATCGCCTGAAGGGTTGAAGAGCGGACTTGCCCAATAGAGCGCAGCACGAGCCTTGAGGGCAAGAACAGCCAGGTTATTGGCACGTCCATCCTCGGCAGTACTCAATGCCATGCTTCCCAGGTCTGAATAATCCTTGATGATGCTGTCCTTTACGGCATCACACTCATCGAAGATGTACTGGAACACCTCATCAGATGACTTGCGAGGCTGATTGTTGACATCAGCTGCCGCCATCTCAGGATCAATGATTGGCACACCACCATACTGGCGAACGAGATTGAAATAGAAGTAAGCACGCCAGAAGCGGGCCTCCCACTTGTAGTTCTCGTAACGGTACATCTGCTGCTGATAGTCGGCATTGAGCTCGAAATCCTCGAACTTCAAGTCCTGGAAATCCTTCAACACAACATTGCAGGTCTTGATGCCCTTATACATATTGCTCCAGAGTGAACCCTGGGCGTTGGATGGGCTCCAGCTGCCGTTATAGAAGGTCTCGATGCTGGTACCGCTCACGGAGTAAACACTCTCGTCGGTGGCAGAGGCTAGCATGCCTCCACCAAAGTTCTGACCATAATCATAGTCGGCATAACTGTAGATATCGGTCATGAAACCACCCACCTTCTCGAAGGTCTGAATCACATAATCCTTATCCTTGACTACCGTCTCGCTGTAATCCATCTTATCGCTGCAAGATGCCAGCGCCAGGAGTCCGAACAGACCATATACTAATTTATTTGTTTTCATTATTGTTCTACTTTAAGATAATTAGAATGTTACTGACAAACCAGCCACGATGCTGCGATTCAGAGGATTGGTTGCACCGAATACCTCAGGATCTGACTCATCGAGATGGTCGAAGCTAAACAAATCCACACCACGCACATACAACTTGGCTGCATTCAGGAGCTTGGTCTTGGCGAGCATCGCCTTAGGGAAGTTGTAATAAACCTCGATGTTGCGAAGCTTGAAGAATGAGCGGTCAAACATCCAGAGGGTGTTTGTATTGTAGTTGTTGGCATTGCTGGTTGAGCTCAGCGCCGGGAACTTGGCTGTGCCGGCTGTCTCAGGAGTCCAGCGGTTGTCGTAGTAGTACTGAGAGATGGTGGTGTTGCCCACCAGCGGCTTGTACATACTCTTGGTAGAAAGCACGCCAGTATATCTGCCAGTGCCCTGGAACATCGCATCTACGCCCAGTCCCTTCCACTCTACTCCCAAATGGATATTGTAGTAGATTTCTGGAGCCACGGTAGAATATCCGATGGCAGTCTTGTCGTTGGTATCAATCTGTCCATCCCCGTTCACATCCTCATACTTGATGTCGCCCGGACGAGGAGTGCTGCCCAGAAGCTGTGGCTTGGAAGCATCGATGTCTGCCTGGTCCTTGAAGAAGCCGATAGCCTTGTAGCCGAAGAGCTGGCTTACGCGATGGCCGGTGCTTACCAGGTTAGGATAGAGCTTAGGAGCCTCATCCTGCTCCTTGATCTGGCTGCGATAGTAATCGATGTTGGCACCGATGTTGAACTTCACGTCGCCAATCTGCTTGTTGTAGTCGAGACTTGCCTCCCAACCCCAGCTATCCACGATACCATCGCCCTCGTATGGAGCATCCACGCCCAACTCTGAAGAATACTTGCCTGCGGTAGATACCCAGATGTTGGAACGGCGCTGATAGAAACCATCGAAACTGAAATCGAGGCCGCCAAACAGAGTGGCATCTACTCCGGCATTGAACTTGGCTGCCTTCTCACGGGTCAGACCGGAAGTAGCAATGGCGTCAAGATAGGTTCTGCCGAAATCGCTCTGGAAGCCGCTGTTGAACGGATAGGTACCACCGGTAGTCTGATACTGCTGCATATAGTACATCCATCCGCTCTCAGGCAGGATGTCGGTCTGGATAATGCCGTAGGAAGCACGGAGCTTGAGGAAATCCACCCAGTTGAGATTCTTCATGAAATTCTCCTTGGAGAGTACCCAGGCTGCTGATACCGTAGGCGACAACGCCCACTTGCTGCCAGGAGCCAGACGGTTGGAACCGGATTCTACCAGGGCAAGGTCGAGGAAGTAGCGATCGAGCAGACCATAGTGGGTGTACCAGCTGATGTTCTGGCGATAGAGCGTACTGTTGATGGCAAACTCATCGCTGAACTCGTAATCGTACTTCAACTGGCTGTAGATGCTGTGGGCGCCGAAGGTATTCTGATAGTCGGCACTGGCATCGGCATGGAAACGGCGGGTGAAGCTGTTTGTGGAGATTGAGGCACCGAGATCGCTCTCAGAACCACCCGTGAAAGCCTTGCCCAACTGTGGTTCGCCATTCAGCCAGTCGGCTACCGTAGGACTTCCATATACGTATGTCTTGCTGTAATTCTCGTAGATGTTGGAGAAATGGTCGTAAGCGATGCGACCCTGAACAGCCAGACCCTTCAATACCGCAGGGAGTTCCTGGCGGATAGTGAGGTCGGTATAGATACCACGGTTGTGATTTCTGGAGTAACCGGCATCCTGCGACTGCGCCACAGGGTTAACGGTACCAGCCCAGGTAGAGTTACCACCCCACTTGCCATCCTCGCCCTTCACGGCGAAGGCAGCAGAAGGCAGGCTATAGACCATATCCCACAACTTGGCAGAACTGCCTGGAGCATTCGACTCGGCGAGCACACCCAGGAGGTTCACCTTCATGGTAGTATTCTTCGAGAGAATCATATCCATATTCATGCGCAGGTTGCCCTTCACATATTTATTATTGGTAGAATATCCCTCGTGGGTATCCGGATTCTTCACGAAACCATTGTCATACTGCAGGTCGAGCAAGGCATAGTACTTGAACTTCTCGCCACCGCCCGTAAACGAAGCGTTGAGCATATTGGTAACGCTGTGGTTGCGGAAGGTTTCATCCACCCAGTTAACGTTAGGATAGAGATAAGGATATTTGCCTGATCCGAAGGCATCCACCTCTTCCTGGGTATATCTAGGGTTCTCAAAGCCATCGTTGGCATAAGCCTCGTTCATCGCCTTGGCATAGGTCTGCGCATCCACGAACTTAGGCTTGTGAGCCATGAAATTGATGGCATGGTCCAGATTCACCTTGATTTCCTTGGAATTGAACTTACCGCGCTTGGTAGTGATGAGCACCACGCCGTTGGCACCCTTGTAGCCATAGAGTGCGGTGGCAGCAGCATCCTTCAATACGGATACACTCTCTACTTCCTCGGCAGAGATATACTGGATATCACGCTCGATACCATCTACCACGAAGAGAGGGGTGTTGCCATCCAGACTCTGCATACCGCGGATGTAGAAGGTAGGATTGATGCCGGCATAGTTGCCGGAATTCTGCAGCGAAATCAAGCCGGAACCCTGTCCCAGGATAGAGTTGCCGATATTCTTGGCGCTGCGCTTGTTGGTACTCTCGCTGGTGATGACAGACACTGCTGAAGTAGACTGCTCGCGGGAGAAGTTCGCATTGGCGCCCACATCGATGCTCTGAGCCGCATAGCGATGAGGAGCAATGGAATCTATTTTGACTTGTGCTGAAGCTGGCAGGCTCAGGAGAGCCATCGCCATCAGTACAGCATTCTTATTATTTTTCATCGAATTTACTTTTTTAATCTGTAACTTTAATCAAGTAACCTTTACTCAAGAGATAACCTCCGGCGGGATTACCAGCCTGGGTTCTGAACGAGATAACCCTTCAATACCTCGGTCTGTGGGAATGGGAACAGATACCACTTTACATCGAATCCATTCCACCATGCACGGGCTCCCGTGGTGATAGGCAGGCGCTTATACTCAAAATGAGATGGCTCGTACCAGGCATCATTGTCCTTATTCAGCTTCTTGTTGGTTCTGTCGCCATTATACCATTTGTTGGTAGTGGTCTCCCACTTGCCCGTAGCATCATCCTTCACCTGGCGATAGATGACCAGACGATGGAGAGTGCGGCTGAAGAGGTCGGCTCTCTTATAGCGCTTCATATCGAAGAAGCGGGTGTTCTCGAATCCAAGCTCGCAGGCACGCTCGCGCAACAACTCTTCCAGAAGATTATCCTTGTTGGTGGTAAGATTCTCTGATGGGTTACATTCCGCAAGTCCCTTCAAACCTACACGGGCACGGATCTTGTCGATGTATTCCAAAGCCTTGACATTGTTGCCGTCAGCCTGAAGCAGAGCCTCGGCATAGATGAGATAAAGGTCGGAAAGACGCATCTCTACCCAGTGTGGCTTCTCGCGCTCGTAGGCAGAACCGGTGATTCCGTCGGCAATATACTTGTTGTGGAAATAGCCTGTAGCAAAAACACCCACACAATCTTTTGAACCTGTACCGGCATTGGTACCACCCACATACAACTCTACATTCTGACCGGTTGACTTGCCGTCGCCCACATTCACCTTGTCGCGCTGTCCGTTCACACTTACAGTTTCGTAAAGACGAGGGTCGCGGGTGTATTTCACGTTCTGCAGCTCCTGCTTGCCAACCTTTCTATCACCCTTGATGAACATATGGTCCAATTCGCCAGCCTTCTCGGTCTCCTCCCAGTTGAATGGCTTGCCATCAGCCCATGGGAACATCTCCACGAACTCCTGGGTAGGGCAATAAGCCTGACGGTCATTGGTACGCATATACTGACGTGCCGCCCAGCAATACCTGGAGTTGTGGTTGTTGTCGGTAACACGGGTTTCGAAGACAACCTCCGGACTAGCCTGGCTGATATACGCAAAGCGATAGGCAAAGCGATATGCCTCGGTAGTCTTGGCAGTAGGCTCTACGAGATGATAAGGATTGCCGTTGTTGGCATTCTCATTGAAGAAGTCTTCGCATGCCTTCTTGCACTGCTGCCACAACTCAGGCTTCTTGCCACCCATCCAAGCCAGACTGTCCTGACTCACATTCTCCATAGAATACTTGCCGCTGTAATATGGCTGGTCGTCATTGAACAACGGAGAAGCAGCAAACTGCAGCACACGGCACTTCATCGCCATGGCAGCTGCCTTGGTCCAGTGTGCCTTCATGGTAGTGACATCATCATCAGAATAAGCAAAAGGAAGGGCTCCGGAATTGATAGCCTCGTCATAAAGCTTGAGGATGAAATTGAGCGTCTTCTCTACCGAAGCACGTGGCGCATCCAGCTTATCTCCGTTTACATCGTATGAGTGAGTAACCAGAGGCAGACCGCCGTACATTCGGAAGAGGTTGAAGTAGGAAGATGCAATCAGGCACTTCGCCTCAGCCACATACTGCTTTCGGGTAGCCTCATCCATATCAGGCACACGGTCGATATTCTCCATCAGGAGGTAGCAGGCATGCACCATCTCCCAGATGTTCTCCTTGTCAAAACCATAGATGGAATTGCTGCTGGCTGCTGTCATATAATCATTATACACAAGTTTATAGATACCAACAGAAGATGTTGGATTGTGCCAGCAGTCTGACATCGCCTCAATCTGACCACTGAAGTAACTGTGGGAGTTGCCGTCACCTGCCTTGAAAGGCAGACCATAGTACTGGTTTTTATAAATACCGGTCAAGAACTGCTGGGTATATTCTGCACTATTGAAGATGGTATCAATGGTAACATCGCCACCCGGAGTCTTTTCGATGAAGGAATCTCCAAACTTGATCTGCTCTGTACAACCCGTCACCGCAGAACCGATAACGGCAGAAAGAACGATTCCTCTGAATATATTGTTAAGTTTCATTGTATTTACCTTATTTATATATATTAATGTGTAATATATTAGAAGCCCACCTTCAAAGACAGCATGTAGGTACGCTGCAATGGATAGGATGGTGCTGTGGTAGCACGTGCCTCAGGATCACCCCAGATATATGGAGTGAAGGTAAGGAGGTTGTAACCGCTGAATGCCAGCTGCAACTGGTTCATACCCATACGCTTCATGAACGGAGCGTTGAAATCGTAGGAAACCTGCAGGGTCTTCAGACGCAGATACTTCGCATCCTTCTCATAGAGGGTAGAAGTGGCGGTGTTGTTGCTCCAGGCATCCCATGATGCACGTGGATACTTCGCACTCTGGGATGGATTATCGGCTGTCCAGCTGTTCTCCACCACATACTTCAGGAGTCCACCCATAGTGTTAGAGGTCTTGCTGTAGAATGGCATGCGGAACACACCATCCAGCATACGGCTTACGTTCCAGGCACCCGTCCACTGGGTATTGACAGACCAACCCTTGTAGCTGAATCCTAGGTTCAGACCAACCATATACTCAGGATCATCGGTATAGCCGAGGTCGCGGGTCATATCGTTCTGGTCTATTTTTCCATCGTGGTTCAAATCCACATACACAGCATCACCAGGCTGGATGTTCTCTACCAGCTGGGTAGGGAATTTCTCGCCGAAAGTCTTCTCATAGAGTGCCGGTGTCTGCTCGTCGTAATAACGCCAGAACTGATACATGCTGCGGGCGCCCAGACGATGGTTCTTTGCCATCTGATAAGCCTCTGGCTGCAGAGCCTCACCATTGTTGATCAGCTCATTCTGGTTGTAAGAGAGGTTGACGCCTGCCCAGTATCTGAAGTTCTTGCCAATCTTATCCTGCCACTTCAAGGAAGCTTCCCATCCCCAGCTGTTCACCTCACCATCGTTGGTGTAAGGCATCTTGAAACCAATGATGGAAGGTACATTGTAATCAATCATCATGATGTCGGTACGGTGCTCGTAGTAGTAATCGAAGGTACCACGGAGCTTATCCTTCAGGAAGTTGATGTCGAAACCATAGTCCTGCTTATAGGCGTGCTCCCAGGTGATGTCGGCATTGTGGCGCGCCATCTCGTAGGCTCCCTTCCATACGGTAGTGTTGTTAACACCGAAGATGTATCCATATCCATCACGGGTAGAAACAGTGCCATTATTGATGGCGAAAGGATCGGCGGTATACATAAAGCGGTACAATGTGGGTGCCATCCTGCTCT
>URYG01000013.1 GCA_900551985.1 uncultured Prevotella sp. | reverse complement strand
TAGTCAAGTCAGGATAGTACTGACGCAGCTGGAGGCTGCTCAACATACCCTTATATACGATGTTCGAATTAGACAACGAACAGATATAGAAATCAGGATCGCTGATTCGTTTCTCGATACGTTTGCGGATGAGATAGAGGGTGCGCTCGAAGACAGGCACCTTATCATCTGTAACACCTGTAATGAACACCTGTTTGATGGCAGGTTCATTGCTCAATGCAGCCTCACCCAGACAGTCTGGATTGGTAGGTACATTGCGGAGATGCATCAACTGAAGTCCCTCACGTTCAATCTCTTCAATCATAATAGAGAGGATATCCTGCTGTTTCTTCTCATCCTTAGGCAAGAAGATGAGACCTGTACCATATTTTCCCTTTTCCGGTACAGGGATACCCTGAAGAAGAATAAACTCATGTGGAATCTGGAGCATGATACCGGCACCGTCACCCGTCTTGTTATCGGCACCCTCAGCACCACGATGGCGCATGTTCTCGAGGACCTTCAAGGCGTTATCGACCAGCTCATGACTCTTGTTACCGTGGATATTCACCACCATACCTACGCCACACGCATCGTGTTCATAGGCAGAACTGTACAATCCTTTTTCCATTTCTTGTTCGTTTTATATCGGTTATTTCTAACTATTTTATTATTGATATGCTTGTTCATGAACACCCGCTACGGCTCTGCCGCTAGGGTCGTTCTGATTCTTGAATGAGGCATCCCAGGCAAGGGCTTCGGCTGTAGAGCAGGCTACGCTTGGCACGCTAGGCACACTCTTGGCAGCGCTGTCGCTTGGGAAGTGCTCGGCGAAGATAGAGCGATAATAATACTCCTCCTTGTTCTGTGGAGGATTGATAGGGAATCGCTCGGCAGCATGCGCCATCTGCTCATCGCTGACGGCTGATGCGGTAATCTGCTTCAGGGTGTCAATCCATGAATAGCCCACACCATCGGAGAACTGCTCCTTCTGACGCCATGCTACTTCTTCCGGAAGCAGATCGGCGAAAGCCTCACGTACCACCTTCTTCTCAATGGTCTTGTCCGGACACATCTTCAAAACCGGGTTCATACCCATCGCTACATCCAGGAACTCCTTGTCGAGGAAAGGAACACGGCCCTCGATACCCCATGCCGCCAGACTCTTGTTGGCTCTCAGGCAATCGTAGAGGTAGAGTTTGCCGAGCTTGCGCACGGTTTCCTCATGGAAAGCCTTGGCATCCGGTGCCTTGTGGAAGTAGAGATAACCTCCGAATACCTCGTCGGCACCCTCACCGGAAAGTACCATCTTGATACCCATGCTTCGGATGACTCTCGCAAGGAGATACATCGGGGTAGAAGCACGCACGGTGGTTACATCATAGGTCTCAATGAAGTAGATGACATCACGGATGGCATCCAATCCTTCCTGGATGGTGTAGTTGATTTCGTGATGCACGGTTCCGATGTGATCGGCAACCAATCGTGCCTTTGCCAAATCAGGTGCTCCCTTCAAACCAACGGCGAAGGAGTGAAGTCGAGGCCAGTAAGCCTTGGTTTCGCCACCGTTCTCTACACGGGTAGAAGAGAACTTCTCGGCTACGGCAGAGATGACGGAAGAATCGAGACCACCGCTGAGGAGGACACCATAAGGAACATCACTCATCAACTGGCGCTTGACGGATGCTTCGAGGGCATCGTGGATCTCCTTCACCGCTGCCTTCTCCTGAGGTTCAGCATCCTTCAACTGTTCTGCAGCGTTCTGCTTATCATCAATCTTATACTTATTCTGCATGGCAGCGTACTCAAACCAATCACGGGTATAGTAACGCTTCATGCCAGGGTTCTTGCTATAATAATAATGACCTGGGAGGAATGGCTCGTAGTGGTCGCACTGACCCTCCAGAGCCTTCAACTCGCTTGCCACCAATACTTTTCCATCTTTATCATAACCAATATAAAGAGGAATCACGCCGATAGGGTCGCGGGCAATGAGGAACTCATCACGCTCGGCATCGTAAAGGGCGAAGGCAAAGATACCGTTCAGCTCTTCAAGCATCTTGGTGATACGGGCGTGGAGGGCATCCTCACCTTTATATATAAGGGTATCAAAGTCGGAATCTGCTCGCATCTCACGATAGAGAGAAAGAATCACCTCACAGTCGGAACCCGTCTGATACTGGTATTTGCCAGCAAAGCGAGCACGGATATTCTGATGATTATAAATCTCACCGTTTACGGCAAGCACCTGTTTCTTATCTGGTGCAAACAAAGGTTGGCGACCACTTTCCGGGTCAACAATGCTCAGACGCTCATGTGCCAGGATAGCAGAACCACCACAGTAGATTCCGCTCCAGTCTGGTCCGCGATGGCGGATCTTCTGACTCATACGAAGCGCTTGCTGTCGCAATTCAGGAGTTTGCTCCTGAATATTGAAGATAGATACGATTCCACACATAATATCTTTTCCTTTCTTTTACGGTTATTTTTATCTCTTTTTACCTAAAACAAATAACATTTTGTTATGTTTCGGCTGCAAAATTACTACTTTTTGTCAATATACGAAAGATTTTCATTACCTTTTGTCTTAAGAAAAGGCAAGTAATTACATATTTAAACATATCAATACATTTTATCTTTCATTTTGAAAGAACAAACCATACTATTCATTTCAAAATAACACAAAGAGAGAAAAATAAGATAAAAGCATTTTTCTTCATCGGATTACACGGAATTATCGGAAGAGCATTCTTGCTGTACGGATTACGCACGGAATTTAAACGGAATTTAAACGGAATTTGGCCTACCGGCCATAGGCTGACTCCATAAAGACATCTTGCTGTTTTTCCCATTTTTAGGGGTATCGTTACGACCGTGAGGTCGCTTTCCGTCTAAAATCCGTGCGTAATCCGAGGAGGGAGGTTAAGGTTCCGTTAACTCAGCGTAATCCGATGAATAAAAAATCCAATGAAAGTTTAGTTAAAAAATATATAGGATTGCGCCATTTTTCCCATTTTTTTCGTACCTTTGCACTACTTAATTTAAGTATATTCATAAATAACCTAATTTATTCAATTATTCCGTAGATGTTACTATAGCATTATGAGAAAGAGAATTATAAATCTTTTAATGATGACCTGCGTGCTAGCCGGCGGCTACTCTCAGGCATCGCTTGCTCAACAGGCTAAGTCGAGCAATCTAACCCAGTTTGTCAACCCTCGAATCGGAACAGGTGGACATGGACACGTTTTCCTCGGAGCCAACGTTCCGTTCGGATACGTCCAGTTAGGTCCTACAGAACCATCCCGCGGATGGGACTGGTGCTCAGGCTATCATCATTCTGACTCCATCCTCATCGGTTTCGGACACCAGCACCTGAGCGGTACCGGTATCGGCGATTTGGGCGACGTGGCATTCCTGCCTGTAACAGATGGCAACCAGAAACAAATCAAGTTCAGTCACGACAACGAGAACGTGCGTCCTGGATACTATGCCGTGAAACTGCAGCAGCCTAATGTATGGGTGGAGCTGACCGCAACCCAGCGTGCCGGTTTCCAGCGCTATACCTTCGGTGCTGATGCACAGCAGGCACAGCTGGTACTCGACCTGAAGCAGGGTATCGGCTGGGATGGAGCCAAGGACATGAATGTAGATAACACCACCGCTACCACCGTGGCTGGTCACCGTTTCTCAAAGGGATGGGCGAACGACCAGAAGGCTTTCTTCTTCGCTGAATTCTCCCAGCCTGTTACCGTAAAGCCACTGGGCGCCGGCAGATGGTTGATTACCGCTGCTGATGTTACCAAGCCATTGTTGGTGAAGACCGGTATGTCGGCTGTAAGTGCAGAGAACGCCAAGCTGAACCTGGAGAAGGAGATTCCAGGCTGGGATTTCCGTCAGGTAGTAGCAGATGCAGATGCTGCCTGGAACAAGGAACTGGCTAAGGTGAACATCGAGACCAGCGATTCTACTTCCCGCCGCATCTTCTATACAGCCATGTATCATACCATGACCGCTCCATCTGTCTTCTCAGATGTAAACGGTCAGTATCGCGGTGCCGACGGCAAGGTTTATGACGGCAACTTCACCAACTATACCACCTTGTCACTCTGGGATACCTATCGTGCTGCTCATCCATTGATGACCATGATCCATACCGACCTGTTGCCAGATATGGCAAGCACCTTCATCAATATCTATCGCCAGCAGGGCAAGTTGCCAGTATGGCACCTGATGGGTAACGAAACCAACTGTATGGTGGGTAACCCAGGCATTCCTGTTCTTGCCGATATGGTACTGAAGGGTTATGTGAAGGATAAGGAAGGAGCCTACGAGGCAATGAAGAAGTCGGCTATGCTCGATGAGCGTGGCATGGGATTGCTCAAGAAGTACGGCTACCTGCCATACGACAAGGAGCCTACCAAGGAAACCGTTGCCAAGGGTCTGGAGTATGCGCTGGCTGATGCCTGTGTGGCTAAGGTGGCTCGCATGCTGGGCAAGAAGGAAGATGCCAAGTACTTCGAGAACAGATCAAAGGCTTACAGCAAGTACTTCGACAAGGAGACCGGCTTTATGCGCGGCCTGAGTTCTGACGGCAAGTTCCGTGTTCCTTTCAACCCATTCTCTGCCGAGCATCGTGAAGATGACTATACCGAGGGAAATGCATGGCAATATACCTGGCTGGTTCCTCATGATGTTCACGGACTCGTGAAGCTCTTCGGCAATGAAAAGAAGTTCGTGACCAAGCTCGACTCTCTCTTCATCGTTACCGGTGAGATGGGTGCCAATGCTTCTCCGGATATCTCTGGTCTGATCGGTCAGTATGCTCATGGCAATGAGCCTAGCCATCACGTGCTCTATATGTACAACTATGTAGGTCAGCCTTGGAAGGGTGCCCGTCTGCTCAGACAGACCCTGGACGAGATGTACAAGGATGACTTCGACGGTTTGAGCGGCAACGAGGACGTAGGTCAGATGTCTGCATGGTATGTGCTTTCTTCCATGGGTCTCTATCAGGTAGAGCCAGCCGGCGGCAAGTACATCATCGGCAGCCCTATCTTCGACAAGGCTGAACTGAACGTGGGCAAGGGCAAGACCTTCAACATCGTCTGCAAGAACAACAGCAAGGAAAACATGTACGTACAGTCTGTGAAGTTGAACGGCAAGCCATACAGCAAGTCATACATCATGTACAACGACATCATGAAGGGCGGCACCCTCGAACTGCAGATGGGCAACCAGCCATCGAAGTGGGGAACCCGTCCTGCCGACCGTCCATAAACATCAAGCACTAACTAACAAAAATAAGAAATAATGAGAAAGACTATTTTAACAATGGCTCTTCTTGCCTCCATGAGCGCTATGGCTCAGGAGAATGCTGAGGTAGATGTGCATGCACGCTATACCAAGGTGGTAACCCCAGTAGATGGCAAATATGAGTCAAAGCGTCCTCCTGTAGAGGACCGTCTCTTCACTTCTACAGCTGTAGAGAAGAAGATCAAGGAAGTACAGAAACTCCTGAAGAAGAATCCAAAGTTGGCTTGGATGTTTGCCAACTGCTATCCTAACACCCTGGAGAGTACCGTTCACTACCGTGTGCTCGAAAATGGTGATGATGATACATTCGTATATACCGGTGATATTCCAGCCATGTGGCTCCGCGACTCCGGTGCCCAGGTATGGCCTTACGTAGCCCTCGCCAACAAGGACGAGAAGTTGAAGAAGATGCTGAAGGGTGTGATCCTCCGCCAGTTGAAGTGCATCAACATCGACCGCTACGCCAACGCCTTCAATGACGGTCCTACGGGTGCCGGCTGGCAGAAAGACCGCACCAAGATGCAGCCGGATGTATTCGAGCGCAAATATGAGATCGACTCCTTCTGCTACCCTATCCGTCTGGCTTACGAGTACTGGAAGGTGACAGGCGATGACTCTGTTTTCGGCGAGGTTTGGATGAAGGCTATCGAGAATATCCTGAAGACCTTCCACGAGCAGCAGCGCAAGGTGACTGCCAAGGCTTATCACTTTACCCGTGTTTCTGACCGTGCTTTCGACACCATCGGTTGGGACGGTTTCGGTGCTCCGGTAAAACCAGTAGGACTGATTGCATCTATGTTCCGTCCTTCTGATGATGCTACCATCCTTCCATTCCTGATTCCATCCAACTTCATGGCAGTTTCTTCCATGAACAAGGCAGCAGAGATCCTGAAGCACGTGGCAGAGAAGGATGCAGCCAAGAAGGATGCAGCCTTGAAGATTGCGCAGGATTGCAGCAGTCTGGCAGATGAGGTTCAGGCAGCCTTGCAGAAGTATGCTATCTACAACCATCCTAAGTACGGCAAGATCTATGCTTACGAGGTAGATGGTTTCGGCAACCAGCTTCTGATGGACGATTCCAACGTTCCTTCTCTTCTGGGTATGGGTTATATGGGTGATGTCCCTATGAACGACCCTATCTATCAGAACACCCGCCGTTTCGTTTGGAGTGAGGACAATCCTTGCTTCTTCCGTGGCAAGGCTGGCGAAGGTATCGGTGGTCCACACATCGGTTACGACATGCCTTGGCCTATGTCTATCATGATGAAGTGCTTCACCGCACAGAGCGATGATGAGATCCGCTTCTGCATGAAGATGTTGTTGAATACGGATGCAGGTATGGGATTCATCCATGAGTCTTTCCACAAGGACGATGCTTCAAAATACACCCGTCCTTGGTTCGCATGGCAGAACACCCTCTTCGGAGAGTTGGTCATCAAGTTGATCAATGATGGCAAGGCAGACTTGCTGAACAACTTGTAATACACATTATTATATATAAAGAAAATGCCGATAGTTCCAGCGAACTATCGGCATTTATATTTATGCTAACTGAAAAAATGACCTCACTTTATGGCTGCAGGGTGAAACCCACTACCAGATAAGCTTTCTCCGTGCTTGGGTTGGCTGCTACCTGAGCAAAGACAGGAACAGAGAAGGAATCGGTAATCTTGATATCCTTCGTTGCCTTGACACCTACGTGGGTAACGGCAAAACCGTTGGCTTCACCATAGAAGGTTGTGGCAAATGGCACGGCACCAATGCTTGCCTCCCAATCACAGCCACCCAACTTGAATGGAGCAGTAGCCTCGAGATAAGATGAATAAGCACGGTCGCCATCCTTGTTGACTCCATCGTTGCCGGCGAAGTTGGTGTACCAGTTCAAGGCAAGCGGACCGAAGTCATAACCTACATTTGCCTCGAAGACATGAGAGGTTTCGTGAGCCTTGTAAGCGAAATACTTCTCGTTAGGAGAGTTAAACCAGTAATCGGTTACGCCGATATGGAAACCACCAGTCTCGTATGCCAGGGTAAGGTCAAACTCCTTGGTATCTTCCGGCTGAGAAAGACCAACACTTCCCCATGCAGTAAGAGACAATCCCTTGTATCCGATACCCAGGGTAGGCTGCAAGGAGACGGCTCCCAAATCCTGACCACGCCAGTAGTACTGGCTGACGATATCAGCACCGATAGAAGTTTCTACCTCGTCCTGCGCCATGGCAGCAGGAGCAAAAGCCATCAAACCGAGTGCCAACGCACCCATCTTCTTCATATCTAAAATCTTCTTCATAATCTCTCTTGTTTTTCCGTTAATAATAAGGAACAGTAGAACTCATCCATCTATTATTTGCAATAGGCGGTGGATCCATCCACCAGCCCTGTTCCTGTTTTTAAAAAGTTTTGGCTGCAAAGTTACTACAAAAAACCTTGCCTACCAAAACTTTTATCAATAATCTCTCTCGTCAATATATGAAAGTACTTTAGTTGTAGCAACTCTCACCATGCTCGTAGATATCGAGACCTTCCTCCTCGATTCGCTTGTCAACACGGAGACCAGCAATCTTCTTGATACCCCAGAAGAGGATGATACCTGTTGCAGCTGCCCAAAGGTCGATAACGATGATACCGAAGAGCTGTGCTCCGAAGAATCCGAAGCCACCACCATAGAAGGCACCGCCATCGAGAGCGAAGAGACCTGTCATCAAGGTACCGAAGATACCACATACACCATGTACAGAGCTAGCACCTACAGGGTCATCAATATGAAGCTTGGTATCAATGAACTCGATAGAGAATACCAGGATGATACCTGCCAGAAGACCGATGATGGCTGAACCCAATGGACTAACCAAGTCGCAACCAGCTGTAATAGCTACCAAACCAGCCAGGATACCATTCAATGTCAATGAGAATGATGGCTTACCATACTTGATCCAAGAAGTAAACATAGTACCCAAACCACCGCAGACAGCAGCCAGGTTGGTAGTAAGGAATACGTGGCTAATGGCAACACGGTTAACCTCACCAGAAGCAGCGAGCTGAGAACCAGGGTTGAATCCGAACCATCCGAACCAGAGGATGAATACACCAAGGGCAGCAGCCATCAGGTTGTGACCAGGGATAGCCATGCTCTTGCCGTTGCGGTACTTACCCAGACGAGGGCCTAAGCAGATAGCACCTACCAAGGCAAGGACACCACCAACACTATGTACAATGGCAGAACCTGCGAAATCATGGAAGGCAGCACCAAAGGTGTCCATCATGAAAGAACCGGCATCGGCATTGCAAAGCCAGCCGCCACCCCATGTCCAGTGACCTTCTACAGGATAGATGATCAATGAGATGAAGAATGAATAGATGCAATACATAGAGAACTTGGTACGTTCTGCCATGGCACCTGAAACGATGGTAGCACTAGTAGCGCAGAATACAGTCTCGAACATCAGGAAACCTTCTGTAGGAAGATCGCCCTTGTAGAAAGAAAGGTCGCCGAAGTTAGGCATACCGATGAATCCGGCGCCATCGCTACCAAACATAAATCCAAAACCAACGAACCAGAAAAGAACGGAACCGACCATGAAGTCAACGAAGTTCTTAAACAAGATGTTCGCGGTGTTTTTACTACGGGTAAAGCCCGCCTCGCAGAGGGCGAATCCCGGCTGCATGAAAAAGACCAACATGGCTGCCAAGAGCATCCACACGGTATCTAATGAAATTCCTAAATCCTGTACACTCATAACACAAAATCTTTAAAGTGTTGATACAATCTGAAAACTAATCTCTCTCCTCCCTTCCACATCTTATTTTTCCTGCTCCGCATTATAAAGAGCGATGTCGCCTCTTTCACCTGTACGGATTCTTACGGTATCCTCTACAGGAATTACAAAGATTCGACCATCACCAATCTCGCCGGTACGGGCTGCCTCCTGGATGGCATGAATTGTTTTCTCTACATTCTTGTCGCGCACGACCACATTCAACAATACTCGCTCAATACTACTGGTATCATACATGACACCACGATAGATACGAGCCTGTCGCATCTTGCCCTCTCCTCTTACATCGTAGTAAGAGAACCACTCAATGTCGGCGGCAAGCAAAGCTTCCTTTACATCCTCAAATTTCGTCTTGCGGATAATTGCTTCGATCTTTTTCATGTTAATCTCTCCTATTATTTAAATTACATATTGTTCTTTTTCGAGTGCAAAGGTACGACAATTTGATTAATTAAAGACTCTTCTACTTACTTTTTGCTTTTAATATTTTAATTTGCTTTCTATTTGATAACTAACCTTAAGAATTACAATACAAAATAAAAGGAAAACAAGAGCTTTAGCTTTCATTTTGCAATAAACATTCATAAAATAGAAAAACCAGTGTGGATGAAGCCTCGCCAGACTATCATACCACACTGGTAGAATCATTAATTAACGTAAATCTAACTGAACTATACCGGGTGAACGAAGACCAGGCTTCAATTCACCGCCAATATAATATAATGTATGTTTTCGCATTGCCACTTGGGCTCCCGCTCTAGCCAATAGAGGGGTTTGGTGGGAAAGAATTTCCCAGCGTTCAGTTTTCAGTTTATATGCCAAAGGACAACCGTTGAACTGATACCACGAAATGTCCTTCTTCAAATAATCAGCTTGTGCCACCTTGGAATAGGTTCCGCTGATGGCATCCCAGAAGATATCATGGTTCACGCCTCCGGCGCAGATAATCTGGGCTTCACCGTCTGGAGCCACAGCCAGCATAGCTGTAGCACCCGTCAAGGTGAGTTCCTTGCCTTCGCCATTACGGGGTGCCGGAAGCGAATTCCAGCATTTGCCCTGGAGCTGATAACGCAATCCCGATGTGGCAACAACACTTGACTTGCCATTCTGATAGAATCCGCCCCAGACATAGAGCTTGCCATCATAGGCAGCGCAAACCGGTTGAACTCTCGGTTCGCCCATCATTTCCGTTTCCTTTTTCCATTCCAGATTCTTTCCGAGTTCACTGGTAAGAACGGAAGCGGAAGGATGACCATCCTGATTGCCACCCACAACAAACAGGCGATTGTCCATCAGACAGACACCCATGTTATCTACCGTACAAGGCAGGTCTGGCAAGGATTTCAAGACCGGTTTGCCGCTCTTCTTGTCCAAGTGGATACTCAAGACGGTTTTCAGACTATGTTCGGTATTGCATCCGCCAACCAGAACCAAACTATCGCCAGAGGTTACTACTCCACCGTAAGCCGCAGGTTCAGGCAAGTGGCCAATCATCTCCCAATGTAAGTTTTCCCCGTTGTCTGTCACTTTCGCTGCATAGATACCCGAATAGTACTTCTTCTTTCCAGGTTCAGGAAAATTGCAGCCACCAGCCACTATCAGGTAGTCGCCGATGAATCCTGAATAACAAGCAGAGACACCGAGTTCGTAGCCTGCCTCACCAGAAGGGAAGCCAGACAGGGACTTGATGCCCATTTTGATTTCTCCCCTGAATGTAGATGCCGGCAAACCGTCCTGGTTCACCAGATTGGCACGTGTGAAAGGTTGCCATGCATATCTTACAAATCTCGGAACCTTGAGTTCCGGAGAAGTGAGTCGAACCTTGTTTCCCTCTATCTTCACCTGTGCAGGATAGAAGAGACCCTCTTCCTCTGCGATCTCGAAGCAGGATGGAGCCTTGCCGTCGGAAGTACGGAGACCTTCGCCATAGGTAAATGATACCACCAGCGATTCGCCCTCTCTTACCACCTTATTATATATAGGACCCGATGGGGTTACACCATGACCATAGGTCTGGTTCAAAGCCCAGCGACCGAGTCGCTCACCCACCGGCTGCTTGTTCGTAGGATGCACATCGAGCGAATCTCCCTGGTCGGAAGAAACCGCCATTCCGGTATTCGGGATGGATTTCATCAATCGGAGCTGACTGTCACGGAACCAGGTCCAGGAAGGACGGTTCAGGCTGGACAACTGCACGAAATAGAAAGGCATCTGAGGATTCTTCCAGTTGCTTCTCCAACTATCCACCAGAAGACGGAAGAGTTGTTCGTGAGCATCCATATTGTGGGCATTCGATTCACCCTGATACCAGATTACTCCCTTGATAGGATACTGCTGCAAAGGCAGGATACCACTCTCGTAGAGATAACATGGCTCGTATGGATGACGACCGAGATGAGTAGCATCGTGGGTGAGATTCCTGGCAGCCCTGCCTCTTACCCAATCCTGGATGAAGTCATTGTGCAACCAGTCTCTCAAGATAGCCGGGAACTGGGTTTCCAAGGTGTTTCTATCTACCCAGGCTTCCGTAGGAGCACCGCCGATGGCATTGCAGATCAATCCCACAGGCACCTTCAGACTATCCCGCAACATCTTACCATAATAATAAGCTACGGCAGAAAACTGGGCTGCGGTTTCCGGAGAAACCTGCTTCCAGGTAGCAGGCTTGAAATACTGCAAATGATTCAGGGAATCCAGACAGGATGCCGGCCAAGCCACATCGTATGTCTCCCATCTTCCCTTCATATCGAAAAGACGGAAATCAGGGTCATCAGCCTGAGCGATGTCTCTCTTGCCGGTAGCAGCCTGATTCAATCGGAATGCCATATTCGACTGTCCCGAACACAACCAGACCTCACCTACAGCCACATGGCGGAACTCTTTCTTCTGCTTGCCAGCCTGAATGGTCAGTGTATAATCGGTGCCTACCTGCAGAGGTTGCAGGGTGACACTCCACTCACCACGGTTGTTGGCAATGGCTGTGGCTTTCTGTCCGGCGATGCTTACCATCACTTTCTCACCTGTATTGGCAATGCCATGGATGTCGAGCGGCACATTGCGCTGCAATACCATATCATCCGTATAGAGATCAGACAATTGAAGTCCGCCATAATTTCCGGTAATACCGCCATAAACGGTTTTCGCCAGGATGCCGGCACCTTCCGGATTCGGATGAATGGCATCCGGCAACAGATTAGGATAAGGATAAAGAGGAGCATGGAAATCGATCACTTCCGCCCCACTCACCTTTGCTACCACCTGGATAGCCTCCTGTATTTCATCATGCCACTGCTTGGTGCCCGAGATAAAACGGGGATGGCGGTGGGCAATCGGAGTCATTCGAGCCAGAATAAAACGTACCTTCGGATTCACGGAACGCAGAGAGTCCATCAGGGAAAGATAATCTTTCACGAACTCATCACGATAGTTGGGCCAGTTTCTCGGGTCCGTATCGTTGATACCCAAGTGGATAACGGCAATGTCGCCCTTGAACGCCATTGCCTGACGGTACTCTTCCTGCTGCATGTACGGACGGTGTCCATGCTTCAACAGGGTAGCCCCCGGCTTACCAAAGTTACCAATCAGGTACTTGTCGCCCAACATCTTCTGAAGTTGTACAGGATAAGAGAAATTTTCCCTATCCTGAATACCTGTACCATAGGTAATACTGTTACCTACACAAGCCACCTTTACTTTTGGGGCAGCTTTTTTCTTTGGGGCTGCATTCACAGTCTGGAGCCCCATCGAGAGTGCCGACAGCACAATCGCCGCCAGCACTCTACTAGGAAACTTTAACTTACCATACAACATATATATAAACCAATCTTATCTTATAATACTTTAAGTTTTGCATGTAAGTATCACACGCCCTGGGCTAGGAGCTTTTGGGCCTTCAGCCCGTACTTAAACCACATGCGAAAGTTCTTTATTTTATTCATCAACCAGTGCTGCCGTGAACATCCATTTCACGAGTCGGGTCTCCTTGGAAGAGAACTTGCCGACAGGAAGTTTCAGCATCAGCTTGTTCCAACCCTTCTTGAGGGTAATATCTATCGCAGGACGAGACATGTAATTCTCATTCTTCAACGTAATCTCGTTGGAACGCTCGGTATTCGTATTCTCCCATACAGGAGGCATGATCTCCTGACCATTAAGCCAGGCACGACTGCACTTGTAATCCCAGGTTCCCTGACGGGGAGCCAGATCGCTCTCCGAACGACTGTAGTTCTGGAATTCCAGCATCAACTGGGTCTTTCTTTCCTTTGGAGAGTAGATCCATCGGGTAGCATACGCCGTATGGTTCTCCTGTGGATTGGCATAGAATCCAGGAACCAGCGTTCCCCATACATGGCGGAGATAGATACCATTGCCGATGATCTTGCGCGTCTTGTAAGTCTTACCCTCATACTGATAAACGGAATCTTCTTTCTCCTCTGGAGGGAATACCTTGTTCAAATCGCCTCCGTTAGGGAAGGCATCGGTAATCTGCCATTCACTCCGGGTCTGACGGACGTATGGGAACGGAACCTCCTTCAACCAGGTCTTCTTCTGCCACAACAGGCGGTCTTCGAATTCCTTGAAAGCAGCCAACTGCTCCGGTTCATCCTCCCACAGCAAGGTACCCTTGCCATCAAAATAGCAGTTGCCACCTCCACGCCAGGCACGCTCAGCCAAAGTGAGCATGTAAGGATAGAAGTTGTTTTCTGCCAGGAGCTGAGGTGTATTGTCTATGTATCGGTCGTTCCAGAAGGCAACGATGCAACCAGCCAGGTCGTCGCTGCCCTCAGACTGGTTATAGATGCGACTGTTGAACATCGCCACCAGGTCGGCGTATGTATCGAAATGGTTGGCGTAGTGGTAGCGGCAGTCGATGGCAGGGATGCCCTTCTGTGCCTTTCCACGATAACTCCAGAGCTGCGTCATGTCGATTTCACCCGGCTTGTAATTCCAACCAGGATTGTAAGAGATAACCTTCTTGCCCTTGTCGCGGATGTATTTCACCATCATCGGAACAAACTCCGGATTGGTGAACTGAACCTCGTCGGTTCCTATATGGAGATAAGGTACGTCGAAGGTGGCGCAAACCTCATCGATGATGTCTTTCAGAATCTGAGTACCCTTCTCGCTCTGCATATCTGTCTTGAAGGTACGCACGAAAGCGGCACTGTGTCCCGGCATATCAATCTCAGGAATCAGGAGCACCTGATGCTGCTTGCAGAATTCCACGAGTTGTCGGGCCTCTTCTAATGTATAATACTTTCCTTTCTCACGCTCCATATTCTCTGGAGCATTGAGTTCAGGATAGCGCTTGCTTTCCAGGCGCCATGCCTGGTTTTCAGTAAGATGCCAGTGAAAAACATTGATTTTGTATCTGCTGAGCAGACTGATTTCACGCTTCAGTTCCTCGAAAGGAATATAGCTTCTGCCCACGTCGTGCATAAAGCCACGAATACGGAAGGCAGGCCAGTCTGTGATTTCACATTGTGGCAAATATGTCTTTTTGTTTTTAGTGAATTTTAATTGTTCCAGTGTCTGTCTTCCCCAATACATACCCTTAGGAGTAGTAGCCTCCAGCAGGATGCCTTTTGAGGTAATCAATAGATGGTATGCCTCCTCTTGAAATTTTGCTCCCTGAATCTGGGCAACATATTTTTCTTCAACCGTCAACTTGACGTTGGCGTTTTTGCCATTGAAGCTATACTTCTGCGGCAGAGGCAACAATGAAGATGGATGATTGGCACAGATGCCAGCCATGCACCAAAATATAGATAACAAAAATAGTAAGAAACGATTCATAATCAGGTTGATTTAAATGGATGAAATCATATCAATGATAGAGAGAAGAGTAGCATACCGGAAATGGAATGAAGGAGAGGGGATTTGACTCCCCTCTACCTTTTATATATAATCAAACAAGATGATGTGCCTTGACGGCATTACCATTTTCCATATTAATAACCAGGAGTCTGGTGCAACTTGCTGTTCAAACCAAGTGTATTCTCGTCGATAGGCCACAACAACTTGCTTGCCTGAGCAGAGGTATATTTAGTAACATACTCAGCACCCATCAGACGGAGGTCGTGCCAGCGCTTACCCTCGAAGAGGAACTCGCGGCATCTCTCCTTCAATACAGCCTCGATGACATCAGCATCGCTGCCTACGAAAGAGTTGTTGGCATAGAAAGAAGCGTCTGTATCGTTAGGATAAGCTACCTCAGCCTCGTGAGCGTTGAAGTACTCCTCGCCGTAAGCACGCTTTCTTACCTCATTGATCTCAGCTGCAGGATCCTCGCCCATCAAAGCCTTAGCCTCAGCCAAGCCCAAGAGACAGTCTGCATAGCGATAGATAGGATAATCATCGAGCCACTGACGCTGGTTGTAACCCTGTGGCAAGGTACCCTGGAACTTATACTGGATGTTACCAACATACTTGAGGGAACCATCTTCGTTCTTACTATAGATGTCCTTCAAGCTACCTGCCTTACGGGTATCGCCGTCACGGTAAAGTTCTTTCCACATATCCTTGTTGAGAGATACACGCATTACACCGTCCATATTACCCATGGCAGACTCAGCCAGAGTAGTACCATCAGCCTCATAGTAGTTCTTGAAGAACATAGAACCCATCACCAAAGTCAAGCGGAAGTTACCGTTCCACATAGCCTTCTCGTCCTTGCCGTTATAAACAGCGTAGATAATCTCCTTGTTCTTCTTGTTGTCAAAGGCGAATACCTGAGTAAAGTCGTTCAGCAAAGCTACATCAGCCTTCTTCACGTCCTCATAAGCAGCCTTGGCGGTCTGGAAATCAGCGTTGCCGCCGCCCATCTGCTTGCCGCTCCAGAGGTAAACCTCACCCTTGAGCATCTTGGTAGCAGCCAGAGACCAGTAATTTCTGCCGTTGGCAAACTTGTAGTTGTCGCCATAAGCCTTCTCTGAAGCCTCGATATCCTTCTTGATCTGAGCCATTACCTCAGATGCAGGAGAAGCCTCCTTACCCATGTTACCGATGCTGATGTCGCTACCCTTGGTATAGTCGGTCACTACGATGACGTCGCCATAGGTTCTCAACAGCTGGAAGTATATGTATGCACGCATACCGTAGGCAGAACCCAGATAGTTCTTCTTGGCAGCCTCCTTGATGAGGTCAGTATTCTCGGCCTTGGCAATCATCAGGTTGAGCTGGTTGATAAGTCCGTAGCAGCCACCATAATTGCTGATGGCTGGACTTGCCTGGCTCAGGAGGTTGTTCCACATGAACTCATATCCACTACTTGCCTCACCAGAGAAAGAGCTACCACCATAGAGGTTGGTACGCATCTCACCCCAAAGGTAAAGATTGAAAGTGCGGTCACGGAACATAGCCTGGAGACCGGTGTTGGCTGAACTGAACTGGCCTTCTTCCTTCCAGTAACCAGCATCAGTGATCTCACTTTGTGGTTCTACATCAAGACAGCTAGTCATTGAGAAGACCATGCAGCCTGCTGCAAAATATTTCAAAAACTTTTTCATTTTTCGTCGAATTTTAGAATGTTACTGATAAACCGAAGAGTAATGTGCGTGGTGTAGGGTAACGACCGTTGTCAATACCTGCACCATAACCATTATATGCTGCTGGCTCTGGAGAAGCTCCATCATAACCAGTAATGTAGAACAGGTTCTGACCTGTTACATAGAGGGAAGCATTCTGCATGCCTACTCTGCTGATCCATGTCTTTGGCAAGTTCCAGTTGAGAGTAATCTCACGCAATGCCAGGTAGTCGCCCTTCTCGTAGAAACGAGAGCTGTTACCGTTGACCGCAGTGTAACCATTATTCTCACGGGTGATATTCATCTTGTTCAACTGGTCTGCGTATGTAAATACTGGAAGGTCTGCATCACGGTTGGTCTCAGACCATGTATCCTTTACCTTGTCGATGAGGTTGAACGAACCCTGATACTGTCCCAAAGAACGAGCCTTGAGGTCGTTGTAGATGGTGTGACCCAAAGAGTAGTCGAAACGTGCGTAGAGAGATACGTTCTTGTAACCGAATGTTGTGGTGAAACCACCAGTTACGTTAGGGAAGATATTACCCACTACCACGCGGTCGAGCTGACTGATATGATTATCGCCATTCACGTCTTCCCAGCATACATCTCCTGGCTCGATAGGCTTCCAGCCATTAGACTCCTTATACTTCTTACCGGTTGCAGGGTTGATCTGGTCTGCAAGACCTGGACCATAAAGATGTGCGATGTCGTCAACACGCTCGTTGGCATTTGCCTTCACATCGTCCCAATCTCTGAAGATATGCTGCTGCTTGTAACCTACCAGGTCACCCAACTTACCACCTTCACGGTATCCACCTACCCACTTGGTTGGAGTCTTGCCGTTGGCATCTACCTTACCTGCTGCTACCTCGTAACCACCAATCTGGTTGTTTGGCTTATCGCTGCTTGGCAACTGGAGTACCTTGTTGGCTACAGAAGTGAGGTTGGCTGTAACATCCCACTTGAAGTCCTTGCTGTTGATGAGGTTGGCACGTACCTCCATCTCAAATCCTGAGTTGCGAAGCTTACCCAAATTGGTCTTCATGCTAGAGAAACCGGTGTAACCTGGCAAGCTGATATCAGTAAGCAAGTTGTCGGTTGTACGGTTATAGTAGTCGAGGATGAAGCCCAGACGGTTGTTGAAGAAACCGATATCGAGACCTGCCTCGAACGACTTACTCTGCTCCCACTTCAACGCAGTGTTGGTAAGGGTTGAGTTATAGTAACCAGTCTGACCGTCATAATTGCCATACTTCTTGTAAAGACCATAGATATCGAAGTTACCGATACCGTTTACGTTACCGTTGATACCGTAACTTACACGTGGCTTCAAGTTACTGATAACGCTGGAAATCTTAGAGTTCTTCCAGAAGTCCTCCTCCATGATGTTCCAACCTGCAGATACACCTGGGAAGAAACCCCAACGGTTGTCCTTCAACTTAGAGATACCGTCGTAACGATAAGTGAAAGAGAAGAGATACTTCTGCTTGAAGTCGTAGTTCACACGCCCGAAGAGAGACTCGATACGATAACCGGTCTTGCTACTGCTTGTAGCTGTACGGTTAGCACCTATGTTCAGGGTATGAATGGTATCGAAAGGAGAGTTCTCTGTGCTTGCATTGAAATTGAAGTACTGATAGTCGAAGTACTCACCACCAATCATGGCATCCACATTGTGATTCTCGAAGAAGGTATCATGATAGTTCAGGGTACCGCTCAACTGAATCTGGGTGAAGCGTGTGATGTTGGCATAAGCGCCACGAGTCTGGTTAGGAGAACCCTGGTTCTGCTGCTGGTAAGACTTGTTGAAGCTCTCGTACTGGTAATCGTAGTGATACAGAGAAGAGTTTCCTGTGAATACCAACTTCTTAGGAATGATGTTCAAATCGAAGCCCAGGTTGTAGGTCTGCTTGCGTGTACCGTCTGTACTGGTCAAGCGAGAACGGTAGTACTCTGGGTTACCGTCACCTGTTCCCCAACCTGAAGCAGGAGTGCCATCCTCCAGATATGGATTCCATGTAGGACGCTGAGAACGTGAACGGTAGAAGAACTCGTATGTACCAATCCACAGAGAAGGCTGCTTGGCCCAGCTATAGGTAGTACCCGCCTTTACGTTCAGGAATGGAAGCACCCAGTAAGAACCATTGAAGGCACCATTGAAACGCTTGTAACCTGTACCCTTGACAGCACCATCCTCATTATAATAACCGAGACTTGCAGAGAAGGTACCCTTGTCGTTACCACCAGAGAGGCTCAGGTAGTGATCCTGGGTAAGCGCTACATCATGGAAGGTTGCATCTTCCATCTGACCGCTGTAATCCTTATAGAGAATCTGCTTACCCTCGTAGTATGGATCGTCCATTACCTGCCAGCCCTCGCTCTGGAGATGCTTGGTATCATCATTGAGATAACGGATATCAAACAACTTGTTACCGATACCATAACCCATCTGGTTATCTACAGAAGCTGCACTTGGAGCATTATTGGTATAACGCTTGTAACCCAAGCGGTTGTAGTAGATATAATCATGGGCATTGAGGAAATCATAACCCTGACGGGAGAAGTTCATACCGAGCTTAGCCTTGTAGTTAACGGTAGTCTTACCAGCCTGACCATTCTTGGTCTGAACCAAGATTACACCACCGTTAGCACGGGCACCGTAGATAGCGGTAGAAGCGGCATCCTTCAAAACCTGGATAGACTCGATGTCTGAAGGGTTGATGTCGCTCAAGCTCTCACGGATGATACCATCCACAACGATGAGGGCACCATTATGGCCACCAGTGATAGAAGCACCACCACGAAGAGTGATGTTAGGGCTTGCACCTGGCTGACCAGACTCACTGATAACACGAAGACCAGTTACTGTACCCTGCAAAGCATTACCCACGTTGCTGACAGCAGCCTTCTCCAATACCTTGTTGTCCATCTTAGAGATAGCAGTGGTCAAAGTGGCACGCTTCTGCTGACCACCATAACCTGTAACCACCACCTCGGCAAGAACCTGCTTGTTTTCGCTCATGGTTACGCTGAGAGGCTGTCCCTCGAACTTGATTTCCTGCGAATCGAAGCCGATGTAAGAGATGACGATGATGTCGCCCTTCTTCACATTGCTCAAAGAGAACTTACCGTCCAAGTCGGTAACAGTACCATTGGAAGTACCCTTTACGAGTACAGAAGCACCGATTACGGTCTCTCCAAGGTCATCAACAACCACACCTGTACAGGTAGAGGTCTGCTGCGTGGCATTGACTGCCAAGCTACTAGTACCTGCGAATGCTGGCGAAGCGCCCATGCATCCCAAAGATACAGCCATGACTAATTGTTTCAAATCTGAGTTCATGTTTGTAAGTTGATAATTAGTTAATATTATTATTTGTATTTATGGTTCGTTATCTGCTCAATGCTCAGGTCATAGAATCGAATGTCGTAATAATCATCCGTCTGTGTTTCCGGATTTCTAAAGGCATTCTCCTCGAGGAGGAAGTAGATGCTTCCATTCTTGCCCTGAACCATGGTTGAGTAAGCCGATGTGGTATTGCTCAACTGATAGCAGCCTTCCCAGTTCTTGGCGATAGCCTCAGGGGTAGCGTAATCAGCAGGAGTCTCCAATGCCTTGTAGTAGATACCTACGTTTGTACGACCTGGACCTACCGGAACACTCTGAAGCAACAGCTTCACCTTCTTGCCGTTCTTCTTGGCATCCACCATGAGAACCTCACCATTGCAAGAGTTCTTGTGAGCAGCAACACCCATATTCTTGGCATCAGAAGCTATTACCTTGCCCCAAGAACCAGTGGCTGTCTTCTTATCCTCATAAGAATAGATATTGATGTGGCGTCCACCCATCGCACGACTGCTGAGCAGCACATTACCGTTTGGCAACTCTTCAACCTTAGCCTCATCTCCGTAAGGAGCAGCCTCGGCTACATTCTTGCCCAATACATTCCAGGTCTGACCGAAGTCATCGCTATAGAGAATGCGGTTACCGCTGCGGGTACACAACACGGTATAGACACGATAGTACTTGCCAACCTTGATCTGCTTACTCTGGCAGATTCTACCACTGGTAAAGAAGGCTGATTCCACTTCTGGCATGAGGTCGTAGATCTGCTTGGTTACTTCCTCACCATACCATGTCTTACCTTCGTCATCGCTGTAGTATCTACCCATCATCAGGAGATTGCCACGCTTAGACTCCCAGTAACCGATACCACCCGAAGCACACATCAGGAGGATTCTGCCGCTCTTCTTATCTACTACAACAGCAGCATCGCCATGGGCGCAGTCGAAACTGGTAGCGATACCGTTTCCACCCTTTGCCACCATCTGCTCAGGAGAACTCCAGGTAGCACCCTTGTCCATACTGGTCTTCATCACGATGTCGAGATGACGGCCGCCACCAATATCCTTGTTGTGATAACGATGATCGGTAAAGGCAATCAACTTGCCCGACTTACACTCTACGATGGCAGGAATACGATACTGAGCCTCCTTATTAGGGAAGACAGTAATACCACCCTGTCCATCAACAGCCTGTGCCTCAACAGCCATAGCTGGGGTTGCAGCAGCAACCTGTGCAGGCATCATCAGGGTAATACCCATGGTAGCAAGACACAAAGCCTTGCTTATATTTGCTGAAAAAATCATATTTTTACTATTTAGATTTTCAATTACTTATATTTAATACAAATCAGATACTGTATCTGCCTGAGAGAACTGATAAAGGAATTCAACATATTCATGAACAACGGCTTCTGCAAACTTCTTGCCCTTTTCGGCCGTAGCCAATGCAGGATTTCCGATACCGGTATCCGTTGATACCATCGACCAGTTGCGAGGAATCCAGACCTTTCCGCTATTCAATGCAGGAATCCTGAATCCCTTGGCTGCGCCTTCGCCAGCTTCTTCCAAGTTCACCAACTCAGGATGATAATGCATCATCACAGAAGTCTCCACTTCATCGGCATGATCACCAGGCTGTTCGAAGAAATCCTTTGGATTGCTCATCTTAAACCACTCACTGGAAGCAATGATGAAATCAGGAAAATCCACTGCCAGATCACGAATCATGTTCTTGAAGGTATTTCCTCCATGCCCATTCACGATGAGGAGTTTCTTGATTCCCTGATGCTGCAATGCTTCTACGATATCCTGCAGAATTGCCTTCTGAGTCTCATATCGGTAATGGATACAGAAAGCCACATCACGCTGTCCGGGATTCTGGGCACCCATAGCCACAGGAGGAAGTACCATGCAATTCACGCCTTTGTCGGCAGCAAGCTGTACGGCAGCATCCACTGCGATGCTATGTGATAAGATACAATCAGTAAGATACGGCAGATGCAGGTTATGAGGCTCTGTTGCTCCCCATGGCAGGATTGCCATCTGATACTGATTGTTTCTTACGGTGCCCAGATTCGATATACACAAATCTAAGTTCTTGTTCATTCTTTTATTCCTTGTTCAAAATCTCCTGACACAGAGAGTATGCCTTGATCATCATTCTCGGAATGTGGAAAGGTCCCTTGAAGAGATTACCCTTGGCAGGCTGTGCCACGGTACCGTCTCTGTGAAGATAACCATACCACTCGCCGAACTCTGTATCCGGGAAGTGGGCATAGGTCCACTCGCTGATGCGCTGATGCTTGTAGATATACTCGTCATCACCTGTAGCCAGATAAGCATAGAGAGAAGCGATGATGGTTTCGGTCTGTGGCCACCAGAACTTCATATCCTGTGAATAATCCTGTACAGGAAGATTTCTGCAGTCTCTGAAGTTGATGATGCCGCCATACTGCTTGTCCCATCCCCAGTCCCAAGACCAGTCGAAGATCTGCAGTGCCATATCGGTCAACTCCTTGTCCCAACCTCTCTGCTTAGCCACATCCAGGACAAACCAGGAGGTCTCGATGCAATGGCCAGGGTTGATGGTGCGACCCATACAGGTATCCACAAACTCACCGTTCATTCCTACGGTCTCCAGGAGACACTTGAACTCTGGGTGGATGAAGTACTTCTTCAACTTGGCAATCGACTCATCAATCTGCTCGGTGAGCTTAGGATCGTTGATAACCTTGCGGATGCAGGAAGCTACGTTGATGAGAATCATGATGATGCTGTGGCTCTGCAACTGAACAGATTCCTCGAACTTTGGAGCCAGGATGCCTGGAGTAGTGAGGAAACGCTGTGTATCCTTGAAGATCTGGAGGGCACGCTCTGCATACTTCTGCTCGCCGGTAGCCAAAGCATACTCTGACATCGCAATGGCTGCGAAAGTTTCAGAGAATACATAGCGACGCATGCGTAATGGCTTACCTTCGGCTGTAACCGAGAAGTACATTCTGCCATTCTCGTCGAAGCAATGGTTCTCGATGAAGTCGAGGGTGCTCTTCGCTGCCTCCAGCCACATCGGGTTCTTCTCTACATTATTATATGCATAGGCGCATATAAAGGCGAATCTACCCTGAAACCACACTGACTTGGTGGAATCGATCAGACTTCCATCTCTGTCAAGACAAGTGTAAACACCACCGTTTACCTTATCCCATCCATGCTCCATCCAGAATGGCATGATGTTCTCTGTCAGATCAGTCTTATAAGATTCAGCCCACTGTTTGATATATTCTTTTATGTTCATTCTTACTGGTTCTAGTGGATTTTACTTAAAACTGATTGCAACGCTCGAAGAAGTTGATAGCTTCCAACTCTTTCTTCATTGCCTGCTCCTCCTCATCGGTCATATTGCGGAATGGAGTACGGTTTGGACCCAGATCGAAGCCCATCAGCTTCATGATACGCTTACCGCCAACGATGTTACCACGGTAGTGGCAGATGACGTTGATAACCTCCTGAGCGAAGTTCTGCTTCTCACGGGCTGTCTCGATGTCGCCGTTCTTCCAAGCCTCGATGATGCCTACCAACTCCTTACCATTGTAGTTGGTTGTACCACCGATACCACCCTGTGCACCGCCCTGAGCCAGGCTAGGGAGGATGGTCTCATCCTGACCGTGGAGTATATCGTACTTACCGTTCTTGTAGAGACGGCACTGGTTGTACTCATACAGGCTCTCGAAGGTATATTTGATACCAGCGAAGTTAGGAATGCGTCCATCTACAGCCTTCAACAGATCGAGCATTGGCAGGTAAGCGCCATTGAATGCAGGAATATGATAGTAGTAGAAAGGAAGTTCAGGAGCAGCAGAAGCAATCTCCTCGCAATACTTCACCAGTTCCTCGATGCGGCCGATATGTGGGAATGGAGGAGCCATTGAACCGATGCCCCAAACACCCAACTTCTGTGCGTGCTCAGCCAGACGACGGCTCTCACGGAGGCAGCAGCTGCCTACATGAACGATAATCTTGAAGTCCTTTGGAGCTACGGCTACCCATCTCTCAGCAAGGAGCATTCTCTCCTCGGTGGTCAACATATAGCCCTCGCCTGATGAACCATTGATAAACACACCCTTCAGACCGTTCTTCTGAAGCATCTTGGCATAAGCCTCGATAGGTTCCAAGTTCACATCACCGTTAGCATAAAAAGGAGTAAACGGTGCATCGATAAGTCCAATGATCTTTTCCATAATTATATATATTAATGTAAGTTAGTTAAAATTTCCTTTTCTTTTTTATTCCAAGTTATCAGTCTTTGGCTTTAAACAAACCAACTGAAGTGTCAATGCAGCGATAACCACCACGCCCAATACGGCAAAGGCCAAGCCCAGATTACCGCCATCAGAGAACTTACCCATTATCTGGGTAACCATGGCTCCGGCAAACACGCCCACCATATTCATGATACCATAGGCTGTTGCTCTGTATTTAGCCGAGATAATCTGGCAGAGGATTGGCATATTGTTGGCATCAAACATACCATAACCGATACCGAAGAGCAATCCAGCTCCTACTACCGCCACCACACTGTGACCGAAGCCCAGGAGGAAGAGAGCAGGAATCGTCATTCCCAGACCGATGGCACTGGTATAAACGCGGCCACGGATATTCCTGTGAACCCATTTATCGGAAAGTACACCGCCAAAGAGTACACCAATCAAGGAAGAAACTGCAATGGTGATGGTTGACATCGGACCAGCCTCAGACATAGGTACACCCAGATTCTCTGCAAACAATGTCGGGAGCCAGTTCTTGGTAGCCCAACCTGGAAGAGAAGGAACTGCGAAATAGAAGAGAATCACCCAGAAAGCCCAAGTAGAAAGCACAACTGATAAGCCTTGGAACAATCCGCCCTTTGCAGGCTTTTCCTGCTGAGCCACTGCCATATTCGCAGTATCCTTGTCTTTATCGTGCAACAACAGAAGCAATACGACAGAATAAGCGATTCCGAGAATACCGAACCAGTGGAATGTGGTGTGCCAGGAGAAGGCTGCTGCCACGGTAGCACCAAATCCTCCGATAGCCTGACCTACATACAAACCGGTCATGTGAACACCGATAGCCAGAGATCTTGACTTTCCTTCATGCCAGTCGGCAATGAGAGACAAGGCAGAAGGGATGTAAAGTGCCTCACTGATACCCATCAACGCTCTCAACATGTAAAGCTGATCAAAACTGGAAGCATATCCCATCAGGTAGGTCACCAGAGACCAGACAAAGAGACTGCCTACTACTAATTTCTTTCGACTGATCCTATCAGCTACGATACCGGCAAATGGACTCACAATACCATAGATCCAAAGGAAGACAGCCATCAAAGCGCCAAAGGCTTCAGCTTGCTGCAATTCCACGATGTCAACCTTCATAGCGGCCTGCATAGTGGAAAGCATCTGACGATCCATATAGTTGAGAAGAGCAACCACCCAGAGGAGCGCTACAACTAACCAGGGATAAAACTTTTTATTTTTCATTTCGATTGTTAGTTTTGTTATTCGGGTGCAAATTTACAACTTATTTTAATACCAACCAAATTTTAATGAATCAATTTTCATTATTCAAGTTAAATAAATTAGTTTATTTATTTATTCTTACGTTTCGCTCCCCTATACCTTATTATATATATAAAAAAGGGCGGTAGATACCCTATCTTTTCATCAAGCTTTTTAAAAAGCTAAAAATCACGGGCTAAAATAGTTAAATCATCCCCTAAAAAAGGGGAAAAACAAAGTTTATTCTAATAATTTAGATTAATTAACTCACAAACATTAAAAAAACGGATTTATTTATTTATCTTTGCAGCGTAAAAACTTAAACAAGAAATATCTGTATGGCAAAAAGCATCATACCTCACACTAAATGGTCTGCCTCTAAGACAGCTCTTTTGAACTTGCTCATAGAACATGGAGGGCAAACTATCGCCGAACTATCCAATAGTTTGGGGGTAAGTGTGCCATATACCACCAAGACTCTGAACGAGCTCATTGAGGATGGCTTGATTGAGGTAACAGGCAAGAAAGACAATTACTCGAAGAGAGCGCCAAAGATTTATGACCTCATCGCAACATCCGGATATTTTCTCGGCATAGATACAGGAAAGCAAAGTCTCACCTTCGGCATCTGTGATTTTTGTGGAAACATGGTGGCAGAACCCGAACTGATACACTTTGACTACCAGGACACCCCGGAATGCTTCGACAGTTTCATCCACCTCACCAACGAATATATTCAGAGATCAGGCATCGAAAGAAGCCAGATCAAGAAGGCTTGCATGAGTATCGGCGGACGAGTGAACCCGGAAACAGGTTGTGCCTATAATTACTTCACCTGCACGGCAATGCCACTGGCTGAAGCACTGACCGAAAGACTCGACCTGCCTTTCTGCATCGACAACGATACCCGCTGCATGACTTACGGCGAATATCTGAAAGGAGTCTGCAAGGGATTGAGAAACATCATCTTCGTGAACATCAGCTGGGGCATCGGTATCGGCATCATCTTCGACGGTAAGCTCTATCTCGGAAAATCAGGCTTCTCGGGTGAAATCGGACACATGCACATCTATAATAATGACATCATCTGCCATTGTGGAAAAACAGGTTGCATGGAAACGGAAACATCAGGATCGGCATTGCTGCGCAAGATGAAAGAGGCTCTGGAGAACGGTGGAACATCCGTGCTGTCCGACAAGGTGAAGAACCAGCACCAGGAACTCACCCTGCAGGATATCCTAGATGCCATTAAAAAAGAAGACGTACTCAGCATCGAGACCCTGCAGAAAGTGGCTGTGGAACTGGGAACCAATCTCGCCGGCATCATCAACATCTTCAATCCGGAGATGCTGGTCATCGGAGGAGACCTCTCGGTAACGGGTGCTTATCTTACCCAACCTATCTGCATGGGCATCAAAAAGTTCTCGCTCAATATGGTGAACGAGGATTCGCTGGTTGCCGCCTCTACCCTGAAAGAGCATGCAGGACTGATAGGCGCTTGCCTCATGGCAAGAAGCAAGTACCTGAACAATTAATAGATTAAGAATACATTATTAATATATAAGAATACATTAACTAAATAAACATATATCAACTATGCGTGTAATTATCGAAAAGAATTACGATGAGTTGGCTCGCTGGGCAGCTCGTCACGTTGTGGAGGCCATCAAGGCGTTCCAACCAACAGCAGAGAAACCATTCGTTTTGGGTTTGCCAACAGGTTCATCACCTATTGGTATGTATGCAGAAATCGTAAAGGCTGTCAAGGCTGGTGAGGTTTCTTTCAAGCATGTACTCACTTTCAACATGGACGAATACGTAGGTTTGCCAGAGTCTCATCCAGAGAGCTATCATTCATTCATGGCTCACAACCTCTTCGACCACATCGATTGCCCTAAGGAGAATATCCACATTCTCAATGGTAACGCTGAGGATCTCGAGGCTGAGTGCGCTCACTACGAGGAGATGATTGCAGAAGCAGGTGGTATCGACCTCTTCATCGGTGGTATCGGACCTGATGGTCACATTGCCTTCAATGAGCCATTCTCTTCTCTCAACTCCCGTACTCGCGTGAAGACTTTGACTACTGATACCCGCATCGCTAACTCTCGTTTCTTCGGTGGCGATATGAACGCTGTGCCAGCTACAGCCCTCACAGTAGGTGTTGGTACCGTTATGGCAGCTAGAGAAGTGATGATTCTCTGCAATGGTCACAGCAAGGCTCGTGCTCTCCAGGCAGCTATCGAAGGTCCTGTAACTCAGGCTTGGACTATCAGTGCACTGCAGACTCACCAGCACGGTATCATCGTTTGCGATGAGAGCGCTACAGACGAGTTGAAGGTAAGCACCTACAAGTACTTCAAGGACATCGAGAAAGACAACTTGTAAAAAACAAAGTAATAACTATAAAGACAAGAAACTATGAGACTAAATCTTAGTTCAGAAATTGTACTCAACAAGGTACCATTGGCATACTACAAACCAAAGACTACAGTAGAGTACTCAGAGATCTCCAGAATGGAGAAAATTCACACCGACATCTTCGCCTCTTCCATGGAGGGTGCAGCTCATGTAGCTGACCAAGTAGAGAAGGAAATCAAGGCAGCTCAGCACGAGGGCAGATATTACGTGATGGCATTGGGCACAGGCTTGTCGCTCACACCTATCTACAAGGAATTGCAGAGAAGATGCGAGGCTAAGCAGCTCAGTTTCAGAAACGTGGTAGTATTCAATGCTTACGAGTACTATCCAGTACAGAAGGAAAGTTCTCTGAAGAGCATCAACCAGTTGAAGGAGCGTTTCCTCGACCATGTTGACATCGACCCACAGAACATCTTCACATTGGATGGCAGTGTGGCACAGGAGGCTGTGCAGGATGCATGTCACCTCTACGAGAAGCGCATCAAGACCTTCGGCGGTCTCGACATCGCTCTCCTCGGTATCGGAAGAATGGGTAATATCGCTGCCAACGAACCAGGTTCCGGCATCCAGTCTATCACCCGTCTGATCCTCATCGGCAATACTTCCCGCGAGGAAATGGAGAACAGCTTCGGCACCAACGAGCAGGTTCCTCCTTGCTCTCTCACCATGGGTATCTCTACCCTCCTCTCTGCCAAGAGCGTTTACCTCACAGCATGGGGCGACGAGAAGGCTGACATCATGCAGAAGGTTGTAGAAGGAAACATCACTGACACATTGCCAGCCAGCTTCCTCCAGACTCATCCTAATGCAAACGTAATTCTCGACCTGAGTGCTGCTTCTCACCTGACACGTATCAAGCATCCTTGGCTCGTAACAAACTGCGAGTGGACAGACAAGTTGGTACGCAGTGCATTGGTATGGCTCTGCCAGAAGTTGCACAAGCCTATCCTGAAGTTGACCAATAAGGACTACAACGAGAATGGTTTGAGCGAACTCTTGGCTCTCTACGGCTCTGCATACAATGCAAACATCAAGATCTTCAACGACTTGCAGCATACCATCACAGGCTGGCCAGGCGGTAAGCCAAACGCTGACGATACCTATCGTCCTGAACGTGCGAAACCATTCCCTAAGAGAGTGATCGTATTCTCTCCACACCCAGACGATGACGTGATCTCTATGGGTGGTACTATCCGCCGATTGGTACAGCAGAAGCACGAGGTACATGTAGCTTACGAGACATCCGGTAATATCGCAGTAGGCGACGAGGAGGTTACAAGATTCATGCACTTCATCAATGGTTTCAACCAGATCTTCGCTGACTCTAAGGACAGCGTGATCTCTAAGAAATACCAGGAAATCAAGGAGTTCTTCGCACACAAGAAGGAGAGCGACTTCGATACCCGTGACATCCTGACCATCAAGGGCTTGATTCGTCGTGGCGAGGCTCGTACAGCTTGTACATACAACGAGATTCCTCTGAACCGCGTTCACTTCCTCGACTTGCCATTCTATGAGAGCGGTAAGATTGAGAAGTTGCCTATGACAGAGAAGGACGTTGAGATCGTTAGAGCATTGCTCCAGGAGGTGAAGCCTCATCAGATCTATGTTGCCGGTGACTTGGCTGACCCACACGGAACTCACAAGAAGTGTACCGACGCTGTTCTCGCAGCCATCGACGAGGAGAAGAAGGCTGGCGCAGAGTGGTTGAAGGACTGCCGCATCTGGATGTACCGTGGCGCTTGGGCAGAATGGGAGATTGAGAACATCGAGATGTGTGTTCCATTGAGCCCTGAGGAGTTGAGAGCAAAGCGTAACTCTATCCTCAAGCACCAGTCACAGATGGAGAGTGCTCCATTCCTGGGTAACGACGAGCGCCTCTTCTGGCAGCGTGCAGAAGACCGCAACCGTGGCACCGCCCAGCTCTATGATGAGTTAGGTCTGGCTTGCTACGAGGCTATGGAAGCATTTGTGGAGTACGTTCCACTCTAAGCCTTCCATCGCATACTCAAGTTGATATATAATAATATAGATCTTCATTCATACTCTAACCTATATCAACTATTCATTTGACAAAACTAATTGTACGAGAATAATTAGTTTGTGCCCTTCTGCCGAAAGACAGGAGGGCATTTTTTATAGAAAATAACGCCTAAAAAAGCAAGAAATAGCAGAATGATGCTTTTATTTTGAGTTTCAAGTGGTTGTGGCAGTCGTTGGCTTTAAGTGGCATAGACGAGGAAAAGCGAAAAACGCAGATTGGAGAAATAGAAACGCTTTCAAATCATTACCTCGCAGAAACGCCCTAATAAGCATTTT
>URYG01000012.1 GCA_900551985.1 uncultured Prevotella sp. | reverse complement strand
AAACACCTGTTCTATAATCGCAACCTTTAACTTCTTCAAATCCTCAATGATTTTGCTTTGGATAGAGATACGTTCGTCAAGCAAAGAGAGTATTTTGCCAATTTTATTTTGCTCTTCTATATTTGCAAAATGCAGTTTTACTTTACTCAATCCTTCTTGCCCAATATTAAAATGTTGCGCACCTGCACCCATTGGAATTATTCTTTTGCGAGCAAACGGACTGCGTAACAAATAATTGAAGTATTGTGGGTCATATTCTCCTTTTTTCTTTCCACGAATAACAAAACCACCAAATACAGCAGTTTTATCATCCATATAAACATTCGCTCTACCAACATCCTCCAAAGTTTCTGAACTGCGTTGGAATAACATATCTCCTTTTTCAACAGAAAAGTCAGATAGTTCTTTCTCCGTTACATCAACAGAAGCCTTAATGCAATCATATGTAATGACTGCATTATTAAGAATGTCCATAACAGAAATGAACTTTATACCCTTGCCGAATTTGTCTGGTTTGGGGTTTAATCCATTCTTGAAATCAAGAAGTTCTGAAAGCCCAAACTCTTCCCATTCCCCGCTAAACTCAGGGAATCTGAGATTTGGGACATTGAGTTTCTTATGTTCGTTATTTATTGTCATTTTCATTTTTAATCCTTAATTTTAATTCACCAATATGGCTCTGTTACATACCAGTTTACATGGTAGTTACATGCCTGTTACATTGTTTTATTTGTCTACCAACTTGGTAGACAGATTCTGCTAGTCTGGCATTGGGGTTGTTACATTATCCACCTTTTGTAATTTTGTACCAGATTGGTACAAAAAATCAATTTGTGAAGAATAGAACAAATACCATTTGCGTATTTTATAGAGATTTGAGCATTTCATTACCCTTTTTTGAAATCCTTAGTCTCCTTTATATCAGAAAGTGTTGCTTCAATATCTTCAATTGTAGGCAACTGGCTCTGTATGTTTTCAGGCATGAGCTTAGACAACTGATATTCGGAGATGCCTATTGGCTGATTGGTCGATTCAAGAGCATATTGCGCCATCACATTGTTCTTGGTCTTGCAGATAAGCAACCCTATCGTAGGGTTGTCTGTAGGCTTCTTTTTTATATGATTGACTGCACTTACATATACGCCCAACTGTCCCAGATGTTCTGCTTTGAATTTCGTTATCTTCAGTTCTACGACGACATAGCAGCGCAGTTCCAAATGATAGAAAAGCAAGTCGGGATATAACGTATCTTCTCCTACTTGTAGTGGAACTTGACTCCCGACAAAAGCAAAGCCCGTACCCAATTCAAGCAAGAAGCGTGTGACATTTTGAGTAAGTCCCTGTTCCAATTCTCGCTCCCGATACTCACCGTCGAGTGTGAGGAAATCGAAATTATAAGGGTCTTTCAATGTTTGAGCAGCCAATTCGCTTTGAGGATTAGCCAATAGTCTTGTAAAATTATTCACAGCCTTTCCCTGTCGTTCATATAGATTCGTGTCAAGATAATTAAGCAGAACAGCACGGCTCCAACCATTTTCTACTGTCTTTTTCAAGTAGAACACGGCACGATTAACGTCCTTGCATTGCGATATGATATACAGATGATGCCCCCAAGGAACGGAGAAGAAAGCCTCCTCGCTTATTTGTGCAACAGGTTGTTGCATATTTACATCGTCTAATTGGGCAACAACTTGTTGCCCATTATATTCTCCTAATTTGGCAACAGGTTGTTGCCAAATTGTAATTCGCTGATAATAAAACTCATACCATTGGCGAATATACCTTAGATTTCTATAGGAGAAACCTTTCATATCAGGAAACTCCGCCATAAGTTCACGGCTCAATTCTTTGAGCCAGCCATCGCCCCAAGATGCAGATTTCTGCCAATAAAGGCGAAGCAATTCTGTGTTCACTTTGATTGCCGCCTTTATTTGTGCGCTACGTATATCTTTTTTCAACTGCGAGACCCAACTTTTGAACTCGCTATTGCTTGCCAATGTCATATTTGCCATATTCTATATCTTTTCAAATCTGCCACAACTTGTGGAAAGTTTACTCTACCAATCCCAACTCTTTCAGATAGCCCTCAATCTCCTTGTCAAGGTCAGCACGTTTTGCCTCCAGGTCCTTGATTTCCTTCATGACAGCATGAATGTCGATAGGTTCTTCTTCCTCGAACGTATCCACATAGCGAGGAATGTTGAGGTTGTAGTCGTTCTCAGCCACTTCTTGCAGTGTGGCAAGATGACTGTATTTTTCTATCTCCTTGCGCTCACGATAGGTATCAACAATCTTCTTGATATGTTGTGGACGGAGCTTGTTCTGTGTCTTGACCTTTTCAAACTCCTTGCTGGCATCAATGAACAGAATGTTGTCATCCTCCTTACGGCATTTCTTGAACACCAAGATGCAGGTTGGGATGCTTGTGCCATAGAAGATATTGGCAGGAAGTCCGATGATGGCATCCACATAGTTCTTCTTCTCAATGAGGAAACATCGGATTACTCCCTCGGCATTGCCACGGAACAACACACCATGAGGAGCGACACAAGCCATTGTTCCACCTTCATTAAGGTGGTAAATCATGTGAAGAATGAAAGCGTAGTCGGCAGTCTTGCGTGGTGCCAAGCGTCCTGCCTTGCTGAAACGATCATCGTTGTTGAACTTATCGGCTGCACTCCATTCGGCAGAGAACGGAGGATTTGCTACCACAGCGTCAAACTGTGTATCGCCAAAAGCATCAGCCTCCAAGGTATCGCCATTCTCTATGCGGAAGTTGCTGAACTTGATGCCATGAAGAAGCATATTCATACGAGCCAAGTTGTAGGTCGTAGGATTCTTCTCCTGTCCAAATATCTCGTTGGCATGACCAATGCTTGCAGCGCGGAGCAACAGCGAACCACTACCACAGGTTGGGTCATAGACATTGCGCAGACGAGCGTGACCGATGGTTACAATCTCTGCCAAGATACGGCTCACTTCCTGAGGAGTGTAGAACTCACCTGCTTTCTTGCCTGCACCAGCGGCAAATTGGCTAATCATATACTCGTAGGTATCACCGAGGATATCTATCTCTTGCGATGCTTCTACACCAAAGTCAATATCATCAAGTGCAAGAAGAACATTGCTGACCAAAGTATTCTTATCATCGGCTGTCTTTCCCAACTTAGGCGAAGCAAGGTCTATGTCAGAGAAAAGACCTCCAAAGTCTTCTTCGCTGTCCTGTCCGAGAGTACTGTCCTCAATACGCTTCAATGAGCGTTCGAGCATCGGCAGAATATTCTCCTTTTTCTTAATGCTCTCAATGACAGACGAGAACAAGAAACTTGGTTCAATGAAGTAGCCGATGTTCTCCAGGCATTCGGTCTTGACAACCTCCTGAAGTTCTTCTATATCTTCGTCTTTCTCCATTGCCCACAGTTCTTTAAATGTGACCTCATCATCCACTAATGCATCATTGGCGTGCTTCTCTATCTTCTCCGACAAATACTTGTAAAAGATAAAGCCAAGGGTGAAATACATGAAATCACTTGCCGACATATTGCCACGCAACTTGTTTGCGACTTCCCAAAGTTGGTCACGGAGTTTCTGTTGTAATTCTTCGCTCATATCGTTATTTCCTTTCTTTATTCCCAGCTAAATGTTTTTATAATGAAACGTAATTTATCGAGTATTCTTGTTAATGCTTTGCGCTTTTTTATCAGTCCCAAGTGTTTCTCTTTCAATGCCTCTTGTATGATTTCTGGCTGTTCTTTTTGCAAGTAGTCATACTCCGAGAGGTAATGATTGAGAACGGAAGCATCCAAATCCTCATCCTTGGCAAGCGTATTGACAGCATTGATACGTTCGGTGATGATGTAGTTGTTCAACCTTTCTTCAAGGTCGCTTGTACCATCAGCCTTTTGTTTGCGAGCCATGAAGTTGTCACGGTCATCATCCACATTCTTTTGGATAAAGCCGTCAATGAGCTTTGCCTTACTGCGAAGTTCGGCATCCTTTATCATTGTGTCGATGATGTGCTTGCGCTTCTCGGTATAATCCTCACTGTATGGATTAAGGTCTGCAATCAACTCCAATATATAGGCAACATTGATGATGTCGCTATGCAGAAGTTCCAAGCAGAAATCTATATCTCCCATACCAGTAGCTGCTTCTTGTTGAGGGTCTGGTTCGCCAACCATGCCGGGATTCTCCTCTGGTACTTGGTATGTCGTTGGTTGCTCTTTGTTTTGCACAGCAAACGAATCGTATATATCAAGATACTTGCTGCGGAAGTCCATAAACTGCTGTTCTGTCATTCCAAGGTCAGGAGCATCCTCTTCAAACTCATCATACACTTGTATCTCTGCGTGTTTTTTGATGATGTCACGGAACGCGAGGATAAACTGCTTCTTGTCGTTCTCACTCTGCAAATAGTCCACATAGTGCGGTTCGGGATAATGCTCCAAGAAGTTCTTTGTCAGTTCTTGATAGTGGGTTTTGACATCATCAAATGGTGGTCGCACAATATCTTCAAGATTATTGCTGTTGCTGAAAAGTTTGATGGACTCGTCCACATTGCTTTTCAAGTCACGGAAGCAAACCACCTTGCCAAAACGCTTCTTCTCGTTCAGCACACGGTTGGTACGGCTGAACGCTTGCAATAATCCGTGATACTCCATGTTTTTGTCAACATAGAGAGTGTTGAGTTTCTTGCTGTCAAAGCCAGTAAGGAACATACCGACAACCAAGCAGAGGTCAAGAGGCTTCATATCTGCCTTCTTTTTCTTCATGCGTAGGTTGATGTCATCGTAATATGCACGGAAGTTTTCTGTGGTAAAACTCGTTCCATACATATTATTATAGTCATCCATGATGGCTTGCAGCTCGTCTGCCTCGCCTGTGCTTTCGCTCACATAGCCGCCAGTGTTCATACCGGTCTGCTCATCGTCCTGACTACTGTTGGCAGCGTATGTGAAGACTGCTCCAATCCTTATCTTCGGATTGAGGCTCTTGAATATCTTGTAGTAACGGATTAGCATCGGCACTGACTGCACGGCAAACAATGCGTCAAACTCTCCATCGAATGTTGACTTATTGAAATTATTAAGGATGAATTTTGCTATCTCCGTCATGCGGTCTTGGTCGGCATTATCCACATCCTCATTGCCGTGGTAATACTCCACTAGGAAACCAAGCACGTTTTCATCAGCAATAGCGTCCTTTATCAAATACTTATGAAGACAGTTGCCAAAGATTTCCTTTGTAGTATGTCCGTCCACCGCATTCTCAACAAAGATAGGTGTGCCAGTAAAGCCGAATATCTGCGTGTTGTCGAAGAACTTCACGATATTCTTGTGACATTCTCCGAAATGGCTTCGATGACATTCATCGAAGATCATAACGATGCGAGAATGACGTATTTCCTCAATACGACTGCTATACCACTGCTTACTGACAGCGGCATTAAGTTTCTGTATGGTTGTTATGATAATCTTTGAATTGCTGTGCAGACGCTTCACCAACTCGTCTGTGTTGTCGGTGCTGTCAACGGCACCTGGCTCAAAGGCTTCATATTCGGCTTGCGTCTGCGTGTCAAGGTCGTGGCGGTCAACCACAAACATCACCTTATCCACATCGTCCAGCTCCGATACAAGTTGGGCTGCCTTAAAAGAAGTCAAGGTTTTGCCTGCTCCTGTTGTATGCCAGATATAGCCGTTGTCATTAGAGTTTTCCACACGGTCGAGAATTTTCTCCACGGCATAGAACTGGTAAGGACGAAGCACCATCAGACATTTGTCCCCCTCATGCAATACAATGTACTTGCCAATAATCTTACCCAACGTACACTTGTCGAAGAACACAGTGGCAAACTTCTCCAAGTCGTTGAACTTTACGTTGGCGGCATCAGTCCAGTTGAATGTGAACTTATAGCCACTATTCGGGTTGTTGGCGAAATAGCGAGTGTTCACACCATTGGATATGACAAACAACTGGATGTAATCAAACAGTCCATGAAAAGAAGTCTTGTGATAGCGTTGTATCTGGTTGTATGCCTGTTTCAGTTCCACACCTCTGCGCTTCAGTTCTATTTGAACCAAAGGCAGACCATTGATAAGTATCGTCACATCGTATCGACACTTCTTTCTACCCTCAACCGTGATTTGATTGGAAACTTGAAACTCGTTCTGACACCAGTGAGTGCGGTTCAAGAACTCTACCCATAGGCGTTCACCGCTTTCCAGTTCAAGAGGAAAGAGGTCACGCAGTTTCTTTGCCTTTTCAAAGCGAGTGCCACCTTCAAGATAGATAAGTATCTTTTCAAACTCTGAATCTGTAAATTCGGTACGACCCAATTCTTCCAATTTCTTCTTGTTGTGTTTCTCCAGCTGTTTCTTGAAATTGGCAGACAGGTTCTCCTCCTCTTCAATATGAACATACTCGTAGTTCATCTTTTGAAGAGTATCTATAAGTCCGTTTTCGAGAGCAGCTTCACTTTGTACTGGCATATCTTATCTTTTTTATCGTTACACTTATAAGAACAATTTATGCTCCTGTATTTATATTTGGCTATTGCCATTTCGCCTACAAAGATAACTGATTTTTACGAGAAAACACAATCACAGGGTTGTTTTTCTGCGTAAATAAGACAAAATTGTGCAATTGACTTGCTTTTTATCTGTTCAGACCAAGAATAAATGCCTTTATTATCTTGAGCCAGAGCTGTCAATGCCCCCAGTAGGAGCATTGACAGAAAAATACTTTTTTTATTCATATTACGCAATAAATAAACAATAAACTATCATAATTGTATCTTTACTGCCTTTCCATCATATTCCACACTCTTGCTTGCCTGCATAGGCTGGTCGCCTGCGCCACTATCAGCGCCCACCAGTACGATGTGGAATCTGCGATGCTGGAGCATTCCCTTATAGCTGCCCTTGCGTGGAGCGATACTCAGGGTTCGGTCTGCTTCATCCCATACAAACTGGATTTCAGAGAACTTACCCTTCTCGTAGTTGTAGTTGTCGCCCTCGTCCTCATAGAGTGTAAATTTACCGTCTGCACCAGGATAAACACGGATTTCCAGTTCATCCCAAGGCTTCTCTGAACTATACTGCACTTCAGGACCGAATGGTACCTGCCTTGATGAATACAGGCATGATGTCGATAGGACAAAGGCGCTGGATATCCTGGCCGCCCTCATACTGGACATTGCTCCAGAAATCATACCATTTATTACCCTTTGGCAAGTAAACATTCACAGGCGCAGCTGCCTTCCTTACATCAGGATAGATGGTATGGCCCTTCTTCTCCTTGTCCTTCCAGGTATATAAAGGATCGGTTACCGGCTTCACCAGAATGTTGCGACCGAAGAGATACTCATCGTTCAGGCGGGAAGCCTTCTTGTCTGCCGCATAATCCATCACCAGGGCACGCATCATACTTCCGCTATTCTGCACGCACTCGCTTGCCGTACTGTAGATATAAGGCAAAAGGCGATAACGCAGCTTGATGGTCTTGATCATAGCATCATAAGCCCAGTCGCCCTGTTTTCCAAATTCATACAGTTCGCTTACCATCGGCGAAGAACAGTGGTTGCGCATCAATGGCATGAAGGTTCCCCACTGCATCCAGCGGGTCTGCAGTTCCTGAATGGCAGGATTCTTTGGATTCTGTTCAAACTCCCAGTAGAAGAAGCCACCCAGGTCGGTGTTCCAGAATGGGATGCCGCAGAGCGAGAAGTTCAAGCCCGATGGAATCTGATTCTTCATCTCGTTCCAGGAAGCTACCACATCACCGCTCCAGCAGATGGTGCCATAATGCTGAATACCGAAACTGCCGCTTCGGGTCATCTGGAGCGAACGCTTTTCATTGCCCTTCATCGCTCTCTGATGCTCGTAGATGCTCTTGTTGTGCAACAATGGGAAGGCGTTCTTCACGCCCAGCCATGAACCGTCGTAGGTCTGATAGTTCTCATCGCCCGGTTTCTCAAAATGGTCTGGCTCCGTAGAATCGGTCCACCAGGCATCGAAGCCCATCTGGTAGAGATGAGTAAGATACTTCCAGTAGAGATTGCGAGCCTTCGGATTGAAGACATCGTATGGCATCACACCACTGTTTCTTGGCCATGTTTCGAAAGGAAGGAGAGCATTCATCTTCTTCAGTTCACGATACTGCTCTGTCCAAGGACCGAAACTAGCCCAGATGGAAATCATCAGGTGGGCATCGTTCTTGTGAACATACTTCACCATCTCCTCCGGACTCTTCAGTCGAGGCTCTCCCTGTGCCTTCATCTGCTTCATATCTGTAGGAAGATACTTGGCAAAGGCAGGGTCGCCCACCTTATTTATATAGTATGGGTTCTGGAACTTCATCGCATTCCAGTTGGAGTCGCATCCCCAATACTGCCAGTCCTGTACGATGGCATCGGTAGGAATCTTCAGTTCGCGATACTTATCCAATACGCCTGCCAGTTCATCGCTGGTCTTATAGCGCTCGCGGCATTGCCAGAATCCCATCGCCCATTTCGGGAACATCGTAGCCTGTCCGGTGAGTTCACGGATGCTGGCGATGACTCCATCCTGTGTACCATCCTTGTACATGAAATAGTAGTCGGCACTGGTTCCTACTTCACTGGTGAAGGAAGTACGGGAAGGCTGACTGTGATCTTCCTTGGATGCTACGATATCATTGAAATAGGTTTTTCCCGCATTGTCCCAGTAAAGACCGTAGCCTTTCTCGCTGGTGAAATAAGGGATGGCTATATAGGTGTTATTGTTCCAGAGTACGATGTTCTGACGGCCACGCTGATTCATGTAAACATCACGCAGCTGTCCTAAGCCATAGATGGCTTCGTCGTCTGCAAGACGGAAATCTTGCTCAATGCGGTACTTGCCCTTGTTGGCTTCGTCCTTGCGGGCTTCCAAGCGGGTCTTCGTATCGGTAAGCAGCAGTTTTCCATCCTTCGAGAGGAAGCGGATTTCGCCTGTTTGCTGGTTCAGTTCGACGGAAATGAAACTGGATTTAATATTTACAACATCTCCGTTTTCCTGTATCTGAACATCCTTAAGTTGCTGAGGCTTCAAGATGACAGAATAGCTTTTCTTCTGAACAGAAGCACCAAGTCCGGCATCAGATTTCAGGATGCGGACGATGGAAGGAGAGTAGAACTCGATGGTTACATTCTGCTGAGCTACCTGACGGGTGATAGACTTGGCAGCCGCACCTTTCTGTGTACCTGCCACCTTTACGCTCTTGGCGCAGAGTTCACTTGGAACGCCAACGGCAGCGATGCCCAAAAGGGCAATGAGAGATAAATTCTTTAGCATATGTAAAACTGTCTTCATTGTTGCTATTTTGCTTATTTTTTGCAAAAATATAAAAAAAGATTGAGACAGACAAGACAAGCAGGCAAAATTTTGAGGCTTTTTACAAAGAAAAGAGGGTGTGTCATAAGTCTGTGACGCACCCTTTTTTTGTGTGTTTCTGTATATTCTAGTTGAATCGTAGTCTTTCTTCACAAAGGGAATCTTATTGTATTGTATAGAAACTTTACTTTTCACGTTTTATCGATAACAAAACAGCCCCAAAGCTCACAAAAGGGCATAATTGTCCCAGACGGTAAAACTGTCCAAATTGAGTTTTATCGTTTTATCCCCAAATATTTCTTCAAATTGAATCCTATACCGAACAACCCTATGTCCATGTAAACTTTGTCCTTTCCGAAATGCCTGAATCGCTTGTAATGCATGTCTGCCTTCATCTGTCCAAACGCAGCTTCTGGCTCTATCGGTCTCTGACTCCTGTGTTTCATACCTTCCTCAGACGTCAGCAGCAAAAATGCTTCCTTTTTATACGCATTCAACTTATGGTTGACATATATGGTTCTGTTACCCTTGGCTTTCTTGCAAAGTCCCCCAAGTGGACAGCCTTCACATCGCTGCGCTCTATATAATGATATGACGGACGCATAGCTTGAGTCACTTTTCGTTTGCCGTTGTCCGCAAGGATTCATGTGTTGTCCCATGGGACAGACGTAATAGTCTTCGTCTTTATTATAGTGGAAATTTGCTTGGTTAAAGGCATCTTCCTTGAAAGGCTTATGCTGTTCCTTGTGGAACCAGTTGTACTTTACATATCCCACCATCTCTTCCATCTCCATGTACTCATAGTTCTCCTCTGATCCGTATCCTGAGTCTGCGGTGACACACTTGGATTGCTTTCCATGTCTTTTCTTGTACTTATCCAAAAACGGTTTGAAGGTCAGGGTGTCTGTTGGATTGTGATAGAGGGCGAAATTCGTCCAATATTGATTCTCTGTCGCTATTTGAAGATTATAGGCAGGCTTTGTCTGCCCATTGTTCATGGCATCTTCCTTGAGGCGCATGAAGGTCGCATCGGGATCAGTCTTGGAGTAACTGTTTCTCTCGCCCAGTATATCCAGTGATTTTTCATACTCGCGCAGTTTGTCCGAGGCTTTGAACAAGTGATCTATCTGAGTATTTAGCTTTTGCTTCTCTCTTCCTGTAAGCTTTGCCTTAGGAAGGTTCTTCACTTGCCTCTCACACAAACGTGCACTTCTCTCTACATCCTTGGCGAAAGTGGCTGGCTCGCTGTCTTCTTCCCTAATGTCACTCCCGCCATTCAGGCGAATTTGTTCTTTTATCTGAGCCAATGCTGCAGAGGTCTTTTCCAAGAGCTTAGCCCTGTTCTTTTCCACGGTCTTCTTCCATACAAACGTGTACTTGTTTGCTTTCGACTCTATCTTAGTGCCATCAACATATTGTTCCTCCAGACTAATCACGCCCTTTTCAGCCAATATGGAGACGACTGCATCAAAATAGAAGTCGATGCACTTTATCATATGATTGGTTCTAAAGCGGTTGATGGTCGCGAAAGACAGTCGCTTGCCTCCACAAATCCACATATAGCGAACATCGTATTTAAGTGCGTCCGCTATGCCACGACAGGAATAAACGCCATTGATATAGGCAAAAACAACTAAACTTAGAAGCATCTTCGGACTGTAAGGAGGAGCACCAATCCCATCATAGGTATCCATGAGAGGGTTGATGTCCATACTGCGAACAATACGATCCACCATACGAACTTTGCTGTCTTTTGGCACATAATCATCGAAAGAGTTAGGAAAAAAGCTCAATTCGTGCCGAGTTTCAGATTTTATTTGTATCTTTGCCATACTTAAAGAAGTTTTCTGCAAAAATACCAAACTTTTGCGGAAAGGCAAAGCCCGAGCTTGTGAAAGTTTGGGCTTTGTTGTAAATAAAAATATTTTTTAAAGATTTCGTATCTGTGAAAAGGCAAAAAATAAAAAGGGGTGCGTCACAGACTTATGACACACCCTCTTGGCTATTGTTTTTTCGTTTTTACATCCCGAATTCCGCTTGAGAAAGTAGGATGGGGTATTTCTGTTTTATCTGTTACCTCTAAGATGATATCTTATTTCAATTTTTCTATCTGTTCCTGGGTAAGACCGGAATACTTCATGATCAGATTGATGTCAACACCATCTGCAAGCATATTCCTGGCAATATCCAGGGCTTTCTGGTTCATTCCTTTTTCCATACCTTCTGCCTTGCCAATTTCAATACCCTTCTCTTAACCTCCTATATTTGTCAATACTCACTTATATAGTTACTAAAAGATCAACGTTTTTCATTTACTTTGTGTCTTCATCTGTTTCTTCAACGTTTCTCTTCTGCGTATTCGGCAAGAATCCTGCGATGATGCCGAGCAATGGCAGGAAGGCACTCACCTGGAAGATGAACTCAATACTGGTCTTGTCTGCCAGCCAGCCGAAGAATGCGGAGCCCAGACCTCCCAGGCCAAACATCAGTCCGAAGAAGATGCCAGCTATCAATCCCACTTTGTCGGGCATCAGGTCGGTGGCATATACCACAATGGAAGAGAACGCCGAGGCGATGATCAGTCCTGACATGAAGGTGCAGATGATGGTCCAGGTGAAGTTCACAAAAGGCATGGCAATGGCGAAAGGTGCTGCTCCCAGAATGGAGAACCAGATGACATACTTTCTGCCAAACTTATCGCCCAGCATGCCTCCAGCCACGGTTCCGATGGCAAAGGCGGCAAGGAATACGAAGAGGCAGAGCTGCGAAGTCTGTACCGAGACACCGAACTTATCAATCAGGAAGAAGGTGAAGTAGCTCGTGATGCAAGCTGTATAGAAATACTTGGAGAACACGAGCATAATGAGGATGAACAGTGCCCAATACTTCACTCTTTTAGAGATATGGGTGTTGAGAAGCGGTTGTTTCTGCGGATGATTCACCACGTAAGCCAGTCTTGCCTTGTACCAGACTCCCAATCTTACCATGATGATGGCGGCGAGCAGGGCTGCAAGGGCAAACCAGGAGATGGCATGCTGTCCGAAAGGCAGGATGATGATGGCTGCCAGCAGTGGTCCTACTGCCGATCCGCCATTGCCGCCCACCTGGAAGATGGACTGTGCCAGACTCTTCTTACCTCCCGATGCCATCTGTGCCACTCTCGAAGCTGTGGGATGAAACACTGACGAGCCTAGACCTACAACGCTCACAGCCAGGAGAATCAGAAAATAATTCTCGGCGAAGGCCAGCAGGAGCAGGCCCACCAATGTGAAGCACATACCGATGGAGAGCGCATAGGGACGGGGATGCTTGTCGGCATACAGTCCTGTGAAAGGCTGCAGGATGGAAGAGGTCATCTGGAAGACCAGCGTGATGATGCCTATCTGTGCAAACGAGAAGTCGAACTTATCCTTTACGATCGGGTAGATGGAAGGAATGATCGACTGAATCATATCATTCAGAAAATGAGAAATACTGCAGATGATGAGCATGGAATATACCGTGCCCTCTACCATCCTGGGATTACCCTTAATTTTATTACCTATTGACTTGATATTCATTGTGTTATTTTAAATTATTATTTTTCATACAGTTCTATCGGCAAACCATCAGTGCCGGCAGGCTTTACTTGCCATACTTGCTCGGTGCGATTCCATACTTATTCTTGAAGCACTTATAGAAATAGGTGGAATCGGAGAAACCTACCTTTTCGCTGATTTCGGATACCGTGTATTCGCCTTCCAGCAGGAGTTTGGCGGCGATGCGCAGACGCTCGTTCTGGATATAGATGTTTGGCGAAACACCCATAATGCTCTTGGTGCGGTTATATACCGTGGTACGGCCCAGGCAGAGCAGCTCGGCAAGGCGATCTACATTGAAGTTGTTGTCGCTGATATGCTGTGCCACGATCGCCTCCAGCTTATCCTTGAACTTCTTGTCGAGGGTGGACATCAGGAGGGTTGGCTCATTCTTCTTGAGCTCCTTCACGGGCTTGATCAGGATCGCTTCTCCGCAGGAAGACTGTTCTGGGTTCTCTAGTGGAGCATTTTCCTTAAGAGTTGGTTCCTGACGAAGCGCCTTCTCCTGCAGCGCCTTCTCTTCAGCCTGCTGCTTCGCCTTCAGGTCCATAGCCACAAACTGCAGGGCTCTGGCAATGAGGAGCTTGAAGTTGCAAGGCTTCACCATATAGTCATCTACGAAGTTCTTGTATGCCTTCAGTATATGGCTGGTATCGTCAAAGGCTGTCAGCATGATGACTGGGATGTTCTGCGTCTCCGGATCAGCCTTCATATTGCTTACAATCTCGTAGCCGCTCATCTCCGGCAACTGGATGTCGCTGATGAGCAGGGCTGGCTTGATCTTCCGGATGTTCTCGTAACCCGTCTTTCCGTTCATGAATGATTCTACATGGAAATAGACAGATAGCTCCGACTTGATCTGCTCCAGCATGTCCGGATCATCTTCTATCACCATCACGGTAACGTTGTTGATGGCTTTCGGAGTCATCTCCTTCACTATCATCTCTATCTCATCCTTGTCGATGCTGTGGTCATCCAGCGCCTTCTTCTCAATGATATCTTCCGGCTGATACTTGTCGGCATCATTTGGCAGGGCAAGGCAGAAGCGGCTGCCTCCGAGATTCTGGGAACGCTGATAGGTGAGCGAACCCTTGTGGATTTCTGCCATCTGATGCGCCGTATAGAGACCGATGCCCATACCGCCCTTGGAAGCATATCCGTGCATGAATGGCTTGAAGAGATCAGCCTCTCTTTCCGGCTTGATGCCCGGACCATTGTCTTCTACCGAGAAGAATACGATGTTGTTCTCCAGATAGAGTTTCACGCTGATGATACCCTTGTCTGGGGTATATTTTACGGCGTTGCTCAGCAGGTTATAGACGATGGTTTCCACCTTTTCCTGGTCGAAGAGCATCTCGTGGTTGCTGGTCCACGGAGTGAAGCTCATACTGACGTCCTTCTGCTTGGCTACGGTATAGAAATCATTGTAGATATTGCGCACGAAACCGATGATTTCGCCCTTTTCCACATTCAGCTTCATATTGCCCGTATTGATCTTGCGGAACTCCATCAACTGGTTGATGAGACGCTGCAGTCGCTTGGTACCCCTGGAGAGGGTGTAGATGGTGTTCTTGGAAGCACAGCCTTCTCCCTTGGTCAGCATCTTCTCCACGGCATTCTGGATGATGGCGAGCGGGGTGCGGAACTCATGAGAGATATGGGTGAAGAAGTTGATTCGGAAATCAATCATCTGTTTCTCCACAGCTATCTGCTGGTTCAGTTCGAAGTTCCTCAGCCATGAACGGTAGTAGAGCACTCCGGCTCCGCAGATGATGAGCAGATAGATGCACCACGCCCATACCGTATTGTACCAAGGCTGGCAGATGGTGATGTGCAGCAGGGTTTCCTCGCTCCACTGGTTGCTGCCTATACGGGTACGGATATGCAGGGTGTAGCTGCCAGGGTTCAGGTCGCTGAACTCGGCATGGTTGATGCTGGTCATCGGGCGCCAGCTCTTGTTGATTCCCTCCATATAGTATTGGTACATCGCATTCTGGATGTGCGGATAATCGAAGTTGGAGAAGTGGATGTTGAGCGAATTCTTGTCGTGTGGCAGGCTGATTTCACGTGTATAGTTCAGCGCCTTGGTCAGGAATTGCTCATTTTCTGCTTCGTATATCGAGATACCGTTGATGGCGAGGTCGGTGATGACAGCCTTCATGTGGGCTGGTGGCATGCTGATGGTGCGGGATGGCTGGATGAAGATCATGCCATCGGCTACACCGAATACCAGTCTGCCATCCTTCAGCTTGGTGGCGCAGTTCTCCGTAAAGTTGTTGCTGAAGATGGTGCGTCCTATCTGGAACGAACGGATATTGTTGGTCTTGGCGTTGAGACGAGAGATTCCTTCCTCCGTACCAATCCAGATATTGCCGTAGTTGTCTTCCTCCAGCGAGCGGGTATTGTTGTCGGTGAGTCCCTTGCTGGTATCAAACAGCTCGTACTCCAGTTCCCGCGTCTTCTCGTTGTAGCTGCATTTCAGAATGCCTCCTGTTGCTGCAAACCACAGTTTTCCGTCATGTGCCTCGATACCGCAATTGATTTCGCTTACGGGCAGCTTTCCGTTTTCTTCGCTGAAGCGCAGGAACTTCTGGGCAGTGATTTTCTTTTCTGCGGTATTCACCATGATGATGCCGTTGTTGCTGCATATCCAGAGTCTGCCTTTGTGGTCCAGAAGCAGATCATGGATTTGAGCTTCCTTGCCGTCTGCATTCAGAAACTGCTCGAACTTCCGTGGCTGCTGCCCCGCTTTCTGTGGGGTGATGAGCAAGCCTTCTCCCCAGGTGGCAATCCAGGCTCTTCCCTGCTTGTCGAAGAGGGTTTTGTAGAAGGCTGCACCTGGCGCATAATGTTCCTTCTCATATTTGGAATATTTTACGCCATCAATGTAGATGCCTTCGCCCTTGGTGGCTATCCATTTCTTGCCCTGTGGGTCGATGGCATAGTCATAGACGCAGGCGTCGGTCTGCTTTTCCACCATTCTTTGGCGGGTCCTGGTATCATAGATGTAAGTCATATTGGCACGGGTAGTGACGGCGAGCCTATCATTACCTATGTTGCTGATATGGCGCACGTAGTTGCTCCATTCCCGGTTGCAGTCTGGTTCAATTTTGACATGCTCTGTGTTGAGATCCTTTAATTCCCGGCAGCAATATACGCCATCTCCTGTACAGATCCAGATGCATCCGCTGCGGTCGATGAATACGCTCATCAGGAAGTTGGAATGGAAGAGTGGATCCTTGTCTGCTGTAGAGAAGTGCTGGAGTTCATCTTCCTTCGGATTGTAGAGGAAGAGTCCGTTGCCATAAGATACGATATATACATTGCCCTTGGCATCTTCGGCAGCCACGAAGTTCTTGTCTCTGCCGTTGATGTATGCCTTGTCGTCCAGCAGATGGAATCTCTTATAAAGTTTTCCTTTCTTGCCGAACAGGTAGGCGTTGCCCTGCTTGTCGTAAAGAAACTCATAGGATTTGAGAAAGCTTTTCGACATGGCATTCGGTATCTGGATGGCTGGCTTGTGGAAGGTGCCGGTCTTCAGATTCATGGCGAAGGTCTCCTCTTCGGTAAAGATATACCATTCTCCCTGCCAGAAGAAGGAGGCGCGCGACTTGCCCGCAAATCCTACCATGGATGGGAGGTGGGATTTCCGGATGAGTTTGCCCGAGTTGTTATAAAGGAAGGCATCGCCCTTGTCGGTCAGCACGGCGATATGATTGCCGTCTGTGGTCTGGGTGGTGATATGCTGGTTCTTGAGCATCAGATGGCTCTTGCCGTCGGGGGTGATGCGGTTGAGTCCTTTATCGGATGCTATCCATACATTCAGCTTGGCATCTTCTATCATCTGTAGCTGATGGTCGCCTATCAGCTTGCCGTTTCTGGTGGTATAGTCTGTAACCTGAAACTTTCCATTGCTATAGACAAGGTGCTTGGCGCCAAAATCTGCCGAGAACAGCCACATGCCATTCTGGCTCTTGAACCGGTTTTTCAAGAGCGATGCGTTCTCCTTGTCGGAAAAGTCGAGGAAATGGGAGGTTTCCAAATCATAGCAGCAGAGAATGTTGGATGGATTGTAGCCCCAGATGAGTCCGTGCTTCTCGTCGTTGATGAGCTGGGAGATGGAGTGGTGGCTCTTCTGTGCTGAATTCTTGCTGAGATTGGTGAAGTTGATAAACTGATAGCCGTCATATCGGCTCATGCCGTTCGGGGTGCCGAGCCAGATGAATCCATCCCTGTCCTGGATGATATCGTTCACCGTATTGCACGACAAGCCATCCTTAGCCGAGAGGCGTTTCCCGTCTAGCTTGATGCTGCCGAATGCCTGTAGAGGCATCAGCCAAATGCTGATGAATCCTACTATATATAATAAGGTGTAGAACGTCTTTTTGTTTCTTTTCATTTGATAGGTCGTTTGATTCTTCTGCAAAAATACGATAAAATCCTTAGACTGCAAAACAAAAGAAAGGGAAAACATAATTTAAAAAACAAAAAATGGGCAAAAGCCAAAAAATAAAGGTGAATAGTCAAAATATAAAGTATGGTCGGCAAGAATTAGTGTATTTTTGCAACCGAAACAACAAACATATAAACCAAAACGTAATAAGACATGGACAGCAAACTATTTTTAAAGGAGTCTGTTTTGCCTGTTACTCTTTTTTGCTCAGCATTGATGCTTTCTCCTATTGGAGTAGCTCAGGCGAATGCAGCAACGAATGTAGTACAGCAAGCTAAAACAGTAAAAGGTACAGTTGTAGATAACATGGGCGAGCCTGTTATTGGCGCCAGTGTTAAAGTAGTAGGCACTACCAATGGTGCCGTAACAGATCTTGACGGTAACTTTGCTTTGACCAATGTGCCAAAGAATGCTACCGTAGAAATTTCGTATATCGGTTATACAACCCAGAAAGTGAGTGTTGCCGGAAAGAGCGACCTGAAGGTAACATTGCAGGAAGACAACAAGGCTTTGGATGAAGTCGTGGTAGTAGGTTATGGTGTGCAGCGCAAGAGCGATGTCACCGGTGCCTTGGCTCACCTGGATTCCAAGGACCTGACAGCTATGCCTGTAAAGGATGCCCTGGAGGGTATGCAGGGTAAGACTGCCGGTGTGGATATCACCAACTCTCAGCGCCCTGGTACAGTAGGTAGCATCACCATCCGTGGTCAGCGCTCTATCGGTGCCAGCAGCTCACCTCTTTATGTAGTGGATGGTATGATCATCCAGAATGGTGGTATCGAGAATATCAACCCTCAGGATATCGAGAGCATCGAGGTGTTGAAGGATGCTTCTGCTACCGCTATCTATGGTGCCCGTGGTGCCAACGGTGTTGTGCTCGTTACTACCAAGAAGGGTAAGGAAGGCAAGGTTACCTTGAACTATGCAGGTACCGTTACCTTCTCTACACTCCATGATGTAACCAAGATGATGAATGCCACACAGTGGCTGGACTATGCCCGTCGTGCTGCATACAATTATGGTGGCTATGGCGATCCTAAGGCAGATTTCGCTCCTGATTATGCCAGCGACCAGAAGCTCTTTGGTGGTGAGCCTGCCAGCTGGGCTAACATCGAGCAGGCTTGGGTGAATGGTACTTATCATCCAGAACTGGTAGGTTCTTACGACTGGGCTTCCCAGGGTAAGCAGACTGGTGTTACCCATGAGCATACACTCAGCGCTTCTGGCGGTACAGATAAGTTCAAGGGCTATGGTTCCTTCGGTTACTTGAACCAGAAGGGTACACAGCCAGGTCAGAGCTATCAGCGCTTTACCCTGAATACATCTTTCGAGGCTAGACCTGTGGCTCCATTGACATTGGGCTTCACCATGAATGCCTCATACGGAACCCAGAACTACGGTTACAACTACAGTAAGTCAGTAACCGGTGCGGGTGATTACTATAATGCGTTGAAATCCATGATTCCATGGACCGTGCCTTACGATTCTGACGGCAACTATATCCGCAATCCATGGGCTTACAACGTGAACATCATCAACCCTATCGATGAGTTGAAGTATAATACCAACAAGCGTACCAACTTCCGTATCAACGGCAGCGCATACGCTCAGGTTGATTTCGGTAAGGTTTGGGAGCCGTTGGAGGGTTTGCAGTATCGTATCCAGTTCGGTCCTGAACTGCAGTACTATCGCCTGGGCATTGCCAATGCGGCTGATGGTATCAATGGCGACGGCAACAACGTGGCTCAGTACAACCCATCCAATAAGGTGGCTTGGACACTCGATAACCTGGTTTACTACAACAAGACCATTGCCAAGAACCATCGTATTGGTGTAACCCTCTTGCAGAGTGCTTCCAAGTATCATTATGAGAATGGCAACATCAAGGCGAATGTGGCAAGTGCTGACGAGTTGTGGTGGAACACCAGCTCTTTGAGCAAGCCGCTGCAATATACTACCGGATTGACTGAGACTCAGTTGGCTTCCTATATGGCTCGCGTGAACTATACCTATGCTGATAAGTATATGCTGACAGCCAGTGTTCGTACCGATGGTGCTTCTCAGTTGGCTGATGGTCATAAGTGGGCTTCCTTCCCATCTGTAGCGCTCGGTTGGCGCATCGACCAGGAGAAGTTCATGCAGAAGGCTGATTTCATCAGTAACCTGAAGCTCCGTCTGGGTTATGGTATTTCCGGTAACTATGCGGTTTCTGCATACGCTACCCAGGGTGCCGTTCAGAGCAACGTATATACCTGGGGTGCTACCACATCTGTAGGTTATCTGCCATCAGATGCTTCTGCCAAGAATCCTAACAAGATGGCAAACCTCGACCTGGGTTGGGAGAAGACCAAGCAGTGGAACGTAGGTCTCGATTTCGGTTTCATCAACAACCGTATCAGCGGTAGCGTTGACTACTATCACAACAAGACTACCGACTTGATTCTGGCTACCACCATCCCTTCTCTCACCGGTTATACCAGCACATACGCCAACGTTGGTGAGACTTCTGGTTGGGGTCTTGATGTACAGTTGAATGCCATTCCTGTGAAGACCAAGGATTTCGAATGGAATACCAGTCTTACCTGGACTATCGACCGCAACCGCGTGGATAAGTTGAACAATGGCGTGAAGGAGAATGTAAACGACCGTCTCTTCGTAGGTGAGGAAATCGGTGTTTACTACGATTATGTATATGATGGAATCTGGAAGACCTCTGAGGCTGAAGAAGCTGCCAAGTTCGGTCGCAAGCCGGGTCAGATCAAGGTGAAGGATGTAAATCCTGACGGCAAGATTGATGCCAACGACCGTCAGATTGTAGGTAAGGTTCGTCCACGCTGGTCAGGCGGTTGGCACAATACCTTCAGCTACAAGAACTTCGAGTTGTCCTGCTTCATCTATGCCCGCTGGAAGTTTACAGTAGCCAAGGGTGCAGAGACCCTGGGCGGTATGTATGCAATGCGTGACCTGGATTACTGGATTGCCGGTGTTAATGAGGATGCAGAGTATTATGCTCCTGGTTCTAATGGTCAGGCAGCAGATGCTTACTCTAGCTCAATGAACTATCAGGACGGTTCATACATCAAGATGCGTAACATCTCTCTGGGTTATACCTTCCCTAAGAATGTGACCAACAAGTTGGGTATGAGCAACCTCAAGGTTTATGTTCAGGCTATGAACCCATTCACTATCTACAAGAAGTGCAAGTGGCTTGATACCGACCTCTTGAGTTATGATAACAACTCAACTTCTTATGGTTCAGGTACAACCATCAAGAGCTGGGTTATCGGATTAAACATTGGATTCTAAAAACAGGACTTTCATCATGAAAACAAATAAGATATTATTCGCTTCTCTTCTCTTGGGAGCGACATTGGGAGCAACAATGACATCATGCAGCGACTCGTTTCTCGACGAGAAGCTGATTACAGAGAAGGGTACTGCCTACTTCAAGACAGAGGCTGGTATCAACGACTTGGCTACAGGTACTTATCAGAAGTTGAAGTTCAAGTTCAACTATATCTGGGGGTATAATATGTATAACATGGGTATTGATGAGTTTACCGGCGGTGCCAACGATATGGCTGCATGGAACCATTATGGCACGGATCTGAACTCTGGCGAGACCGCGTCCAACCAGCCTTTGTGGGACAACATGTATGGTACTATCGAGCCTGCCAACATTCTGATTCAGAACGTACCTTTGTATTATGACCAGAAGAGCAGCAAGTATAACTATCGTCTGGGCGAGGGTTACTTCTTCCGTGCCTATGCTTATTTCGAGCTGGTTAAGCAGTATGGTGGCGTGCCATTGAAACTGGAGCCATCTACAGGTGTATCTTATACCTTTACCCGCAATTCTGAGGAAGAGTGTTTCGCTCAGATCATCTCCGACTTCGAGAAGGCATACGAATTGCTGCCTGAGGATCCTGAGGACAAACAGCTGGGTCGTCTCACCAAGTCGGCTGCAGCCCACTTCCTGGCAAAGGCTCATCTGTTCCGTGCATCAGAACTGCATGACAGCTGGAACTCCCAGTATAAGGATGCCGATCTGGCTGCAGTCATCAAGTATGGCGACGAGGTAATCAAGAAGCATCCATTGTGCAGCAACTTCCAGGAACTCTGGGATTACACCGAGCCTGATGGTGCCAATGAGAAGGTGAGCGAGGTGGTACTTGCTGCCCAGTTCTCTGACAACAGCGACTCCTGGGGCCGTTTCGGTAACCAGATGCACCTCTGCTTCCCATCTGTATATCAGAACCTGTCAGGTTTGAAGCGTGATATTTCCGGCGACCGTGAGTTCAGCTATGTAAGCTCTACAGAATATACCATCCAGGTATTCGACCGCGTGAACGACTCCCGTTTCTGGAAGTCATTCATCACCAAGTATGGCTGCAACTATACCAATGGTGCTCCAAAGTGGGATGCTGATGTCATGGCTAAGAATCCTGATGAATATACTGCAGAGGATGTAGCTGGCGAACATCGCTTCGTGGGTGGTCAGATTGGTTTGAAGTATATCGTCAACAATCCTGGTGATACCCGTTTCACTCCGGGTCATGACAAGGATGGTAACGAGTCTAAATCAGAGGATTTCGTATTGAAGAATGGTAAGGTTTGCCCAGAGCATACCTTCGTACGCTACTATGCCGGTCAGCCATTCCAGTGGAATACTGCCAAGGACAATACTACCCACTCCGGTAATTACTATACCATCTATCCACACAACCGTGGCGTAGCCTTGTCTAAGTTCCGTGATGGTGCCCGCAACGCTATCGCTTCTCAGTTCGGTACCCGCGATGCCATCATCGCCCGTTCTGCTGACGATGTGCTGATGGTTGCTGAGGCTTATATCCGAAAGAAGGATTACAGCAATGCCATCACGTATCTCAATATGGTTCGCGACCGTGCCGGATATGCAGAGGGCGAAGACCGCTCTATCAGCCGTGATGGTGGTCAGGCTTACAAGAAGAACAGCGTTTGTACCAACAAGGGTGGCGGTTTCTCTGCCGAGGGTGCCATCTATACAGAGGAGAACACTTACTTTGAGTCAAACAACATTCCTGTAACTACCGCCGCAACCAAGAGCAGCATGCATCTGAACAGTGTTGACGACATTCTGAACTCAGAGGCTGACAAGCCTATCTATGAAGCCTTGAAGTGCAATTCAGAGGCAGAGAAGATGATGTGCTTCCTCCTGAATGAGCGTACCCGTGAGTTAATTGGTGAAAGCCAGCGTTGGGAAGACCTGGCTCGTACCAAGACTTTGGAAGCTCGTTGGAATGCATTCAATGACGGTTCTGAGCGTGGCATCGGCAAGTTTGATCCAGCCAAGCATTATTATCGCCCAATTCCTCAGTCATTCCTCGACGGTATTACCAATGAGAATGGTGCTTCCTTGAGCAACGAGGAGAAGGAGAAGATGCAGAATCCTGGTTACTAATCGGATATCTATAGGATAGGTTAATGATTATATGTTGAAGAGCGGTATCTTTCTCTTGGTAGAAGGTATCGCTCTTTTTTCTTCTCGTACAGAAAACTGTAAGAATGGAATAATGGAGAATTGTATGATTCTTCGCTTCTTCGGATGATTTTACCAGGTAGATGTTCCGGATTATGTGTACTTTTGTAGCAGAAATACAAAACAATAAACAACTATCATCATGCAAATCAAACAAATGTTATTTCCGATGATGAGTATGGCGCTGGGTATGGCTCCCTGCTCTCATCTCCATGCACAAGGACCGACTCCGGTATCGCAGATGGAGAAGCTGGACCGTGGCTTGGTGGCTTTGCCTGCCCAGGACAAGGGAATCTTCCTCAGCTGGCGATTGTTGGGTACGGATAGCAAAGACGTATGCTTCGACATAGAAAGGGATGGAAAAATCATCGCTCATCAGGTGAAGCTGACCAATTATACAGACCGCAAAGGTTCTGCAGCCAACAGCTATCGCATCATCACTTATCAGAACGAACCCAGGATGGATGCTCCGGCAGAAAGAGAAGTTTCGAAGGCGGTGAAGCCATGGAATGATCTCTATCGCTCCCTGCCCATCAACCGTCCTGCCGGCGGTGTCACTCCCGATGGAAAATCCTACGAATATACACCCAACGACTGTAGTGTGGGCGATGTGGATGGAGACGGGGAATATGAAATCATCCTGAAATGGGACCCAACCAATGCCCATGACAATTCGCATGACGGATATACGGGAGAGGTCATCTTCGACTGCTACAAGCTGGATGGAACCCAGCTCTGGCGCCTCAATCTGGGTAAGAATATCCGTGCCGGTGCTCACTATACCCAGTTCCTGGTCTATGATTTCGACGGTGATGGCAAGGCGGAGATGATCTGCAAGACATCGGCAGGTTCGGTAGATGCCAAGGGCGGGTTTGTGAGCGATGCGGCTACGGATGCCGGAATCCGAGAACTGGACAATGCTGCCGATTATCGCAATTCGCGAGGTCGCATTATGACAGGTCCCGAACTGCTCACCGTCTTTAATGGCGAAACCGGAAAGGCGATGCATACCATCTGGTATCAGCCCAACCGTGCCTTCGGTGTAGGCAATCAGGTGGAAGAGGGAGAGCATCTGGAGAACGGATTCCCTGCCTATTCTTCTGTCTGGGGCGATAAGGACAACTATGGCAACCGCGGCGAGCGATACCTTGCCGGTGTGGCTTTTCTGGAGGGTGCCGACAAGAAGCCGAGTGCCGTGATGTGCCGTGGCTATTATACCCGCTCTTATCTCTGGGCGGTAGATTTCGATGGAAAGGAACTCAAGACCAAATGGCTCCATGCTTCGCTGACTCCGAATGACTGGAAGGTAACCGATGCCGATGGAAAGATACTGAAGGAAGCTCATGGATGTAAGAATACGGCTTATGCCCAGGGAGCGCACAGTCTGGCTGTGGGTGATGTGAATGGGGATGGATGTGACGAGATTACCTACGGTTCGGCAGCCATCAACCATGATGGAACCTTGTTGTATTCTACCGGATTGGGACATGGCGATGCGCAGCATCTTGCCGATCTGGATCCCGACCGACCGGGATTGGAATATTATATGGTACACGAAGAATATCCCTACGGCTCTGACCTGCGGGATGCGAGAACGGGCGAAATCCTGTTCCGTACACTCGATAAGGATGATACCGGAAGAGGAGTGGCTGCAGATATCGATGCCAAGCATCGGGGATATGAACTTTGGTGTTCGGATGCTCCTGTTGTAAGAGACATCAAGGGTAAGTCTCTTTCGGCAGAAACATCTTTATCCTATAAGAAGAATCATGAAGCTGATCATTTCAGAAGTAATGAGAAAACGAGTTTCAAAGCTGTATCAAGAATGCCGGCAATGAACTTCCGAATCTACTGGGATGGTGACTTGCAGGATGAACTTCTGGCAAACGGTCGTCCTCCTCATTTCCCTCCTTATCTCCAGAAATGGAACGGCAGTGAGGCGGTGGCTGTGCCTTTGAGCAATGGAAAACAGCTCTATGAGATGGGCAACTCGGTGAGTTGCAACTGGTCGAAGGCGACTCCTAATCTCCAGGCTGATCTCTTTGGCGACTGGCGAGAGGAAGTCATCTATTGGGATAAGAGCGATGCCTCGCATCTCAATATCTTCACCACCAACATCCCTACGGAATATCGGGTTCCAACCCTGATGCACGACCATATCTACCGTATGGGAGTGGCCTGGCAGAATGTAGGCTACAACCAGCCTCCACATCTGGGATATTATCTGCCCGATCATGCCGAGAAGATTCAGAAATAAGAATTTGAAATAAAAAAAGAGAATCTGATGAAATACAGATTCATCTGATACGTTTATAAGATATAAGGAAATACTGAGAATATAAGATATAAAGCGATAAAGGATATGAAAAGAATATTATTTGCCGTCTCATTGATGGCGGCAACTACAGCTTCCTTTGCCCAGGTGGCAAAGCCGATGGAAGATGTCAACAAGGTTATCGACAATACCGTAGATAGCCTGAACAAGGCGATGACCGCCCGAATCCAACCGGGAACCAGTCGCAAGGGCAATAACCCGGTACTCTTCCTGATTGGTAACTCTACCATGCGCAATGGTACACTGGGTAATGGTAACAACGGTCAGTGGGGCTGGGGATACTACGAACATGAGTTTTTTGATGCCAATAAGATTACGGTAGAAAACCAGGCGCTCGGAGGTATGAGCAGCCGTACTTTCTACAACCGTCTTTGGCCGGATGTGCGCAAGGGCATCAAGGCTGGCGACTGGGTGATTATCTCCATCGGTCATAACGACAATGGTCCATACGATAGCGGCAGAGCTCGTGCCAGCATCCCTGGCATCGGCAAGGATTCGCTCAAGGTCACCATCAAGGAGACAGGCGTGAAGGAAACCGTCTATACTTACGGCGAATACATGCGCAAATACATCAACGACTGTAAGGCACTGGGCGCTCATCCTATTCTGATGTCGCTCACTCCACGTGATGCCTACGATGAAAACGATAAGATTGTTCGTGTCAACAAGACTTTCGGCTTGTGGGCAAAGCAGGTGGCAGAGCAGGAAGGCGTTCCTTTCGTAGATTTGAACGAGATTTCGGCAGCCAAGCTCGACAGTTATGGTCATTGGAAGGAGAAGTATCATTTCTTCACCGACCATATCCATACCTCCCGCTTCGGAGCGATGATGAATGCCCGTTCGGCTGCTGAGGGATTGGCTGAGAGCAAAGACCCAAGTCTGGCTCCTTTGCAGGCGATAATGATCAATGTGGCTTTGCCTGTTGAGAATTTCAAGCGCGAACCGGGCAAACCGGTCGTCTTCTTCACCGGTGACAGTACCGTGAAGAATGCCGATAAGGACGAAGACGGTATGTGGGGCTGGGGATCTCAGGCTTACACCATCTTCAATCCCAAGAAGATTACCTGTGTGAATGCTGCCAAGGCGGGTCGCAGTTCCCGTTCTTATCTCAATGAGGGAAGATGGGATAAGGTATATAACAGTCTTCAGCCGGGCGACTACGTGCTCATCGAGTTCGGTCACAACGACATCTGTTCCTTGACCGATAAGAAGATGCGTGGTTCCATTCCTTGTGCCAAGGATACCTGTCATGTTTATCAGATGGAAGAGAGCAAGCTGTATGAGGTGGTTTATTCCTTCGGCTGGTACCTGAAGAAGTTTATCCAGGATGTGCGAGAGAAGGGAGCTACCCCAATCCTCGTTTCCCTGACTCCTCGCAACGAGTGGCCTAACGGAAAGATGGAGCGCCGCAACGATAGCTATGGAAAATGGTATCGTGAGGTGGTAGCTGAGACGGGCGTTGCCTTCCTCGACCTCCACAACATCGCTGCCGATTCATACGATAAGATAGGCAAGGAAAAGGTGAAGGCATATTACAAGAAGGATCATACCCACACCAGTCTGAAGGGTGCCCAGCACAATGCCAAGTGTGTGGCCAAGGGTTTGAAGAAAATGAAGAGCCCATTGGCTAAGTATCTGAAGTAAGATAAAGTATCTGAAGTAAGATAAAGCTTCTGAAGTAAGATAAAGAATAAGTGAACCTGGAATAAGATAAGAATAATCATCAGATGAAGACAAAATATATTTTAGTAACAGCTCTTTTGGCTCTAGCCTCTATGGTTGGAGCCAATGCCCAGAGCTTTGATATCGATATGACCAAGGTGCAGCCTGTTTATTCCGTAGAGAATGGACAGGGATATGATATCGTGGCTGCACCGAAGGCTAAGAGTAATGCTCCTTTCTTCTATTCGGTGAAGGTGGCTGATGGCAACTATAAGGTTACCGTGGTGCTCGGTTCTAAGAAGAAGGCGGGCAAGACTGTGGTGCGTGCCGAGAACCGAAGATTGATGCTCGATGAGGTGAGCACTAGGAAGGGGGAGTTCAAGACTTACTCCTTCATCGTGAACAAGCGCTCTCCTTATATTACCGATAAGATGAACGTAAAGATCAAACCTCGCGAGAAGGAGACGTTTACCTGGGATGAGAAGCTGACCTTGGAGTTTACTGGTGCTGCCCCAGTAGTAAAGAGCGTCAAGGTGGAACCGGCTCCTGCTGAAACCACCACCGTTTTCCTTTGCGGCAACTCTACGGTAGTAGATCAGTTTACGGAGCCATACGCTTCATGGGGACAGATGGTTACCCGATGGTTCGGTCCGGAAGTGGCTATCTCCAACCATGCCGAAAGCGGATTGACTGCCGGTTCCTTCCTCGCTTCCAACCGCCTGGACAAGGTACTGGCGATGATGAAGAAGGGCGACTATGTGATCTGTGAGTTCGGACACAACGACCAGAAGGAGAAGTATGCGGGCAGTGGTGCCTGGTATAATTTCTCTTTCAATCTGAAGAAGTTCATCGACGAGGTCCGCAAGAAGGGTGGCAACATCATCTTCGTAACTCCTACCCAGCGTCGCTTCTTCGATGAGGCTACCCATAGCAAGATTCAGGAGACTCATAAGGATTATCCTGATGCCATGAGAGCCGTGGCAAAGAGAGAGGGTGTTCCTGTCATCGAACTCCACGATATGACCCGTACTTTCTTCGAGACTCTGGGTTACGAGAACAGTAAGAAGTCATTGGTTCACTATCCGGCAAATACTTATCCAAACCAGCCTAAGGCTTTGGAGGATAATACCCATTTCAATCCATACGGAGCCTACGAGGTGGCAAAGATGGTGGTGATGGGCATGAAGCAGCTCAATCTGCCTATCGTGAAGTATCTTCGTGCTGACTGGAAGGACTTCAATCCTGCGCAGCCAGATGATTTCAATAAGTTCGTATGGTATCCATCCGTGAACCAGGATGTGACCAAGCCTGACGGAAATTAGTTAATAGTTTATAGTTAATAGTTTATAGTTATGCATTCTAAAATACTTTTCGCCTCGTTGCTGCTGGGCGGTTTGCCTTTGTTGGGAACCCTTTCGGCTGATGCAGCGGTGCGCGATACCATCAGCATCAACCAGGGATGGCAGTTCCATCGCGGTGATGTGAAGAACATAGCTGAGTTGAAATCAACTCAGAGCGGGGATGATGTGGTGAATCTGCCACATGATTTCCTCATAGGACAGGATTGGGTAGCTCCGGATGCCAGCGAGCGACCAGACAATAGCGATGCGGGCAGCAATGTGCGCAGCCGATTGAGTTCCCGTGGATTCAAGGAGATGGGCATCGGCTGGTATCGCTATCAGTTGACTCCGAAGGATGAATGGAAGGGAAAGCGCATCGTGCTCGACTTCCAGGGCATCATGCTGGTGGGCGATGTCTATCTGAACGGTAAGCGAATCGGTGGTACAGATTATGGATACCTGGGCTTCGACATCGACCTGAGCAAACTCTTGAAATGGGGACAGCCTAACGAAATCGCAGTAAAGGCAGATACGCAAAACCCTGCTAACTCCCGCTGGTTTACGGGTGCCGGTCTCTATCGTGATGTCAACCTCATCGTTACCAATAAGAATCTGTTCTTCCCTCGCCATCCGCTCTTTATCCGTACACAGGGTAACAAGGAGGTGAAGATCAAGGCGGAAATCATCAACCAGCAGAAGATGGCTAAGGGACAGAGCGCTGCCAAGATGCCGGTGGGTGTTCGCATTCTCGATGCCGATGGCAAGGTGGTGGCTGAGCAGAAGAATGACATCCATTTCAATGCCAAGTGGAGAGACAGAGAGTATGAATTGCCAAGTATCTCTTTGGAAAACGCCAAGTTGTGGTCGCCGGATTCACCTTATTTATATACTGCCGAGGTGACGCTTTATGACAGCGAGGGCAACATCGCCGACCAGATTAAGGAGCCGTTCGGTGTTCGCACCATCGAAATCGTTCCGCAGAAGGGCTTGCTGGTGAATGGCAAGAAGGTACTCCTTAAGGGCTATGCCAACCATCATACCCTCGGTGCCCTGGGTGCTGCCGCCTATCCGCGTGCCATCGAGAAGCGACTGAAACTGATGAAGGAATTCGGAATGAACCATATTCGCACCTCTCATAATCCATACAGCGAGGATTTCCTGAAACTCTGCGATAAGTATGGCATCCTGGTGGTGGATGAACTTTACGATAAGTGGCTCACCCAGTATGCCGGTGGCAGAGTGGATTGGGAGAGTCTCTGGCAGAAGGATATTCCCGAGTGGGTGAAGCGAGACAGAAACCATCCTTCGGTGGTGATGTGGAGCTTGGGAAATGAGTTGCAGCAGTATAGCAACCTGCCTTTTAACGATTGGGGTGTTACGGCTTATAAGCTTCAGAAGGAGTTGCTGCACCGTTATGATGATACCCGACTCACCACTGTGGCGATGCATCCACGCTATCGCAACCTGGAAACGGATTCCATTCCTGCCGACCTGGCTGTTGAGACAGAGGTGAATTCATATAACTATCGCTACATGTATTTCCCTGGCGACAGCAAGCGCTATCAGGAAAAGACATTCTATCAGAGTGAGGCGAGCGTGGCTGCCATGGGACCAAACTTCTACGAGATGGATCTCGACAAGGTGATAGGTCTTGCCTATTGGGGTGCCATCGATTACCTGGGCGAGAGCATGGGATGGCCGATTAAGGGTTGGAACCAGGGTGTGTTCGACCTTTCTCTTCAGCCTAAGCCTGATGCTTATTTCGTGAAGAGCATGTTTACTGACGAGCCAACCGTTCACATCGGTGTCATCGAGAAATCGGGTGGCAACATCCAGTGGAATGGCATCAATGTTTCTGCCGGAAAGCTTTCTGAAAACTGGAACCGTGAGTCAGGCGAGCAGGTTTCGCTCTATACCTATACCAATGGCGACGAGGTTGAACTCTTCCTGAACGGTAAGAGTCTGGGTGTGAAGAAGAACAGCACAGATCCTAAGCTCCGTGCCCGCATCAAGTGGGACAACATCACCTATGCGCCAGGCACACTTGTGGCTGTGGCTAAGAAAAACGGCAAGGTGGTGGCTCGCCATCAGATAGAGACCACGGGCGAGGCGGTGGCTCTGAAACTGGTTCCGGATATGGAGACCTGGCATGCTGACGGTAAGGATCTGATGCATGTTCGCATCTATGCCGTAGATAAGAAGGGCAGAAGAGTACTGAACGTGAAGGATGCTAAGGCATTCGATAAGTTGACTTTCACCGTGAAGGGCGATGCGAATATCGTGGCGGTGGATAATGGAAACATCACATCTGATGAGCTTCATATCGGAAAGACCCAGTTGGAGAAGACCATTCAGCGCAATCTCTTCCAGGGTTCCGCCCTCGTGATATTGAGAGCAGGCAATAAGCCAGGAAAGATAGAACTTTCGGTGGTTGGAGATAAGATGAAAGCCAAGAAATTGGTTTTGAATATGAAATAAATATACTAAAAAAGGTCGCCAAAATGCTGGCGACCTTTTTTAGTATATTTAAAATCGCTATATCCGTCGAAATTCGACATAACTGATATAGTTTCGACGGATTGGCTAATTTTTCGACGGAAAAACATTGCTTTTCGTCGAAATTTGAGATATTCGTATATTCTATCTCGCTTAGCGCCTTCACTGCCTGCATTGCTGAGATACTGTAGAACCATTTGACGCAAATCAGTTGTGCCTTTTTCTTATCATTTTATTTTCAGTGTTTTAGCTAAAAATAAAATGATAAGAAAAAGACATCTACCTGATAGTCAAACTAATGTAAGTCTATTAACAAAAATTTATTTTTCGGTTATTTTTTTATTAGCCATCAAATTAAATAGTATCTGCAATCTACGCGAGCGCCTTTCTTCGCTATTTCGGTTCCGACCATAGAATAAACAATCTTGCGAATTTCTTTGATGTCAACATCAGGAATCCTACTTGCTATTTCAGAAATTTTACTCATAGGATGTCTGTGTAAGTCCTCTTTGATAAGGGCTTTCAGAACATATGGTTCTATAGTTCTTAGCGTTGTGACAATATTGGATTTTGCATTCGTTAATAGTGTAGGGTTGATTTGATAGTATGCCCCTTTTGTCGCACCACTTTTTGTTATTAAGTGATTCTTATCCAAATTGTCCACATAGCTTCTAAGTCGTTCTTCCGCAGTGAGTTGAAGAGTCTTAGACAAGTCTGTTGTCGCAATGCGTTTCTCTCTGGCTATGATGCCGAAAGCAATCTTGTTCTTTTGGGAAAGCTGATAATTATGGTCAACATAATCCATCAGGCGAACAACTTCTTTATCCGTAATCTCTGCACTTTGATATACAGTGACAGTATTGAATGTTGATTCTATCTCAGGTTGTTTCTTCGCTTCAACGGCATCCAACTCATAAATCAAGTCATATCCAGAACCCTCGCCTTCCATCAATCCAAGTGCAGTCAGTATCTCAATCATATTCGGATTACGTCTGTGCTTGGTATGAAGAATATTGTCTTTGGTTACACCCAAAGGGAGACCACCAGGATTGGAGATGCTGATATAACCTGGATATACCTTGATTGTGATGTCGTTAGAGATGGTTCTTGAACTATGAGCCAAACTGTTAACAAGCAACTCTCTGATTAAGTTCTCGTTATAATAGCGTACAGTCTTACGGAAAAGTCCATTAGGCATCTCATAGCTATAGGTCAACTCTACAGCCTTATTCATAATGTCTTCCAAAAGTTCCTTCGGATTAAACGTGTTGTCACGCCATTCCAATTTGTTGGTCTTGTTCTCCAAGTCATCATATACGATATATTGCACAGTGATAGGATAGCAAATGCGGCTACGCTGTTTGGCAGTACCAATCCATAAGACACCAAGATTAGTCATCTTGTTGCCGTCAAGAAGGTGATACTGCTCGCCAATTTCCATATCGTCGAGCTGCTTGACATGCTGCTTCACTCTATCAGAGTGGCGTATATCATTAGCGAATTTAGAGAGATTCGTCTTATTCTCATCTTCCAACTCAAACTGTGTTGGCACAAGTTCCCATTGGAAAGCTCCTTTCTCTTCTCCTACACGTTGGATGTCCTCACTACGAACCGGCTCACATTTGTCAGCGACACGGATGTACATTTTACCATCAGAAGTGGTGGCATATGAATGGAGTGAAGGGAATACTGTGATGGCAAAGTACTGGCTGCCAGTTTCGTCTTCACATACGTCGCCTACAGCAAGACCTACGTTGAAACAGAGTCCACGCAATCTTGTAACGGCACAATTTGCCTCTTCTTGTGGTAT
>URYG01000011.1 GCA_900551985.1 uncultured Prevotella sp. | reverse complement strand
CGAAGATGATAGCTGTCGGTCAATGTACTGATGCCGCTATAGATGGTTTCCATATAGGTCTTCTTATTGAAAAGATTTCGGAGCTCTGCAGAAAGGCGGAGCTTTTTCATTCTCCATACAGCCGATGCGTCGCCAAGGAGTGTATTAAGGTGGTTGCCCTCTTGCAATTCATTATGGTAATGTACCAGCGAGAAGGTGAGGTCCACATGGCTGATGGTAGCGGTGGCAGATACGCTTTGACGCCAATTAAATAACGATGACTTCGCCATTTTTTGACGTTTCGAGTTGTAAAAAGAGAATTCTCCCTCATAGCTAAAGGCACACCAGGACGGCGAGAAGTCGATGCTAGGCTTCATAGTATAGTTGTCGGCGGTGTAGCTGATGGCTTTGCCGCTGCTGTATTGCTCACCCTTGCTGTAGTTGTAACTGCCCTCCAGGCGGGTTTTCAGATGAAGGTCGTAGAAGCCCTTCGATATGTAGAGCGAAGCCCCTAGATTGTCGCTCTTGCTGTCCTGCTTATATAATGAGGTATAGTATTTGCCATCCTCGATGCGTAGGTCGGATGCCGTGTTCATCCAGTTTTTGCTGGCATTGACCGATGCGCTGAAGAAGATTTCCTTAATCGGACGCTTGTAGTCGTAACTCAACTTACCATAAAGAGAGCGGGTTATCGGAATGATGTCGCTCGAAGTGTACCAAGAGCGATAACTTTTGCGATATTGCTTTATGGCGTAGTTGGTGGCATTGCCTGTTCCAGTACTGTATCCTGTGTAGATAGTCAACTCTCTACGGAAATCCAATTTCTTATATAAGTAAAGGTAGGGTGATACGGTAAGTAGAGTCTTCTGTGGATAGGTGAAGCGTTCCCAAATGAAGTCGGGAGAGAACGACATACGGAACGTTTCTGTCTTGTATTGCCAGTAAGGGGTGAACTTCCCTGTGATGTTAAGGCTGTTTTGACCGATTTCATCGTGACTGTTTCCGATGAATCCGTTGTTTTTGCCGATTTCATTGCTTCTTTCCTGATATTTTGCATAGATGTTGTTGAGGTCAATGCTCATTCTATATTCCTGCGTCCAGTGGAAGCGGTTCTTCATCCACTGTAAGGCGTGGGCAGTATGCCAAAGGTTGGTGCGGATACGATTGCGCTCATCGTTAACGTAGAGGTCTGCCACACCATGGTGATAGTCGGCTGTGCTGCGCCAAGAGAGTTGGCTCTTCTTGAAGACGAAAAGACGGTAGATGCTTGCTGCGAGGTCGAGTTTTGGGATGCGGACACGTTGGGTAAGCGTGTCGTTGATGTTTGACAAACCATCGCTTTGTACTGCGCTGAGGCTGATGCTCTCGTTGCCATAATGCTCTGCCTTGTTTACCTTGTTCTCCCATTGCATATTGAAGGCATCGCTGATCATCGTCTTGTGGTTGTGCTCAGTGGTAACTGTGGGAGCGTCACCGCCGAGGTCGTAGATACTCAGGTTCTCTCGCTCTTGTCGGGTTACCGTACGAAGATAGTTGGCTTCTATGCGAGTTTCTGCCTCGTCCTTGTTCTTCTTGATATGGTTGATGGAGTATTTTTGCGAGGTGTTGAAGCGCAGGCGTTCTTCGTCGATAGGAGCGTCAAGCGATGGCACTGATACCCATGATGGAAGGGAAGCTGGAGCCAGACGATTGCTGTAAGATGCGAGTTGGTTAAGTGAATAACCGAGATTCTTGCCTGTTCTGTCGTATTCTGCATCATACATCATCTGTTTCTTCTTGCCAATCTGCATGATATTTATGCTTCCGCCTACGTGGGACGGATGCCCTACGAGTAAGTAGGGCTTGAGGGTAGGCATCAGTTTGTCGCGGGCACTGTCTTTAAGGGCGATGTTCATCGCCACATTATCCGTAAAGGTCTTGTTCTGGAGCGCCTTGATAGGCTGGTCATGCTCGATGACTTCGGCCTTTTTTACGTCTTTTGCCTTGATGTTCTCCTCCAATTGGTTATATTTGCCACCGGTCAGGTCGAGACCTTCTACAGTAAATCTATTGATGGGCTTGCCATTGTAGTTGATACGGCCATTCTTCTCAATATCCACGCCTGGCAGCTTCTTCAGTACATCTTTCAGGGAGTTATCTCGTTCGTTGGCAAAGCGGGTGAGGTCGAAAGAAATGGTATCCCGACCTGTGATGCGAGAGCCTTTTACTTGTACTTCCTTCAAGACAAAAGCGGTGGAAGCCATACTGATAATGGTTTCTTTTCCCGATGAAACCGCCGTTTTTTGCTTTTTATAGCCCATATAGGAAGCTTGCAGCATATCGCCAGTTTGCTTTTGTGCTATGGGAATCAGGAAAGTTCCGTCTCCCTTGCTGCGTGTAAACTTCAAGGGCTTTCCATTACGCAGCAGCGTAACCGATACGTTGGTCAGACGGTTGTGTGTAAGTGAATCTTCAACATAACCGCTAATCTTCTCTTGGGCAAACGCATGGAACACCACGAACAGAATAGTGAAAAGAACTATTATTTTCTTCATCTTTTTTCTCTCTTTTCTATTTTACCTTAGACACTTATCTTGCTAATGTCTTTAAGACGCTTGTCTGGCAAAAAAGTAAACTGCTAATTATCTTTCAATCGGATTGTATGGCTCAGCACGCTTGGAATGCTTCAGGATATTTCCTTTTTCATCCTTGATCTTTACAATTGCAGCATACTTGGCATCTTGAAGCAGATAACCGATTGGATCGGCATAGTATTTTTTGTAAATGGAGGTCAATGATTTGCGGTCGATAGGCTCGAAAGTCTTACCTTTATAATAGATAGGTAGGGAGCCTTTGCCTGTTGTGAGTCCTACAGCTGTAAATCCATAATCGTTCTCGGAGTCGTGAGCCTTGAGAATCAATCCCGGCAGTCCGCTCAGCTTCCAGGGACCATTGTCAATAGGGATGTCTTCCGTGTACCATGCAATCCATGTTCTACCCTTAAACTTGGCAATAGCCTGGTGGCACTCGTAACCGCAGATGGAATCGATACTGTCTGTGAGTTGCCAGTCTATCGGTTCCATCGGTTCAATGCACAAATATCTGTCAGCAGCAAAGAAATCGAGATAGGCAGTCTTGCCCTGTTCTGGATAGTTCTTATATACTTTCCAATTAATCTGTCCGCCATTACCGGAGAAATTGACTGGTATTCCTTTTGCCATATTTGCGGAGATGGTAGAGTCTCTTTGGAATATCGGATAACTGTAGAATGCGGAATACTTGTTGCCAATCTGCAAGAGCATTTTCTCTTCGATGCGGCCAATGAGGGTGTCGGTCTTGGTATATTTCTTTTCGTAAATATACTCGGCATTATATACTACCTGATACTTTACCTGATCAATGGAATCTCCCATGCCAATGCTTGATTCATCGAACAGGTTTACTGTTTGAGCTTGGAGCATGCAAGCATATAATGCAAGCCATGCTATTAATAATACCTTTTTCATAATCTTCGTCTATTATTCATTATTTTATCTGTTTCATTCGTTTTTGTGATGCAAAGGTACTGAGATCATCCGATGAAATCGATGATTTCTGTTACTGAGTTATTACTTTTGCATCTTTTCGTCTATTATTATTTTATTACTCTTGCCTTTGTTTACGGATTTTTCAGTAACTTTGCCGTCAAAATTCAAAAGATCAGGAAAGTATGAACAGTAACAGTAAGCTGAAAATAGTATGGATGGTATGTGGAGTAGCAATCGCATTGTTGTTCTGCACGCAGGCTTATTGGCTCCATCTTCAAAGTCAATATAGCTTAGACCAGCAGGTAGAGCAATTCAAGAAGGATTGTGATGAGGTGTTGGCGCAAGATTTGAAGAATAGAAAAAAGTTACAGGAGAATTCATCTACGAAAGGTAGAAGAGATACGGTTATGCTTAAGATAGAATCTGAATATGATATGAAGAAGGGATGTAGCCGTACAACGCTTTCTTTTTGGAACAATCATCGCTTTCTTGTCCGTTTGAATGATCCTGATCTTACGGGTGATGATGCTTATCTCATCATTAGCAGATATCTGGCTTATAAAGGTAAGCATCCCTCGTTGGCTTCTTATCAAAGATTACTGGATGATAAGGGATATGGGAAGATATCCTCTTTTCGCCATTTAGATTACAAGACCGTCTTCCTGAATGCAAAATATGATGTCGAAGGCAGATGGTCACGTGTGGTGACGGTGAAGTATCAGACGAACCCAATGTTTCGCCAAGGTATTTCTTTTCAGGTGCCCATTCCTATTACTCGAACGCTCAAAGCCATGATGTGGCAATTGATAGGAAGCATCTTTCTCTTTTTCATCTTGATAGGATGTCTGTATTACCTGGTTAAGACCATAGTCTTCCAAAAGCGCATTGATGGCATTCGCCATGAGTTCCTGAAGAATATGATTTATGAGTTGAAGCAACCGAAAGAAGGCGGCAAAGGTGAAGAATCTGCTGTTTTTATCGGTTCCATTGCTTTCTACTATGCGCAGAATGAACTGCAATGTGGTAATTCCAGAGTAGTCATCACATCTCGTCAAGCTGAAATTCTGAAGCTTCTTGCCGAGAACCAGAACCAGCTTGTAGAGCGGGATTTCATACTGAATGAAGTCTGGGGTGATGATTCATACTCCAATTCCCTTGCCCTGAACGTGCAGATTACCTATCTTCGCCGGGCATTGAACCTGGATGAAAAGGTAAGTATCGAAGCTGTCATCAAGAAAGGATATATCCTGCGAACCTGTTGATCTTGTTATCAACTCTCATCTTTTTAGAAAGGTGGGAGTTTTTTTATCTTAATTTATTTTGTCCTTCACCTATTTTGTTGTAACTTTGCAGGCAGAAATTCGAATTTAAATTATTTTATGTAATTATGGCAAAAAAAGCTCTTTTAATGATTCTCGACGGATGGGGAATCGGTAAGCATGATAAGGGTGATGTTATCTTCAAGACTCCAACTCCTTATCTCGATTATTTGACAGCAGTTTCAGCACATTCTACTCTCCAGACTTGTGGCGAGGACGTAGGTCTTCCTAACGGTCAGATGGGTAACTCAGAGGTAGGTCACCTCAACATCGGTGCTGGTCGTGTGGTATATCAGGACCTCGTTAAGATTAACAAGGCTTGCGAGAGCGGTGACATCTTGAAGAATCAGGAGATCATCAATGCTTACAGCTATGCTCAGAAGACAGGTAAGAAGCTCCACTTGATGGGCTTGACTTCTACCGGTGGTGTTCACTCTTCTTTGGATCACCTCTTCAAGTTGATTGAGATTGGTAAGGAATATGGTTTGAAGGAGACATACGTTCACTGCTTCATGGATGGTCGTGATACAGACCCTAAGAGCGGTAAGGGCTTCATCGAGGAGGTTCAGGCTTGCTGCGACAAGAATGGTGCACACATCGCAAGCATCGTAGGTCGTTTCTATGCTATGGACCGTGACAAGCGCTGGAACCGTGTGAAGGAAGCATACGACTTGCTCGTTGAGGGTAAGGGTAAGCAGGCTGACGATATGGTGAAGGCAATGCAGGAGAGCTATGATGAGGACGTAACAGACGAGTTCATCAAGCCAATCAATAACTCTAAGGTTGACGGTACTATCCAGGAGGGTGATGTTGTTATCTTCATCAACTACCGTAACGACCGTGCCAAGGAGTTGACACAGGTATTGACTCAGCAGGATATGCCAGAGGAAGGCATGCACACCATCAAGGACTTGCAGTACTACTGCATGACTCCATACGATGCAAGCTTCCAGGGCGTTCACATCCTCTTCCCTAAGGAGAACGTAATGAACACTCTCGGTGAGTACTTGAGCGCACAGGGCAAGAAGCAGCTCCACACTGCAGAGACAGAGAAGTATGCTCACGTAACATTCTTCTTCAATGGTGGTCGTGAGACTCCATACGAGGGCGAAGACCGTATCCTGGTTCCTTCTCCAAAGGTAGCTACATACGACCTGAAGCCAGAGATGAGCGCTTACGAGGTAAAGGATAAGCTGGTTGGTGCTATCAACACTCAGGAGTACGACTTCATCGTTGTAAACTTCGCTAATGGTGATATGGTAGGTCACACAGGTATCTACAACGCTATCGCTAAGGCTGTTCATGCTGTTGACAACTGTGTAAAGGACGTTATCGAGGCTGCCAAGGCTAACGATTATGAGGCTATCATCATCGCTGACCACGGTAATGCAGACCACGCTATCAACGAGGACGGTACACCAAACACCGCTCACTCTTTGAACCCAGTTCCATTCATCTACGTAACTGACAATAACTCAGCTACCGTTAAGGATGGTCGTTTGGCAGACGTTGCTCCTTCTATCCTCCACATCATGGGCTTGGAGCAGCCAGCTGATATGACAGGTGAGAACTTGATTATTGACTAATAATAATTTCGGAAGTCAAGGCTTTTTGGAGCCTTGACTTCTTTAACTTAAATCATTATGGACGTAAAGATAGAAGAAAGTTGGAGACAGCATATAGGAGAAGAATTCGACAAGCAGTATTTTGTTGACCTCACAAACTTCGTAAAAGAGGAATACCTGCGTACACCCTGTTATCCTCCGGGCCGTTTGATTTTCAATGCCTTCAATCTCTGTCCTTTTGATGATGTAAAGGTAGTGATTATCGGACAGGATCCATACCATGAGCCGGGGCAGGCAATGGGGTTGAGTTTCTCTGTGCCGGATGGAATCACTTTTCCACCATCATTGATTAATATATTCAAGGAGATTCAGATGGATCTCGGCACTCCGATGCCAGCCACGGGCGATTTGACCCGCTGGGCAAAGCAGGGAGTATTGTTGCTCAACGCCACGCTTACCGTTCGTGCCCATCAGGCTGCGAGCCATCAGCGCAAAGGCTGGGAGGAGTTTACCGATGCAGCCATCAAGGCACTCAGCAAGGATAAGGAACACTTGGTGTTTATCCTCTGGGGTGGTTATGCCCGAAGCAAGGCGAAACTCATCGACACGAGCAAGCACCTGATATTGGAAAGTGTGCATCCATCGCCATTATCAGCCAACCGTGGCGGATGGTTTGGCAATCATCATTTCTCCCGCTGCAATGCGTATCTGCAGCAGAATGGTATTTCGCCTATCCAATGGTAGGTACACCTATTAATATATAGCTATCCACTCATGGGTAGCTATCATTATTTTTATTATACACTCAAAGAAATTTATTCATCTCAAAAACATTATGAAGAAAGACGAACTGCGTATTCTGCAGGTGGGCAACGTATTGGTTTCACCTGATATCGTCACCGAAAAATTCTGTTGCGACCTTGATGCCTGCAAGGGTGAATGCTGCATCGAAGGCGATGCGGGTGCTCCTGTTACCCTGGATGAAATCATGGAGATAGAGGATGCGCTCGATGTGGTTTGGGATGATCTCTCGGCTTCTGCTCAGGCTATCATCGACAAGCAGGGCGTGGCTTATACGGATATCGAAGGCGATTTGGTAACGAGTATCGTGAATGGTAAGGATTGTGTGTTTACCTGCTATCAGGACTTGAAAGACTTGGGCGATGGACATACCATTCCGAATTGCTGTCTTTGTGCCTTGGAGCGTGCTTATCGCGAAGGCAAGTCGAAGTTCAAGAAGCCTATCTCCTGTGCCTTGTATCCGATCCGTGCCAAGGATTTCGGCAATGAAGTGTATGGCATCAACTATAATAAATGGCGCATCTGCAAGGATGCCATCAAGAAGGGTGAGGAGTTGAATCTTCCTGTTTATAAGTTCCTGGAAGGTCCGCTGATTGAGAAGTTCGGTAAGGAATGGTATGATGAGCTTTGCGAAGTGGCAGAGCTGTTACTCGCCGACTTGGAAGATTAATAAAAAAAAAGAGATTTCGAAAAGCTTGGTAGCTTATTCCGAAATCTCTAATCCTTCAATATCCACGATATCACTTTCCTTGAATCTTCCTTTCCAGGTAAGCGTGTATATCTTTTGCTTGCTGAATTTAAATCGGCAGAATGCCTGCTCATCCAGTTCTCCGTTGCAGATGTACAGGAAATCATTGATCTTTAATCTGGTTCCTTTGCCGGCTCCTCGCAGCGTAAGGCGGATGGTGCCATAGAAAGGTCTGCCAAAGTCGATGTTGTAACCTGTGGAGTCTCTGTATGTACATGCTGGCTTCAATACCTTGTAGAGCTTGTTTTCATCCTTGATAACCTTCTTGTCGCCGAAGGCCTTATAATTCGCTACATAAGCTGTATCCTGTCTGTATTCGTCTGTGATGACGCAACCTGTAGGGTGAATCCATCCGTAAGGTTGGTATTCCTCAGATTTCCAAGCCTGCGTATTGGTGCGGGCATGGAAGCGTTCGCCTTCTCCATTGCTGCATTCCTTGAGTTGTCGGCAGAGCCATTTGCCGTCTGCTTTCTGATAGAATGGAATGCTGTCCTGCTGCCATCCGTAGAATTCCAGCGAGAGTTGCTTGCCGTAGCTGGGTTTGCCTTGTGGGGCATACCATACAGCAATCACATTCTCGCCATTTTTGAGGAAGCGGGTTACGTCTATGGTTCTGTTCAGAAGAATGCTGTCCTTGATACCGTCGAATTTCAGGCTTCCCGTTACGTTTCTCTCGTTGATATAGAGTTTGTAATTGCCTGTGCTTGCAATATTTATAAAAGCTTGGGTGGGGCGCTCGTCCATGATGTAGCTTTGGCGGAACCATACCTCAGAAGAATCGTTGGGCAGGGGATAGGATATCCAGTGGGTACCGAACTCCTGTGCATGGGAGCTCAGTACCCAAAGTATAGAAATGATGAGAGTTGTTATGTATCTCATTGATTTACTTTTGTCCTTTTCTTTAATGTTTTGTCTTTTACTCTAATGGATAACTATAGTCTTTTACTCTATAGCTATAGATATGATCGATATGGATCTTTTATTTGATGGTCTTTGTTTCTCCAGACTTGAAGGTGAGGACTTTCTGTTTGCCATTGTAGAGGATGGTCAGATTACCCTCGTTCTTGCTGGTGATGGTTGCCTGAGTCAATTTGCCTTTGTTCCATGCGAGCGATACGCCATAGTTGCCACGGGCCTTTAGACCTCTTATCTCTCCTGCCTGCCATTCCAGTGGAAGAGCAGGGAGCAAATTCATCGTTTCACCATCGCATTGCATCAGCATCTCGCATACACCTGCGGTGCCTCCGAAGTTACCATCAATCTGGAAAGGTGGATGGGCATCGAAGAGGTTAGGATAGGTGCCGCCACTGTGATGCTTTCTATCCTTGTAAATCTCAGGACTAACGTAGGTGAGCAATTTACGGTATATCTGGTAAGCCTTGTCGGCACGATGCAGACGAGCCCAGAGGTTGATTCTCCAGCCTGTACTCCAACCGGTGGAATTGTCGCCCTTGATCTCCAAAGTCTTGGTTGCGGCTGCAGCAAGCTCGGGTGTCTTTGCTACCGAAATCTGGTGGAAAGGATAGAGACCGAGCAAGTGAGACTGATGGCGATGATGCCAATCCTGGTCATCCCAATCGTGATACCACTCCATCAGGTTGCCTCGTTTTCCAATGTGGTAAGGACGCAGGCGATCGAGAGCAGCTTGCAACTGCTGCTGGTAATCGCTGTCGATGCCCAGGGCTTTCGCACCCTTGATAGTGTTCTTGAAGAGCTCACGAATGATGGCAAGGTCGGCGGTTCCACCATAGAAACTGCTGCCACGATAGCCTTTATCTGTGATATAGTCTGCTTCTGGCGAAGTACAAGGAGCAGTAATCAGTTCGTTCGGATTGTGTGGGTCTGGGATGAGCCACGCTAACAGGAAATCGGCTGCGCCCTTCATCAAAGGATAGGCTGTATTGCGGAGATATTCCGTATCACGGGTATAGTCGTAGTGATCCCAGAGGGTTTCTACAAGCCAGGCTCCACCCATCGCCCAGTTGCTCCATTGCGGGCTCTCGTTTCCGGTTCCCACAGGGTTGCTCATCGCCCACGCATCGGTATTATGTCCGGCGCACCATCCCTTATCGATGCCATAGAAGTGCTGGGCATTGTGGCGACCAGTCACCGACAAGCCTTCTACCAATCCATCTACAGGAGCAACCAGCTCGGAAAGATTGGCAACTTCTGCCGGCCAGTAATTTTCTTCCAGATTGATGTTGATGGTATAGTTGCCACGCCATGGAGAGCGGAGGGCTGGTGCCCAGAGTCCCTGCAGATTGGCTGGTACTCCCTTGGTGCGGCTACTGCTGATGAGCAGGTATCTGCCATATTGGAAATAGAGCTGTTCCAGATAAGGGTTGCTCTCGTGGTTGTCGCTATAGGCGAGCAACTGCTGGTCGGTAGGACGGGAAGCATCAAACTTGGCACCTTTCAGGTTCAGGCTTACTCTATCAAAGAGTTTCCTGTAATCAGCGATATGGCGCTGCTTGAATTCATCATAGGTGAAGTTGGCAAGATGCCAGGCATCATCAGATACTCTTTCAATATACGGAGCCCCTTCTTTTACCGGGTGCTTGTCGAAGCCATTGTAGCTCGTCTCGTTGACGAGATAGATGATAGCCTCGCTTACATCTTTCAGATGGAGCACAGAATCGTCAGCCCATACCTGTCCGTCGGTGTTCTTTACCTGAAGCATCGCACAGTAATGCGTACTGTTGGCTTCATCTCCCAGAACATGACCTGTCATGGTGATTTGTCCTCTGGAGGCTTTTACCTGATGAGGAATGAGGGAGGTCAGGGAGATGTCGCTGTTGATGGCCCTCTTTTGAGAGGCACTCAACTTGATGGCGATCATCTTGTCGGGATGTGAAGCAAAGTACTCCTTGGTGTACTGGATGCCATTGCGCTTGAATTGTACTGTAGCAAGGGAATTGTCGAGACTTAACTCACGATAGTAATCAGTAAATTCTCCCTGGTTGCAGTCTATGATATTGATCATGCCCAGCGGCTGGTAGAACTCAGAGTTGTGTCCTTGTACATAGTGCTGCAGGGAATCGGCAGTCTTGTAATCCTCCTTAAACAGGGCTTCTCTGATTTTGGGAAACCACTTGTAGGCTTCGCCACCTTCGTCAGGGTTTACAGGAACGCCCGTCCATAGGGTGATGTCATTGAGCTGGATGGAATCATTGTTGACTCCACCGTAAACCAGCGCACCCAGTTTGCCATTGCCCAGTGGCAGTGACTCTTCGAAGGCGTATGCAGGCTTGTTGTACCACAACTTGTTGGGTAGGGGAGTTTTACTAACTGTTGCCGCCTGGCAGTTCAAGAACGTTGAGGCAGCTAGCGCAAATGTAAAAAGCAGATGCTTCATAAATTTAGTTTTATTAGTTGTAAAAAACATGATGTCGGGGGTGTTGCTTTTTGAAGGCGGCAACCTAAAAAAGGGGGAAGACTCCTGCAGAGTCTGCCCCCAATATATGGTGTTCGCTTTATGCGTCGATATTGGCGTATGTAGCGTTCTGCTCGATGAACTCTCGGCGTGGCTCCACATCGTCGCCCATCAGCATAGAGAAAATCTCGTCTGCCTGAGCTGCATTTTCGATGGTAACCTGCTTGAGCAAGCGTGTTGCTGGGTCCATAGTGGTTTCCCAAAGCTGCTCTGGGTTCATCTCACCCAAACCTTTGTATCGCTGGGTGTGGATATTCTTATCTTCGGTGCCATCGCCATACTTGTCGATGAAAGCCTGGCGCTGCTGTTCTGTATAGCAATATTCGCTTACCTTGCTGCGGTAAGTACACTTGTAGAGAGGTGGGGTAGCGATGTACAAGTGACCTTCCTCGATAACTTTAGGCATGAAGCGGTAGAACAATGTCATGATCAGTGTGTCGATGTGGGAACCATCGACGTCGGCATCGGTCATGATGATAATCTTGTCGTAACGCAGCTTATCTGTGTTGGCTTCCTTGCTGTCCTCACCATCTACACCGAAGCGAACTCCGATACTCTGGATGATGTTCATGACAGACTCTGCCTCGAAGACCTTATGCCACTGAACCTTCTCTACGTTCAGAATCTTACCACGCAACGGGAGGATAGCCTGACGGAAACGGTCGCGCCCCTGCTTGGCAGAACCACCAGCGGAATCACCCTCGACGAGGAAGATCTCGCATTCCTTAGGGTCCTTCATTGAGCAGTCGGCAAGCTTACCAGGAAGACCGCCACCAGTCATGAAGTTCTTGCGCTGTACGCTCTCACGTGCCTTACGGGCAGCGATACGGGCTGTAGCTGCCAGGACAACCTTTTCACAGATGCGCTTAGCCTCGTCTGGATGTTCCTCCAGGTAATCAGACAAAGCCTCGTTTACAGCCTGCTGAACGGCACCCTGTACCTCGCTGTTTCCGAGCTTGGTCTTGGTCTGTCCCTCAAACTGAGGTTCTGCTACCTTGATGGAGATAACGGCAGTAAGACCCTCGCGGAAGTCTTCTGGTGCAATCTCTACCTTTGCCTTCTCAATCTGCTTGGAGATGGTTGGGTCAGCTTCAGCGTAAGCCTTCAATGTACGGGTCAACGCCATACGGAAACCAGTCAGGTGAGTACCACCCTCGATGGTGTTGATGTTGTTGACGTATGAGTGGATGTTTTCTGAGTAATCAGTATTGTACATCACGGCAATCTCGATAGGAATACCCTGCTTCTCTGTCTTCAGATAGATGACGTCATCGAAGAGGTGGGTGCGATGGCGATCCACGTAGCGAACGAATTCCTTCAAACCGTCCTTTGCATGGAAAACCTGCTCCTTGGTCTTTCCTTCCTCGTCTGGGCGCAGATCTCTCAGAGTAATCTTGATACCTGCATTGAGGAATGCCAACTCGCGCATACGGTTGGCGATGATGTCCCACTTATAGACTGTGTGGGTAAAGATCGTTGGGTCTGGCCAGAACTGCTGGCGTGTACCGCGCTTGTTGGTCTCGCCTACCACCTTTACCGGATAGAGAGGCTTACCCTTCTCGTATTCCTGCTGGTAGATCTTGCCACCACGGAAGACCTGTGACAACATGTGAGTAGAAAGTGCATTTACACAACTTACACCCACACCGTGCAAACCTCCAGAAACCTTGTATGAACCCTTGTCGAACTTACCACCGGCGTGGAGCACGGTCATTACGACTTCGAGGGCTGACTTATGAAGCTTCTCGTGCATATCCACAGGGATACCACGGCCATTGTCTTCTACGGTGATAGAGTTGTCCTCATTGATGGTAACCTCGATGTCGGTACAGTAACCAGCCATCGCCTCGTCGATAGAGTTATCAACGGTCTCGTTTACCAAGTGGTGAAGACCCTTTTCGGAAATGTCACCAATGTACATTGCCGGACGTTTGCGAACAGCTTCCAAGCCTTCAAGAACCTGGATGTTGCTCGCTGAGTAATTATTTGCGGTGTTTTGATTTTCTGCCATTTTTAGAATTGTCTTATTTCCGTGCAAAGATACAAAAAAAAGCTGAGAAACAGCTAGTTTTCTTTGTGAAAATTAGCGAAAAAGGAGAAAAAAGTAAGGTGGTGATGTATTGAAGGTCGAAGGGGTATAAAAAAGAGTAAGGCTGCAACCCCTCAATGAAGGATAGCAGCCTTATTTATCTCTTTTGCTTTGACTTGGAAGTTAGGCCAACTTAGCGATATGCTGTGTAAGACCAGACTTCAAGTTAGCAGCCTTGTTCTCGTGAATAACGTTGATCTTAGCCAACTTGTCCAAAAGCTTCTGTACTGTAGGATAGAGCTTTGCAGCCTCCTCCTTGTCAGTCATGTTGCGCAACTTGCGAACGGCATTGCGCATAGTCTTTGCATAGTACTTGTTATGCAAAGCCTTCTTCTTGTCCTGACGGATTCTCTTTACTGATGATTTGTGATTTGCCATCTCTATGTTTTATTTTTATATTCTTTATTAATGTTTGTAGTCCCTAGCAGAGTCGAACTGCTCTTTAGAGAATGAAAATCTCTCGTCCTAACCGATAGACGAAGGGACCATTGCTTATTTGCGGGTGCAAAGTTACTACTTTTATTTGAATCTTGCAAATTTTTCCGTGAAAATTTTCGCTAAATGCTTGTTTTTTTGTAATTTTGCCCTGTTTTTTAATAATTATAGACAAAATGGAAGTAAAAACTAGAGCTATCGTACTGCAAACCATTAAGTATGGGGATGCACAACTTATCGTGGATTTCTTCACCGAAAAGTTGGGCAGAGTCTCTTTTATGGTCAAAATTCCCAAGTCTTCTAAGGCGAAGATGAAGCGTCAGCTGTTTCAGCCCCTGATGATTCTCAATCTGGAGTTCGACCATCGTCCGAAAGCTAACTTGCAGCGATTGAAGGATGTATCCATTGCTTTGCCTTTTGTAGATCTTCCTTTTTCTCCTTACAAGTTGGCAATGTCTATGTTTCTGGCAGAGCTTTTGGGGCAGGCCACCAGAAATGAGCAGGTGAATGTACCATTGTTTTCCTTCATAGAGGAAAGTGTAGCGTGGCTCGACCAGGCACAGGGTAATTATGCCAATTTCCATATAGTCTTTATGGTTCGGCTAACCTTCTTTCTCGGATTTTCGCCTAACCTTGAGAGTGGTGCGCATAGCGATTTCTTCGACTTGGAGGAAGGCCGCTTTGTTTCCTTCGTGCCTACACACGTACATTATTTAAATAAAGAGGATTCTTTGCGTATGTTGGGGCTACTTCGCCTGAGCTATGAAACAATGCACCTCTACACAATGTCCCGATTGGATCGAAACCGCTGTGTAGAGGTGATATTGCAATATTATAGGATTCATGTTCCGGGATTCCCGGAACTGAAAAGCTTTTCTGTTCTACAGGAGCTGTTCGCTTAAGGAACGGTTCCCTAGGCGAAGCTGATGACTCCCTGTACTGTGTCGTTATCGTCTTTCTTCTTAGCCTCCTCTGTTTCTGCATTGCCAGAAGCCAGATTGCGGATGTCTTCGAGAGTCTGACGGGTACGCTTGAAGGTAGGTGTATTCTCTACCTGAAGGATTACATCCTCATTGTCGAGATCCTCTGGACGGAACAGGAAGATGTGTGGATGACGCTTATACTGTGTAGAGTTGCCGTCTGAGCCATAGTAGCGCTCGCGTCTGTTCTGACGCTCTGCTCTTGTCTCTTCCTCTTCTGCGATGCGGCGGGCTTCCTCTTCTGTATGCTTCTTCATGTGGCGGTTCATTCCCTCTACGTCTTCGAGACCGAAACCTGTTGCCAATACGGTAACCTTGACACGGCTGCCCAACTCTGGGTCGATGGCGAGTCCCCACTTCAGTTCGAAGTCGTCTCCGAACTTCTCCATGAAGTCGTTTACATCGTTCATCTCATCCATAGTCAAACCAGGATTGTCCTTCTTCTCGCTGGCGAAAGCAATGCTCAGCAAGATCTTCTTGGAGTTGAACACATCGTTGTCGTTGAGCAATGGTGAGTTCAATGCATCCTCAATCGCCTTCTTGACACGACCTTCACCCTCACCGTAACCAGTACTCATGATGGCAACGCCACCATCCTTCAATACGGTCTTCACGTCATTGAAGTCAAGGTTGATGAGTCCGTGAACGGTGATGATTTCTGCAATACTCTTTGCTGCAACGCTCAAGGTATCGTCTGCCTTTCCGAAGGCATCGAGTACAGCGAGGTCTGGATAGATCTGGCGGAGACGCTCATTGTTGATAACCAGCAGGGCATCTACGTGCTTAGACATCTCTTCTACACCATCCAGTGCCTGGTCAATCTTCTTAGGACCTTCGAAGCGGAAAGGAATGGTTACGATACCAACGGTAAGGATTCCGAGTTCCTTGCTCACTCTTGCGATGACAGGCGCAGCACCAGTACCGGTACCACCACCCATTCCGGCAGTGATGAAAGCCATCTTGGTGCCGTCGTTCAGCATGTGCTTGATTTCTTCCAGGGTTTCCTCGGCAGCCTGGCGAGCCTTGGCAGGCTTGTTGCCGGCTCCCAGACCTTCCTTACCCAGCTGCAGATGTACAGGTACAGGAGAATCGTTGAGTGCCTGATTATCAGTGTTACACAATACGAAGCTTACGTCGTGGATGCCTTCACGGTACATGTGGTTGACAGCGTTGCCACCGCCACCACCTACACCAATCACCTTGATGATGCTGTTTTCCTTTTCTGGCTCTCCAAAGTCCAGAATATGTGGAGTATTTGTGTTATCTAGCATAATAGTCTATTCTAAAATATGATTATATTATTCTTCCTCAGAGATGGTATCCTTCACAAACTTCTTGAATCCTCTCATGAACTTGTGAACGAGGCTGTTCTCTTTTCTGCGTTTTGCTTCCTCCTCTGCTTCCTTTTCAGCCAGGAGTCTTGCCTCTTCCTCTTCCTGTTCTCTCTTGCGGCGAGCCTCTTCTTCAGCCTTCTGCTTTTCTGCAGCAGTCAATACCACGCCGGTGCCTACGGTTTCCTTCGGGTTGCGAGGAGCCTTGTGAGCTTCTGCACCTGTTCCTGTTGTAGGACGGTTATCGAGGTTGTCGAAGAGATCGTTGTTGAATTCGCTGCCTGCACAGTTCATGTCGCCCTTAGCCAAGAGTCCCAATACGGTATTCATCATACCTGTATGATTGGTGATCTTAGGATCCTTTGAGTTGACGGTCTGTGTAACAAACTTGGCGATGCGTACCTTGTCGATATGGGTATGAGTCTTGAATACCTTGTCGATTTCAGGCATATTGCTTCCACCGCCGGTGAGGATGATACCTCCCATCAGCTTATCTGAGAATTCAACAGGTACCTGGAACCAGGCATTTTCTACGATTTCCTCTACGCGAGCCTCTACAATCTCGATAAACTTCTTGCTCTCTATGGTTCTGTCCTTATCTACAGAGTAGTTGAGTGTTGGGTCGATATTGCTGATATCGGTGTAAGCCTTTGCATATTTCAGCTTCATCTTTTCTGCATCAGCTTCCTCAAGCTGGAGGCAAGTCAAGTCCTTGGTGATGTTGTTTCCACCCAATGGGATGACAGAGAGATGGCGCAGGATACCCTTGTAGTAAACGGATACGGTAGTGGTATCGGCACCCAGGTCAACGAGCATACATCCGGCTCTCTTCTCTGAGTCGGTCAATACGCTGTCTGCCATAGCCAATGGTGCGAGATACATCTCTGCAATCGAGATATTTGCATTCTCGAAGCAGGTATTGATATTGTTATAGAAGTTCTTGCGCCAAAGGATATTCAGGAAGATACCTTCCAGATGGCTGCACTGTATGCCTACAGGGTCTATCTGGTACTGGTTGTCTATCTTGTATTCCTGTGTTGCAGCGTCAAGAATTTCCTGATCTGGATAAGTCATGTTGCGGTTGATGTCCATCAGCTCATTAATCATATCCTGCGAGATGATAGATGCGCCTGGCAGATCTTTCACGATGACGTTCTTGAGGCTTCTGATAGATCTGCCTCCTACACCCACGTAAACCTGGGTAATATCTTGTTTGAGGAAGTTCTTCAACTTCTTGATGATGCTAGTGAGGCACTGGCATGTTTTGTCGATGTTATAGATAACACCCTTTCTGATACAAGAAGACGAGTTTTCCTCGACGGTAGCCAGCACGGTGATGCTGCCGTCTAAATTCTTCTGACCAGCTATACCTGTCATCTTAGATGAGCCAAGCTCGATAGCTACAATAAATTCCTTTGGCATAGTCTTTATATATTATCTTTTTCTGTTTCAATTATAAAATTAGCTGTTATGATGCTTTGTGCAAATTATCTGGTTGTCAAACTCGATATTGATGTATGAGTATTTGTTCCAGCCAGCTTGAGAGAGACCATATTTGTAGAACTTTTCCAGACGGTCCATCTTCTTGTTGATGAAGTCTTCTACATCTTGCTCTCTTTTGCTGATGATATTGCTTTCCGGCAGGTTACCTATATATATAATGTGGTTTCCTACTCGTGGCACCAGTTCAATGCCCCTGTCGGGCAGTACGTTGATCTGCTCTATCTGATTTCTCCAAAGATTGTTCTTCATCAGGGTCTTGCTTACCAGCGATATGTATTTCTGGGCAAACCATTTGTTGATGTTGCCAGTGGCGATGATGATATCGCTCGTATAGTTGGTGTTGGGCATTACCTGATAATGATCATCTATATAGTAGTCCTCGTTGTTGATGCTCTTGATTCTCACAATTGGCATACGCTGGGTGAGGTAGATATCCACCAGTCCGTCTTGCGTCTTGTAGCATTCGGCGGTCTTCACGAAGGGACTGGTCTTTAAGGTTTCCTCTATCTTCCTGGCGTTCACGTTGCTCAGCGGTTTCTCCAGGGGATAGAGCTTTTTAATCTCCAGTCTCTTCTTGATTTCCTTTGCATTCAGAAAGCCGTTGGTCATCTCATCCTCGATGTTGATGTTCACCTTGGTGCATAGCATTCCCTTTTCATCAGGTTGGTTAAACTTGGTGAAAGCGAATCCCAGATAGGTTGCCAGTGCAACATCCAGGGTGATGAGTAGGGTTTTCTGCCAATTGATATGCATTGATTACTTTCTTCTTGTTTGGATAAGCCCCTGTCTCCGGGGGCTTATTTTGATTCTAGAATCTTTGTGATCTCTGGAACATAGTTGTCCAGATCGCCAGCTCCCAGAACGACGAGTACGTCGAAGTCACGGCTCTTCACCAGGTCGAGTACGTCTTCCTTGTGAATCATGCTCTTCTCTACGCCTGGTTTCAGGTTGTCGTAGATGAGCTTGGAGGTAACTCCTGGGATAGGCTGCTCGCGAGCAGGATAGATATCGCAGAGGATGACTTCATCGAGGAGACTCAGGCTGTTGGCAAAGTCCTTGTAGAAGTCACGGGTGCGGGTGTAGAGGTGAGGCTGGAAGATGGCTGTAATCTTGCGGTCTTTGTATAGCTCACGAATACTCTTTGCACTCTGGTAAATCTCTTTTGGATGATGAGCGTAGTCGGAAAGGAATACGAGCTTGTCGTTCTTGATCTTGAAGTCGAAGCGGCGGTCCACGCCTCCGTATGTCTTCATTCCGTTGCGAAGCTCATCGGCTGTACAACCATTCAGCTGCGCCATAGCCATTGCTGCTACACCATTGGTGATGTTGATTGGCACTGGCTGTCCGAGTTCTACGCCTGTAACGTTCTCGATAGGAGAGATGAAGTCGAATGTGATTCCGCCATTCTCTATCTTGATGTTCTCTGCGTGGAAGTCGCCTTCATCCTGGCTGTATTCGTATATCTTGACGCCGTCCTGTACATGCTGCTTCATCTCCAGGTCTTTGTGGATGATGAGTGCACCGCCCGGCTGGATCAATTCTGTATAGTGACGGAAGCTTTCGAGATAAGCCTCCTTGGTGCCGTAGATGTCGAGGTGGTCAGGATCTGTAGATGTGATGACGCTCATCCATGGGCGCAACCAGTGGAAACTGCGGTCAAACTCATCTGCCTCGATGACAACGAAGTCGCTCTTGTCTGAGAGGATGTAGTTGGTGCCATAGTTCTTGGAGATACCTCCGAGGAAGGCATTGCAGTCGAGATGGCTCTGGTGCATGATGTGGGCACACATGGTAGAAGTAGAAGTCTTGCCGTGTGTACCTGCCACGCACAGTCCTTTGTGGGTGCGGGTCAGGGTACCCAGAACCTGTGCACGCTTCTCGATGGTGAATCCATTCTCGCGGAAGTAAACCAGCTCCTTGTGCTCAGCTGGGATGGCTGGTGTATAGACAACCAACGTGTTCTTGGCATCCTTGCAAGCCTCAGGGATGAGATCTACATTCTCTTCGTAGTGGATGAGCATTCCTTCTTTTTCCAACTCATGAGTGAGATTAGAAGGAGTCTTGTCGTATCCGGCTACAACCAACTTCTTGCTGAGGAAGTATCTGGCGATGGCGCTCATACCGATGCCGCCAGCACCTACAAAATAAACTGCTTTAATATCCTTGATTTCCATTATCTTGTTGCTAATTTGATTACTTCGTCGGCGATGACGTCGGCTGAGTTCTTTAATCCTAATTTCTTGATGTTCTCACAGAGTGAGTTGAGTTTATCCTCGTTCTTGACGGTGTTGATGGCTTTCTGGAGCAATTCGTTTGGCGCATCAGCATCTTTCACGTAGATGGCTGCATCCTTGTTTACCAGTGCCATGGCATTCTTGGTCTGATGGTCTTCAGCCACGTTAGGGCTTGGGACGAGGATGACAGGCTTTCCGATGAGACAGAACTCACTGATACTGCTGGCTCCGGCACGGCTGATCACGAGGTCGGCAGCCTTGTAAGCTGCGCCCATGTCGCTGATGAAGTCGGTAACCTTGAGCATTGGCAGTTCCTTGCCCTTGAGTTGCTCCATGATGGCTGCGTTGTAGTACTTACCTGTCTGCCAGATAAATTGCACGCCGCTTTCCTTCACGAGGTCGAGGTGCTGAAGCACGCTCTCGTTGATGGTTCTTGCACCGAGGCTTCCGCCCACGAGCAGGATGGTTTTCTTGTCAGGGTCGAGACCGAACTGCTTTCGTGCCTCTTCCTTGGTGAGGGTAGTCTCCAATACGTTCTGGCGTACTGGGTTTCCCGTCATGATGATTTTGTCGGCTGGGAAGAAACGTTCCATTCCTTCGTAAGCCACGCATATCTTTTCTGCCTTCTTTGCCAGGAGCTTGTTGGTCACACCTGCGTATGAGTTCTGCTCCTGGATGAGGCATGGAATACCTTTGCTAGCGCAAACGTTGAGTGTAGGACCGCTGGCGTATCCGCCCACACCTACAGCAGCCATTGGCTTGAAATTCTTGATGATGCTCTTGGCCATGTGCTGGCTCTTCCATATCTTGAAGAGAACAGCGATGTTCTTGAGCAGATGCTTTCTGTCGAAACCGCAGATAGGTAATCCTTTGATTTCATAACCCGCTGCAGGAACCCGCTGCATTTCCATTCTGCCGAGTGCTCCAACAAACAATATTTTGGCATCAGGGCGCTTTGCCTTGATGGCGTTTGCGATGGATACGGCAGGGAATATATGACCGCCTGTACCGCCTCCACTTATGATAATTCTCAGTTCATTATTCATAATCCATTCTTGTTTACGACCCGAGGGTCAACAATTTTCACGCAAAGGTAAGCAAAAAAATCCATTTAATGGCATTTTTTACCTTATTTATGATACACTTTTGTTATGCAGCAGCAAATTTGTCAAAATTTGCTTCGTTTTGAGGCAAATCTTTCTTTTTTGCGGTTCTACTGATGCTTAAGATGATGCCCAGGTAGAGACAGTTGATGATGGTTGAGGTTCCACCTCGGCTGATGAGCGGAAGTGGCTGACCAGTAACCGGTGCCAAGCCTACAGCTACAGCCATGTTGAACAGTGCCTGGATAACCAGCATGATGGCAAGTCCCATGCACAGGAATGCCGGGAATGTGTTCTCACACCGGTTGGCGATTCGCCCGGCTCTGAAGAGCAGGATGATGTAGAGGAATGCCACAAAGAAGGCACCCCACAGTCCCATTTCCTCGATGATGATGGCGTAGATGAAGTCGGAGAAAGCCTGAGAGAGGAAATCGCGTTCTACGGAGTTTCCCGGTCCCTTTCCTACGATGTTCGATGAAGCGATGGCGATGTTGGCATGTGCCACCTGTGCATCCTTGTCCAGGTCCACGTCTTCCGGAGCCACTGGCTTGGAATTGATAAACTTGTCGATACGTGCTTTCCAGGTATCTGCTCGGTGGAACATTTTCTCTGCCATACCCGGTGCTTCTTCCTTCTCGTTGATGTTCTCGGTGAGCGTATTTTCCGGTTTGTTACCTCCGTTTTCCTTGTCTTCACCCACGATCATGACGCCGGCGAAGACTACGCAGATAAATATCAAGACGCTGCCCACGAGTTTTCCGATCTGACTCATAGGTACTCTTCCGATGATCATCATACATAAGATGGTGATACACAGAAGCATGGCGGTGGATAAGTTTTCCAGTCCGATGAGGATGATAAACGGGCAGCAGGCCGTCAAGACATACTTGAAGGCTCTCCGTTCTGCACCATTCTGCGTCTGCATCGCACTGAGAATCTGTGCCACCACTAAAACCACCGCTCCCTTGGCTATTTCCGAAGGCTGAAACTGGATGCCCACTAGGTTAATCCAGCGGGATGCACCATTGGTGGATTGTCCCGCTATCAAAACCCAGATGAGTAAGCCCAGAGATGGAAATATCACAAAAGGAGTGACGATCTTGAAGTACTTGCACTTAACCTTGAGCATACATATCATGGTGCCTAAGCCTAGAAAGAGGAGGCCTATATGGCGTATTACCGGTGCCATATAATTACCACTCTTGTACGACAAGGAGCTAGAGGCGGAATACACCTCTATGATGCTTATCATACAGAGAAAGAAGAAGACCATCCAGATGACCTTGTCTCCCTTGAATATGTTGCCTATGGTCTTATTGTTCATTTCTTAACTGTCCTATCTCTAAAATTATTATCACTTAAGTTCTTGCCAAATGAAAAGTTATTCACCGATGGCTCTTGCCAGGGCCTTGAACTGCTCGCCGCGATCCTCCATGTTCTTGAAGAGGTCGAAGCTGGCGCAGCATGGGCTCAGCAATACGGTGTAGCCTGGTTTGGCAAGCTCCTGGCAGGCTGTCACGCAGTCTTTCATGCTGTGGGTGTCGCGAACAGGGATGCCCAGGGCGTCGAAGTTGTCGTGCAGCTTCTGGTTGTCGGCTCCAAGATATACGATACCTGCGCACTTCTCCTTTACCAGGTCTTTGATCTGGTTGTAGTCGTTGCCCTTGTCCTTACCGCCGATGATGAGGATGGTAGGGGTTGTCATGCTCTCCAGAGCGTACCAGCAAGCATCCACATTGGTAGCCTTTGAGTCGTTTACGTAGTAAACTCCCTTGAATTTACCCACCTTCTCCAGTCGGTGCTCTACGCCAGGGAAGTCGCTGAGGCCCTTGTGCAGGGTCTCGTGGTCGATGCCAACGATGTTGCAGGCAAGTCCGGCTGCCAGGCTGTTGTAGATGTTGTGCTTGCCGCGCAGGCTCATGTCTGCCTGTGGCATCTCGAAGGCCGATGGGAAGTTGAGCTTGTACTTGCCGTCCTCGATGTAGCCCACGCATCCTTCCTCGTTGAATTCTGAGAATGGGCAGAGGTGTGACTTGAGGTCATACTTCTCCAGTTCCTTCTTCACGATAGGATCATCGTTCCAGAAGATGAAGCTGTCTTCTTCTGTCTGGTTCTGTGTGATGCGCATCTTGGCATCGGTATAGTTCTGCATCTTGAACTCGTAGCGGTCCAGATGGTCTGGAGTGATGTTGAGCAGGATTGCCACGTTGGCACGGAACTCGTACATGTTGTCGAGCTGGAAACTGCTCAACTCGATGACGTAGTACTTATGAGGTGTCTCTGCCACCTGCAGCGCCAGGCTCTTGCCGATATTGCCAGCCAGTCCTACATCGTAGCCAGCCGACTTGATGATGTGATAGATCAGCGAAGTAGTGGTGGTCTTGCCGTTGCTTCCTGTGATACAGATCATCTTGGCATCTGTATATCTGCCTGCAAATTCTATTTCGCTGATGATAGGAGTACCCTTAGCCATCAGTTTCTGAACCATAGGAGCTTCCTTAGGAATGCCCGGGCTCTTGATGACTTCATCAGCGTCTAAGATTTTCTCTTCAGTATGATGTCCCTCTTCCCACTCAATGCCGTGGTCGTCCATCAACTTCTTGTAGTTGTCCTTGATCTTAGACATATCAGAGACAAAAACCTCGAATCCCTCTTTCTTCGCCAGCACGGCAGCACCTGCGCCACTTTCGCCAGCTCCTAAAATTACAATTTTGCTCATTGTTGTATCTTTATCTTGTCAGGCTGATAAGAGCCTTTGTTTTATCTAATCTTCAATGTGATGATGGTGAGTGCTGCCAGGATGATGGTCACGATCCAGAAACGGATGGTAATCTTCGATTCGTGGTAGCAGTTGCGAGGCTTCTTCCACAGGTACTTGCAGTCTGGATCCAACTGGCTGTCCTGTGTACGGAAGTTGTCGTGGATAGGTGTGCGCTTGAAGATGCGCTGCTTGATGCCTCTGCGCTTACCCAGCTTGTAGTAATATACCTGCATCATCACGCTGAGGCTCTCTACGAAGAAGATACCGCAGAGGATAGGCAGCATCAGCTCCTTATGGATGATGATGGCGCCCACGGCGATGATACCGCCGATGGTGAGCGAACCTGTATCGCCCATGAACACCTGGGCAGGGTAGGCGTTGTACCAGAGGAAGCCGATGAGGGCTCCGATAAAGGCACAGAAGAATACCACCAGCTCCTCGGAGCCAGGAATATACATGATGTTGAGGTAGGCGGCAAACTCGATGTGCGACGACACATACGCAAGAATGCCTAGTGCCACACCTATGATGGCGGAGTTTCCGGCACACATTCCATCCATTCCATCGTTGAGGTTGGCACCGTTGGAAACGGCAGTTACCACGAAGATGGTCATGATCACAAAGAGAATCCAGCCTGCAGCCACCTTGTAATCACCGCAGAAGCTGGTGATGCTGGAGTAGTCGAGATTATGACCCTTGATGAAAGGTATGGTGGTTTTCAGCGACTTCCGCGCCTCGGTACGGTGCTTCACCACCGTCTCCTGTCCCTGGCGCTCGATGGCGAGGTTCTCGTTCATCTTCACGTCTGGAGAAGCCCAGAGTACCAGACCTACGATGAGGCCGATACCTACCTGTCCTACGATTTTATATTTGCCCTTCAGTCCCTCTTTGTCGCGCTTGAAGATCTTGATGAAGTCATCCATTCCACCGAGGAAACCGAGCCATACGGTGGTGATGATCATCAGGATCAGATAGATGTTGCGCAATCTGCCGAGCAGCAATACCGGTACGAGGATAGCCAGGATGATGATGACGCCACCCATGGATGGGACACCGATCTTCTTTACGCCGAACGGGTCGATGCTGGCATCGCGCTGGGTCTCGGTAATCTGCTTGCTCTTGAGGTATTTGATGAACTTCTCGCCAAACCATGCAGAGATGACGAGTGATAAAATCAGTGCGAGCAGGGCACGGAATGAGATGTAACCCCACATGTGGGAACCAGAGATGCCCCACTGCTCCAGAAATCTAAAAAGATAGTATAACATTTTTCTTCTTCTCTTTTTCTATTAGATGATAATACTACTTGTTGATACCGAAGATTTCGCGAAGCACTTCCTTGTCGTCGAAGTGGTGCTTCACGCCCTTGATCTCCTGATAGTCTTCATGTCCCTTACCGGCAACGAGGATCACATCGCCCTTCTTGGCAAGCATGCAGGCTGTGCGGATGGCTTCCTTGCGGTCAACGATGCTGATCACCTTCTTCATCTGCTGGGCGTTGAGACCAGCCAGCATGTCGTTGATGATGTCCTGTGGCTCTTCGAAGCGAGGATTATCGCTGGTGATGATAACCTTATCGCTCTGCTTGACAGCCTCTTGAGCCATCAATGGGCGCTTGCCCTTGTCACGGTTTCCACCGGCACCGCAGACGGTAATCACTTCTCCGCCCTTGCCGTCGAGTACTTCGTGGATGGCGTTCAATACGTTCTCCAATGCATCTGGTGTATGAGCATAGTCAACGATGGCTGTATAGCCTTCTGGCGACTGGATAGGCTCCAATCGTCCGCTTACGCTGTGAAGGGTACTCATCACTACGAGTACATCCTCAGGTTTCTTGCCGAGCATGACAGCCGCACCATATACGGCAAGCAGATTGCTTACATTGAATTTTCCGATAAACTGTACGCCTACCTCTCTGCCATCTATCTCCAGATACATGCCGCCGAAGTGACACTCCAGGATTCTTGCCTTGAAGTCTGCCATAGAGCGTGTAGAGTAGGTCTTCACGGTAGCCTTGGTGTTCTGTACCATAATCATGCCGTTCTTGTCGTCGGCATTGGTGATGGCGAAGGCTGTCTTAGGCAGACCGTCGAAGAATGCCTTCTTGGCGTTGCGGTAGTTCTCGAATGTCTTGTGGTAGTCGAGATGGTCGCGGGTGAGGTTGGTGAACAATCCGCCGGCGAACTCCAAACCGCCGATACGCTTCTGTGCGATGGCGTGAGAAGAGCACTCCATGAAGGCGTACTCGCATCCTGCCTCTACCATCTTGCCCAGCAGCATGTTCAGCTCGATAGGGTCTGGGGTAGTGTGGTCGGCAGGAATCGCCTCGCCCTCAATGTAATTGCAGACGGTAGAGAGCAGACCGCACTTATGGCCGAACTTGCGGAACATATTATATAATAAGGTGGCGATGGTGGTCTTGCCATTGGTGCCAGTCACGCCAACCAACTTCAGTTTCTTGGATGGGTCTCCATAGAAGAGTGTAGCCACTTTACCTACAGCATCTTCTGTAGATGCTACCTGAATGTAAGTTACGCCTTCGATTTTCTCATCAGGCATATCCTCGCACAAAACCGACTTTGCGCCCAGGCTCAATGCCTTAGGAATAAACTGGTGGCCGTCAACCTGAGTGCCCTTGATAGCAACGAACAAGTGACCTTCCTTAATCTTTCGGGAGTCGATGTTTACGCCCGAAACCTCTACATCAGCATCGCCGACAATCTGAATCGGCTCGATGTTTTTGAGTAATTCTTGTAACTTCATATTTAATATCTTTATGTATTTACACCTTATTATATATATTAGTTCAATTCGATGATACAGATGGAACCCTTCTTGACCGGTGTTCCCGGCATGAGACTCTGCTTGATTACCTTGCCTCTGCCATGAATCCTGGTTCTGATTCCCCTGCTCTCCATGCAGAAGATAGCGTCTCTGGCTCCCATACCCGTAATATCCGGTACGGTGCCTTTGCCGTATTGCTTCTCCTTGATGAGCTTGATGCTTCTGCTTCCTATGCGTTCTGCCTTGCCCCAGATAGGATTGCCGTTGGCGTAGCTTCCACTCCAGTTGGTGTTGGTCTTGATGCCCAGGTGGGTGAGTACGTAGTCGGCAGCCAGCACGTTTCCGTTCTTCACGTCCGGAACGAAGATGGAGGCTGAATCCTTGGCATCCTTCACGTCGAGTTTCAGACTCTGTGCCATGATGCCTTCGGCAATGTCGTGGAATACCTTACCGCTCATACTGCCGCCGGAAGCTGGCAAACCTGATTTCTGAATGCAGACGATACAGCTGTAGCGAGGATTGTCGGCAGGGAAGTAGCCGGCAAAGCTCACCAGATAGTTGGTAATGCCGCTCTTGTAACCGCCGGCTCCTTTGGAAACCTGGGCCGTACCGGTCTTTCCGGCAACCTTGAAGTTAGGCGAACCGGCTTTTTTGCCCAGTCCCACGCTAACCACCTGTTCCAGAATGGTCTGTATCTTATTGATGGATTGCGGCTTGGCTATCTGTTCGCGCATCACCTCTGGAGGAAACTCCATGATGGTTTCTCCGTTCTTCACTACCTTGCTCACGAATCTAGGACGCATCATCTTACCGTTGTTGGCGATGGTGTTGTAGAAGGTGAGGGTAGAGATTGGTGGTATCTGCGTTTCGTATCCGATACTCATCCATGGCAAGCTGGTCTTTGCCCAGTTGTCATACTGCCCGTGGCTGTTTCTGTGCGGCATTCGGATTCGGGCAGGAGTAGCTCCCACCAGCGGAATCTTCAGGTCGTCGTGCAGACCGGTGCGATAGATGCCCTGTACGAATTTCTCCGGACAGTTGCGGTAGTGGTCGTCGATGATTCGGCTCACGCCGATGTTGGAACTGTACCACAAGGTCTGTGCAAAGGTCAGCATTCCGTATCCGCCCTTTCGCCAGTTGTGGTCCTTCATGTCTCGTCCGTACATCTGCCAGACGCCACCTCCCGTTTCCACGCGATAGGTAGTATCTACCACGCCATCATCGAGCGCTACGAGCAGCGAGGCAGGCTTGAACACCGAACCCGGCTCCAGAAGGTCGCTCACGGCATGGTTGTGAATCTCTCTGTATTCGCCATCGAAGCATTTTTCCATGTTTACGATGGCCTTGATGTCGCCGGTAGGCACATCCATCACGATGGCTACACCCACGTTGGCATTGATTTCCTTCAACTCTTCGATGAGTGAGCGCTCGGCAAGATCCTGCATGCTCACATCGATGGTGGTAACGATGTCGGCACCGTCGATAGGAGGGGTGTCGGTGATGTCGAGGAACTTGTTGCGCACCTTGCGGCGATGCACGATACCGTTAGTTCCGCGCAGGATGGAGTCGTAGCTCAGCTCCAGTCCGAATCGGGCAGTATCCTTGGCACCAAACATGGCTCCGATGGTTCTTCCTGCCAGCGAACCGTAGGTACGGGTGCGGGCATTGTATTCCTCCCAGTGGAATCCGCTCTTGTAGGGAGTGAGGCGGAATACTGGCAGCGCCTTCACCTCGGTGAAGGTATTATAGTCGATACGGCTTCCATATACCGCCCAGTGGCGGCTCTTCTTGCCGCGTCCCTCTATGAGATGGCGCTTGAATTCCTCTGCAGTTTTCTCCGGGAATATCTTGTGGAGTCCCTGGCAGATGGAATCCTGCTTGGCATCCCAAAGCGAGTCGTTGCCGGCTGCGGTCAGCGCCTTGAAGTCCATGAATACCTTGAACTCAGGCAGCGAACTTGCCATCAGCTGTCCTGCGCAGCTCAGGATGTTGCCTCGGTTAGGCTTCACGGTCACGGAGTCTCTCTTCTGTCGCTCGGCAACCTGCATCCAGTAGTCGTGCTTAGCCGTCATGATGTAGAGTGCTTTTCCTACGATGGCGGTGGCAATCAGGGTCATGATGATGGCGATGGCACTATAGCGCGGCATTACTTTCTTATGCTCAAACTTGCTCATTCTTCTGGTACGTTTATGATGTAAGGAGGTTGTGTGGCGATGTGCAGGGTGCTGTCCTTGCTGTGTTTCAGCATATCGAGCACATTGCTTTCACGACTCTTCTCTGTTATCTGACTGCTGGTTGACAGTGCTTTGTATTTCGTGTCTTGCAGCTCTTTTTGCAGTTGATCCAATTCGATGAGATCCTTCTGGATGCTGTATCGGTTGGATATGTAGATAATAATGAAAACCACGATGAGCATGAACAGCCATATCTGCTTTCTGATGATTTGTGCGGTGAGAATGTCACCACCCAGAATTTTGCGCAGTGTGAAGCTGGCAGAGCCCGATACTTCCTCCTCGATGGCCTGCTTGGCAATCACTTCCTTGAGCGAAGCCTGCGGAGCCGGTTTGGGAGCTTCCGGCTGCGCCTTCTCCTGAGTCTTTGCTGGCTCAGAAGCCTGCGGCTTCTGTTCTTCAGCCGGGCTGCTTGTTTCTGGTTTTTCTTTATCTTGTTTCATTTTCTATTGCATTACATGATTGCAGTTACATGATAATCTCATTTACTCTATTTCTTTTCTGCGATTCTCAACTTGGCGCTGCGGCTTCTCGGGTTTCTCTCCTGCTCATCGGCGTCTGGTATGATCACCTTGTTGTTGACGAGCTTGAAAGGCGTCTCGATTCTTCCGAAGAAGTCCTGTTCTACCTTGCCCTCTGGATTGCCCGCCTTCATCATATTCTTCACGATGCGGTCTTCCAGTGAGTGATAGGTAATCACCGAGAGTCTTCCTCCCGGCTTGAGCAGTTCGGTGGCAGAGCGGAGCATTTCTTTCAGGGCATCCATCTCGTGATTCACCTCTATGCGCAGTGCCTGGAAGAGCTTTGCCATCTCCTTCTTCTCCCGCTCTCGCTTGAAGAGGGGTTCCACGGCAGCCATGAAGTCCTTGGTGGTCTTGATAGGGCTTGCGGCTCTTGCCTTGACCAGCGTTGAAGCGATGCGGCGGGAATTCTTCAGTTCGCCGTAGAGATAGAAGATGTCGGCAAGTGCCTCTTCCTCGTATTCGTTCACGATGTCGGCAGCAGTCTTCCCGGCTCTCTTGTTCATGCGCATGTCGAGAGGAGAATCAAAGCGGAAGGAGAATCCGCGGGTCTCGTCGTCGAAATGATGACTCGATACACCGAGATCGGCGAGTAGTCCGTCCAGTCCCTCCACGCCATAGTATCTCATCCAGTTCTTCAGGTATCTGAAGTTGGAGCATACAAAGGTGAAGTTGGGATTTGCCACCACGTTGCGCTCGGCATCAGCGTCCTGGTCGAAGCTGTAGAGATGTGCTCCCTCGCTCAGGCGGGAGATGATCTCCCTGGAATGTCCTCCACCGCCGAAGGTAACATCTACATAGATGCCGCCTGGCTGGATGTTGAGTCCGTCAACGCTCTCTTTGAGGAGCACGGGTACGTGATATGTTTCTGCTGTCTTGATCATTCTTCTTGAATCTTTTTCTTTTGTAAGTTACTTATTTTTAACTTGTTTCTTTCACGTGCATGTACTTATATACAGCGCGTATGTACCTATTTAATAGGAATTCGGCTCCAAAGGTACATAAAAATCCTCACATAGCTCCATGTTTCCCCACAAATTTTATGAAACGGGCGCAAAAAAATGATTTTTTCATTTTTTCGCTCCTTATTCGCTGGTATCTAGTAATTCGCGAAAAACGATGTTTTTTGTCTTGATTTCTCCCGAAAAAGTGGAAAAATGCACTATTTTTCGGCATTATTGATAATTTTTCGGGAAAAATGACTCATATTTAAAAAAGAAAAACTAACTTTGCACGTACTTATTAGGTTTACTAAAAATGAGTGGTTCAATAGAGAAAACGATAGACATAGAAAAGATACTGAAGAATAAGATGGGGAGCAAAGCTAAATTTGTTCCTGGATTCCTCGTGTCTTGGCTGAAAAAGATTATACACGAAGACGAAGTGAACAGGTTCTTGTGGGAAAGCCGAAACCTCTCCGGTACGGAGTGGCTTACAGAATGTGTGCGCTATCTGAAGATGGATGTAGAAATCGTAGGCTTGGAGAATTTGCCGGATAAGAATGATGGCAAGCTCTATACTTTCGTGTCTAATCATCCGCTGGGTGGACAGGACGGTGTGTGCCTCGGTTCCATCATCGGAACGCATTATGATGGTAAGTTCCGCTATCTGGTAAACGATCTGCTGCTCAATCTCCCGGGCTTGAAGCCGGTGAGCATCGGTATCAATAAGACCGGCAGACAGAGCCGTGACTTTCCTCGCATGGTAGAGGCAGGATTCCAGAGCGACAACCACATGCTGATGTTCCCTGCGGGATTGAACAGCCGCAAGCAGCCTGATGGCAGCATCCGCGATTTGCCTTGGAAGAAGACTTTCATCTCCAAGAGCGTGGAATATCAGCGTGATGTGGTACCTATCCATTTCGGTGGTCAGAACTCCGAGCGGTTCTATCGCATCGCCAGGTTCAGCGACAAACATCTGCCTTTCAACCTTGCCATGATGTTCCTCGTGGATGAGATGTACAAGAATGTGGGCAAGCATTTCCGCATCGCCATCGGCAAGCCGATTCCATGGCAGACTTTCGATCACAGCAAGTCGGCTACAGAGTGGGCACAGTATGTGAAGGACAGGGTTTACGAACTCTAGTGAGAACCCTTCTACGGTTAGCAATCATAAAAAAATAAGAGAAATAGAACAAGATAATTATCGATATTATATAGAGAATTATGGAAGAAGAAATCATCCAACCGATTGACCGCGAACTGCTGAAGAGCGAGTTGACTCCCGATAAGCAGCTTCGTATGACCAACAAGAGTCATAACGAAATATATATCGTTACGGCTAATGATTCGCCAAATGTATTGAAGGAGATTGGTCGCCTTCGTGAAATCGCTTTCCGCGAAGCAGGTGGTGGAACGGGTAAATCGATGGACCTTGACGAATTCGACTTTGGTGACAACTGCTACAAGCAGCTTATTGTCTGGAATCCAGAGGCTAACGAGATTATCGGTGGCTACCGTTATCTCCTGGGCAAGGATTGGGAACTTGATGAAAAGGGGCAGCCTAAGCTTGCTACCAGTCACATGTTCCACTTTTCAGATAAGTTCCTGAAGGAATATATGCCATATACTGTGGAGCTGGGCCGTTCGTTCGTCTCTCTCGAGTATCAGAATGTGCGCAAGAATACCAAGAGTATCTTTGCTCTCGACAATCTTTGGGATGGATTGGGCGCCCTCACCGTGCTCTATCCGGATGTAAAGTATTTCTTCGGCAAGATGACGATGTATCCTTCTTACATCCGTCGTGGCCGCGATATGATTCTCTACTTCCTCAAGAAGCATTTTGATGACAAGGAGAACCTGGTGATTCCGATGAAGCCATTGAAGTTGGAAACTCCTGAGAGCGAGATGGCAGCTATCTTCACAGAAGATGATTTCCGTGCCGACTATCGCATTCTGAATCATGAGATTCGCCAGCTCGGTTTCAATATTCCTCCTCTGGTGAATGCCTATATGAACCTCAGTCCTACCATGAAGCTCTTTGGTACAGCCATCAATTATGGCTTCGGCGATGTAGAGGAGACGGGCATTCTCATTGCCGTGGATGAAATCCTGGAGGAGAAGCGTATCCGCCACATCAACAGCTTTATTGAGGAACATCCTGAGGCGCTGCAGATTACAAGCGGTGCCAACAAAATTTTCTACAAGGAAAAAGAATAGCATTTTCTAATTTACTCTTCACTCTTCACCGGGATGGTATAAGGTGTTGTAAATTAGATGATTA
>URYG01000010.1 GCA_900551985.1 uncultured Prevotella sp. | reverse complement strand
TCCCTGCTTTCGACACCACTTGTAGAGCTGGACGTGGGGGAGTTCGCTGAGTCGGGAATCGATGTCGCGAGGGAAGGCGAGGTCGATGGCGAGCAGGGGTTTCTGCTCTGGGATGTCTTCCTTGCGGATGATGAGATGAGGGGCTGAGGTGGCGCTGATGAGGATATCCGTCTGCGCCAGGAACTCCTGCTTCTCATCCAGCGTATATACCTTGATGCCGAGCGGATCGGCTAGGTAATGTGCCTTGATCTGACTGCGGTTGGCGAGGAATACCATTTGGGCTCCCTTGTTCTGGAGGAACTTCAGAATGTCGGCAGTCAGTTTGTTGACACCGATGATGGTGATTCTTGCATCCCTTAAGTCAAGATTCCCGAAAGAATCAATGCCACTGATCTTTTCTTTCAGAGATTTCTTATTGATTGTTTCCTCAATAATCTCCAGGGCTGCAAGACTATGGGATACGGCACCATGAGAAATCTCGGTCTCGTTTCTTACCCGTTTGCCAACCTGCAATGCGCTTTGGAAAAGGCGATGGAGTTCGGCGGTTAACGGGCGCTGCGCCTTGGCGGTATAGTATGCTTCCTTCACCTGTCCCTGAACGGCTCTTTCGCCAATGATGGCAGATTCCAAGCCTGATACTACACGGAAGAGATGGCGGGCCACCTCATCGGGAACTTCGCCTTCGCCGTAATATATCTCGCTGCGGTTGCAGGTTCTCAGGAAGATATAAGGAACTTCCTCGTCGGGCTGCTTGCTGTTGATATGAACCTCATGGGGGGCTCTGTTTGTCTTATTGATATGACTTCCTTGTATTTCCAAGAGTGAATCTTGTAGAAAATCATCGAAGACTCTTTCCTGCTCCTTGATGTCGGTTCCTTCAGCGAACTGGCTTTGGTCAATCGATTTGTAATGTACCATTTTCTATCAATTCTTTTATTCTGTTTCTTACTCGGATGCTTCTTTTTACATCCCTGGAATCACTTCCAACGGCAATGGTGAGGTTGTCATCGCGATAGATGGCTGGGGATATGAAATCACATTGAGCCGGGTCATCGCAAACGCTGGTCAGAATATGCCGTTCTGCTGCAAGTTCTTTGATATGGTGGTTCAACTCATGATCTCCTGTACATACAAAGAGGAGTTGTACTCCATCCAGATCTGCAGCTTCGAAAGTTTTCTCTTTGATATGGAAGGGTAGTGCCTTCAGCTCTTCTGTAATCTCTGGGGCTACAACCGTTGCGTGAGTGGTGAAGCGGGCGAGTATCTGAGCCTTGTGGGTCGCTACCTTCCCTCCGCCAACGATGAGTATGTTGGCGGAGACGATTTTAATCGTTATGGGAAGATAGTCCATATAGACATAGATTGAATTTTATTTCTTTTTGATGAGGATCTTCCAGTAGTTTTCTACTTTCTCGGTAGAGAGGATGGTGTGGCCCTCGTTCTTCACGCTGCCCGGTACGTTCTCGATAGGAGCACCGTCGTCGAGGAGAATCTCCAGAATCTGGCCGCTCTGCATTGGTGTGAGGGCAATCTTCGTCTTCACGAAGTTCATCGGACACATCACGCCACGGAAATCCTTCTTCACATCAGGGGAGATGGCTTCTGGTTCTCCCGCAGATGATTTTTGTTCATTCTCGTTTTCGGAAACGCACACGGATTTCACGGATTCCACGGATTTTTCTTCATTCTCGCTTCCGTTTTTTTGTCTCGCAGATTTCGCAGATTCCGCAGATTTTTCCTTTGAATCTGTGTTGTCTGTGGGACTTTGAGCAGCAGGGAGCTTAAACTGAAGCGAATCATCCATGTTTTGGTAGAGGTCGTTGAGCAGAACGGCGAGTTCATCGATCAAAGGCTTCTCTGCTATCAATGATTTGTTGTTTCTTGCTTTATCTGTCAATACCTTGAACTTCTCTGGGATGATACCGGCTGCGATGAACTCCTTCTCGAAACCTTGATATACGTCCTCGTCGGTACGTGGGTCGAGACCACGGGTAACGAGCAGCATTCTGTTCTCCGAGAACACGATGTCGTGGAGGAGTTTCTCTATCTTCTTTCCGTCCTCTTCGTTCACAATATCCGTGAGATCCGTGAGATCCGTGTGCGACTTATCATCGCTCAATATCTTGTCTATCTCTCGGAGTTTCTCTCTGATGGTATCCTGGTCGATTTCGATGATATCGAATAATCCGGCAGAACACTCGGCTTTTCCGTATTTGATGAGCGAGAACTTTTCGTCGTCTCCAAAGTCGAGGAAGGTGTCAGGCTCTTCAGAATACGGAGCCACCTCCTTGTATTTCGCAATCAGATCCTTCACGATGTTTACGCCTCTCTTCGCCACATAGTCATAATAATCGGCATAGTTGGCTTGCTCGGCTATCACATCTCTGAGGTAATCCTCTACGAAGGCTGGAATCTTTTTGGCGGCGATATAACCCTGCTGAAGGTCGATTTCGTGCTTGCCCTTTACAGGCAACCAGATGGTGTAGGCTGGATATGGATCATCGCCCACACGTCCTACACGTCCGCTGAATCCCAGGTCGCCCCAGGTGGCAAGGGCACAGATGTTGGTGCAGCCGTTCATGCGAAGCTCGAAGTCTGGAATGGCATCGAGGTTGAGATCGCTGTTGAGAAGCTGCTTGGCAATGCCATCGATGGCTCCCTTTGGCAGACAGATACCGAGACGGCAGGTGTCGGCTCCCGTACAGCAGGTGAGGTTGGTAACCACTACCGGGTAATCTATCTGATAGACGCCCAGTTTCTTGAAGAAGGCGTAGATGTTGGTGAGATATTCCTCCGGGATATTGCGCACCTGAATCTGCTCTTTCTTGGTGAAGCGGATGACATCGTTGCCATAGTTGCCCAGGTATTCGGCTACTTCTGCGAAGAAATCCGTGGAGTTGTTGCCATGGCGCAATGGGATGTAGGCATACCAGAGGTTCTCCTTCAAGCCCTCGGCATTGGTCTGCTTGTGGGCGTAACGGCGCTTCCACGTTTCGAAATCGGTTGATGCTTTAAGTGCAGGGAAGTTGGGCTTGTGATGTTTCAATGGCAGAGCAGGAGCCTCGAAATCGATTGAACCATCTTTCTTAAGTTCCTCGAACTCTTCTAGATACAATCGCTTGGCTTCTTCTGTGCCGTATTTATAGAACACGTATCTCATGCGCGCCTTGTGGCGGTTTCTTCTGTTTCCGTATTTATGGAACCAGTTTTTCAGAGCCTTGGCTGCACGGTAGAGTTCCTTCTCTGGAAGGAAATCGAATACCTCCCATCCGGTGTGGGCGTTGCTGGCTGCACTACCGGCGATGAGCACTCTGAATCCTCGCTGTCCGTCCTTGATTCGTGCCTGCAGACCCAGGTCGGCGATGTAGGAGTAGTTGGCTGTAGCCACACTGGTATCTATCGCCACCTTGTATTTTCTAGGCATCGTGAACGAATCTTTCTCGGCGATGAGTCGGGAAGTGAGTTCCTCTACGTAAGGATAGACATCGAATTCCTCATCGGCAGTGAGTCCGCTCCGGTCATCCACCATCATGTTTCTTACGGTGTTTCCACCGCCACCTGCGCTGGAGATGCCCACCTTTTCCAGCTTCTTCAGCGCCGGAATGGCATCCTCGATATCAACATTGTGAATCTGAATCTCCTGTCGGGTGGTAACGTGGAGATGCGAAGTGGAGAGTTGATGACCCACGAAGGCAATCTTGGCAAGCTGCTCTGGGGTGACAAGACCGCCGGCACAGCGAAGGCGCAACATATAGTGCTGGTTCTTGCGCTGCTCGTAGATGCCCATAGGCACACGGTTTGACTTCAACTGACCTGCCTGAATCTCGCCCGCCTTGAATTGGTCGATGAGCGACTGGGTATAGTCCAAGTCTCCATTTAATGTAGAAGGTATTCTGTACATGTTCTTGTATCGTTTAAAATTTGTTCAAGGGAATCTGAACGTTCCCATCATTCACTTTCGAAGTGAACTTCCTTATCCACCACTTCTCCGTTCAATACCTTGAAGGAATTGAGGTGAATCTTTCCGTCGAGCAATGAGATGATGGCATAACGGATGTTGGGATCGTTAGCCAGCCGAAGGTCTTCCTGCGATGGGCGGGAAGGTGATGCGGGGTGACTGTGCCAGTTGGCGAGAATCTTCAAACCCTTGCTTCGGGCGTATTTCAGAGCCGCAAACTGGTCTTTCGGAGCAAAGGAAAAATGCTCCTCGCTATGGTCGATGTTCTCCATCCAGTAGCTTTCCGTCACCACATCATCCTTGCCTAACAGAAGTCCGCAGCTCTCAATGGGTGCGTCCTTCTTCGCCTGCTCGATAATAACCTTGATTACGTTGTCGTTAATCTTCATAAGCTATAGTCAATAATTAAACATTAAACACTAAACATTATATTTAGTGGTGCTTCAAATCGCAGGCTGCCTGCTCGTAATCGATGAGATGATCGATGGTAGGGTGGTCGCCGCAGATTTCGCAGGATGCACGCTTCTTCACCTTGATGGTACGGAAGTTCATCGTCTTGGCATCGAAGGTGAGCAATCGGTCGGTGAGCAGTTCGCCCACACCGAGGAAGTACTTCAATGCTTCGGCTGCCTGGATGGTTCCGAGCATACCGGCGATGGCACCCAATACGCCTGCCTGGCTACAGGTAGGAACAGCGCCTGCTGGAGGTGGTTCCTTGAAGAAGCAACGGTAACATGCCGTGCCTGGCAGGTGGGTAAAGGTCTGGCCCTGGAATCTCAGGATGCCGCCATGAGAAAATGGCTTGCCCAGGCGCACACAGGCATCATTGATGAGGAACTTCACTGGGAAGTTGTCTGTGCCATCGATGACGAAATCCCATGGCTTGATGATTTCCTCGGCATTGTCTGAGGCGAGGAAGGTATGGTAGGTTGTCACCTCCACATCCGGATTGATGGCAATCATCTTCTCCTTGGCGCTTTCCACCTTAGGAGTGTTCAAGTCCTTGGTCTGGTGGATGACCTGTCGTTGCAGGTTGCTGAGGTCAACCACATCGGCATCCACGATACCGATATGTCCCACGCCAGCCGCAGCGAGGTAGAGGGCAACTGGAGAACCCAAGCCTCCGGCACCAATGATGAGCACCTTGGCATTGAGGAGCTTTTCCTGTCCCTCGAGTCCTACGTCCTGAAGGAGGATGTGGCGGCTGTATCTTTCTATCTGTTCTTCTGTTAAATCTATCATTTTTTCTTCTGATTTCTTTTATGGATGAATACTAGACTTATGATATGCGTCAACGATACAAAAACGTACATTAATGACTGACGTAATCTTATATATATTAACTATCTAATAAGTCTTTTATTGTACTTTATGTCTTTTTTCTTTAGAAAAAAAGTTACTTTGTGTAGCAGTTTATGCTCCTACAGCAGTATTTAGCAAGCACCGCCTCCCATGAAGTAGAGGAAATCTACGCGGTCGCCATCCTTGAGTTGGATCTTTTCGTAGTCCTCTTTCTCGGCGAAATCTTCGTTCACCTGGATGGTTACCATCTCTGGCTGGAACACCTTGTTGATCTTGATGAGTTCTGCCAATGTCAAAGGAAGTGTTACTTCCTGCTTTTCGTCGTTTACAATAATCTGTGCCATAATCGTATTGTTTTATTTTATGTTGATATTCTAGCTGAATGCGCCGTTGAGATATTCCTGTGTCAGTTCGTGCTTCGGATGATGGAAGACCTCCTCAGCGCTACCTTCTTCGATGACCTCGCCGAGATACATGAAGATGACATGGTCGGCGATGCGGAGTGCCTGGCGGAGGGTGTGGGTTACCATCACGATGCTGTAATCCTTCTTCAGTTCCGTGAAGAGCTGCTCCACTTTCTTGCTGGAGATAGGATCGAGAGCGGAAGTGCTCTCATCTGCAAGGAGATAGCTTGGCTCTACGGCAAGGCTGCGGGCGAGGCAGAGGCGCTGCTGCTGACCGCCACTCAACTTGGAAGCCGGGCTCTTCAGTCTATCCTTCACTTCCTCCCAGAGGCCTACTGATTTCAGATAATGCTCTACGATATGGTCCAGCTTCTTCTTGTTTCTGATACCATGGATGCGGCAACCGTAAGCCACATTGTCGTAGATGCTCATAGGGAGAGGGCATGGGCGCTGAGGAACGAGGCCGATGTTACGGCGTACCTCAGAGAGTTTGCTGCTGCTAGCCTTGAGGATATTGTTCTCACCCAGGTTCACTTCGCCATTCATCTTCAAGCCTTCCACACGGTCGTTCAATCGGTTGAAGGTACGGAGGAGTGTAGATTTGCCGCAACCGGAAGGACCGATGATGCAGGTAATCTTGTTCTTTGGGATGCGAACGTTCACATCCTTCAGAATCTGGGCACCATTGATATAAACATTCAAGTTCTTGGTGTCGAGCTGTGTATGAGCCTCGTGAGCAAACATTGTATTCATGTCCTTATCTCCTATATTTTGTGATTCATACCCCTATATATAATAAGGTGTAATCCTCCAAGTTAATACTTCTTGTTTTCTGAAGTTTGATACTTCATATTTTCGAGTGCAAAGGTACGGCGATTTTGGCAGCTAAACAATACCCCATGTAGGGTAATTGCATACCCTATGTGTGGTATATGAGAATGGTACAAACGTGGTATTGCTCCTTCTGGATAATCTTTATACCTTTGCACCCAGTTAGTAATATATATAATAAGGTATAGATATGAGAAAGAGAATCATAGGAATCATAGTGACAGGAACTTCCTTACTGTTAGCGGGTTGCGGCAGCAGGGGAGAAGTGAAGCGGGATGCGGACGGCAAGAAGGTGCTGAGTGGATACATCACTCTGTCGGGTGCTTTTGCTCTCTATCCCCTGGCGATACAGTGGGCGGATGAGTTTCATCGGCTTCATCCCGATGTAGATATTGATATTTCTGCAGGTGGAGCGGGAAAGGGCATTACCGATGTGCTTGCCGACCAGGTGGATATTGCGATGGTGAGCCGCGAACTGAAACCGCAGGAGAAGGAGAAAGGGGCCTTGGCGTTTGCAGTGGCGAAGGATGCCGTGGTGGCGACGATCAATGCACATAATCCCGCATATCGAGAATTACAGAAGACAGGATTGAGTCAGAAGCAGGCTAAGGCGATTTGGGAAGGAAAGACGAAACTGAATGTCTATACCCGGAGTGATGCCTGTGGTGCCGCCGAAACCTGGGCTGCCTTTCTGGGCAAGAAGCAGGAAGACCTGAAGGGAACAGGCGTGTTTGGAGATCCGGGTGTTGCTGAGACCTTGCAGAAGGATGTGAACGGCATCGGATTCAACAATATCGGTTATGCCTATAATGACAAGACGCATCAGCCTACGAAAGGTATCGCCATTGTTCCGATAGACGTGAATGGGAACGGGAAATTGGATGAGGATGAGCAATTCTATGATACCCTGGATGAATTGATGAATGCCATCGCCCAAGGGAAATATCCTGCACCACCGGCTAGAAATCTCTATCTCGTTACGGCAGGAAAGCCCAAGAACCCCGTGGTGGTTGAGTTCCTGAAGTATGTAAGGACCAAAGGGCAGAGATTGAACGGTCCTGCGGGATTCGTACATATATAGAAAAAGGTCGCAAACTATTAATAGCTTGCGACCTTTGATATTCTTTATAAATTTCCGAATCAGAAAGTATAATTCTCGAATTCTAAAATTCTTGAATTACTCGATAACCACGAGTGCATCTTCTTCGAGTACAGCCTGACCAGGCTTTACGCAGATAGCTGTAACCTTGCCATCCTTCTCAGCCTCGATGTTGTTCTGCATCTTCATAGCCTCGAGAACGACAACAGTATCGCCAGCCTTCACCTCCTGACCAACAGCCACCTCGATGCTGGTGATAGTACCAGGGAGAGGAGCCTTTACAGCGTTGGCTGTATTTACGTTGGCAGCTGGAGTAGCTTCAGTATCATCAGATGCAGCAGCTGGCTGACCGAGCACTACCTTCTTCTTCTCTGGTTCAGCTTCCTGTTCCATCTCAACCTTGTAAGCTTCGCCATTTACGTTCACGCTTGCGATGTTACCTTCAACAGCGTCAATCTGAACTTTGTATTCTTTTCCGTCAATTGTATATTTAAACTCTTTCATTTCTTTATCTTTATGGTTTGGCTGTTAAACTCAAGAACTTGGCGTTCCACATCGTCTGACGTGGCTTGATAGTGATGATGCCAGGCTCCTTGTCGTGTACGTTATTGCCCTGGTACTCATAGAGTGCCATGGCAATCGCAGCATAAATATTCTTATCCATTTATTCTTTCTCAGTTAAAGAACTTATCCCAGAAAACTTATCATAAAGTTCAAAGTTCAAAGTTCAAAGTTCAACTTTACATTGGCATACAGCCATGCTTCTTAGCTGGCAAGCTCTGGCGCTTGGTAGCGAGCTGAGCCAAACCACGGCAGATGCGGAAACGGGTATTGCGTGGCTCGATGACATCATCGATGTAGCCATACTGAGCAGCCTGATATGGATTAGCGAACTTGTCGGTGTATTCCTGCTCCTTCTCAGCCAGGAATGCCTTTACATCCTCGCCAGCTTCCTTCTTAGCCTTAGCTTCCTTACCACAGAGAACGGCAACGGCACCGCTGGCACCCATTACGGCAATCTCTGAAGATGGCCAAGCGAAGTTCAAGTCGGCACGCAACTGCTTGCAACCCATCACGATGTGGCTACCACCATAGCTCTTACGCAATGTGATAGTGATCTTTGGCACGGTAGCCTCGCCGTAAGCGTAGAGCAACTGTGCACCGTGGAGGATGACTGCGTTGTACTCCTGACCTGTACCTGGCAAGAATCCTGGTACGTCAACGAGGGATACGATAGGAATATTGAAAGCATCGCAGAAACGAACGAAGCGGGCTGCCTTGCGGCTAGCGTTTACATCGAGTACACCTGCGTAAGCTGATGGCTGGTTAGCTACGATACCAACGCTCTGACCATTGAAGCGAGCGAAACCAGTGATGATGTTCTTGGCGAACTTAGGCTGAACCTCGAAGAACTCTCCGTTATCGGTTACAGCGCCAATCACCTTATACATATCGTATGCCTGGTTAGGATCCTCAGGGATAATCTCGTTCAAAGAATCCTCCATACGGTCGATAGGGTCTGTGCACTCTACGCGTGGAGCCTCTTCTGTATTGTTGCTAGGGATGTAAGAGAGCAGGCTCTTGATCATCTCGATAGCCTCTTCCTCTGTCTTGGCAGCGAAGTGGGTAACACCACTCTTGGTTGCGTGAACAGATGCACCACCGAGGTGCTCAGCATCGATATCCTCACCTGTTACGGTCTTTACAACCTTAGGACCTGTCAGGAACATATAAGAAGTCTGCTCCTTCATGATGATGAAGTCGGTCAAACCTGGAGAGTAAACGGCACCACCGGCGCAAGGGCCCATGATAGCAGAGATCTGTGGGATGACACCAGAAGCGAGGATGTTGCGCTCGAAAATCTCACCATAACCAGCGAGGGCGCAGATACCTTCCTGGATGCGGGCACCACCAGAGTCGTTCATACAGATAACAGGTGCACCCATAGTCATTGCCATATCCATTACCTTGCAGATCTTCTGTGCCATTGTCTCAGAGAGAGAACCACCGTTAACGGTGAAGTCCTGAGCATATACGTAAACCAGGCGGCCTGCTACAGTAGCGCTACCCGCTACCACACCATCACCGAGGTACTGCTTCTTCTCCATACCGAAGTTGGTGCAACGGTGCAACTTGAACATGTCGTACTCCTCGAAACTGCCAGCATCTACCAACATTTCGATACGCTCACGAGCTGTATATTTGCCACGTGCATGCTGCTTCTCGATGGCCTTCTCACCACCGCCAAGACGAGCCTGTTCGCGCTTAGCGATCAGCTCTTTAATCTTTTCTACTTGTTTGCTCATAATTAATTATTATGTATAATTTCTTTTTTCGTTTATAGTGATTTGAAATGATGGATATGAATCCTCATCGCATAAATCGGGCACAAAGATACGAAAAAAACCGCAGATAGCGAACTATCTACGGTTAAATATTTAGAATAATGTGAAAAATCACCATTTTTGAGTGCTAAAACTCCTCGCTTTTAACTCCTTACTCTCTGCTTTTAACTTCTGGCTTATCAGAATTCCAGTAATACTCTTGCATTGAGCTGTCTGCCGGTGAGATAATTAGGCACGGCATACTGCTGATTCGTGACATCCGTTACCCAGTAGTAGCTGTTTACATTGTCAATGCCGAAGAGATTGAGGCAATCTATACCCACTGTTACATTCTTGAGGAATGTTCTGTGCTCATGATGGCGGTTGTCCAGTAACTGGTAGCTCATTCCGATGTCTGCACGGCGATAGGCGGTGGCACGGAAACTGTTGGTTTCCAATTCTCTATGAGGTGCTGCGAATGGAAGACCATCGGCAAAGGCAAGCTTGAGAGACAGGAGCCACTTCCTGCTGCCTGGGAAGTAATCGGTGAAGAAGAGATTCACCGCATAACGCTGGTCGGTAGGAAGCGGGATGCTCTTGCCGTTGAGCTTCATCCTGGTATCCATCAGCGACAGACTGAGCCAGGAATCCGTGCCAGGTACAAACTCGCCATAGAGCTTGAAGTCGAGACCAGCGGCATGACCGTTACATTCGTTCTGTCCGTAATAAACTACCTTTACATTGCTGACAGAGTAGGGCACCAGATTGCTCAATGCCTTGTAGTAGGCTTCGGCAGAGAACTTGTATCTCTGATCATTCACCCTGAACCGGTAGTCGTAACCGGCTATGAAGTGGATGCTTCGCTGACTCTTGATCTTCCGGTTGAGCGTTGCGATGGTTACTCCATTAATGGTTGAGGTATCTCTCAGCTCCTTGAAGAAAGGTGCCTGATAATAGAGACCAGCAGCGAAACGGAGCGTCGTATTCTCATGGTTTGCCGGAATGATGGCGAGAGAGACGCGCGGGCTCAGGATGGTTTCCCGGTTGAAGTTCCAATGGCTCAGACGAAGACCATAGTTCAGGGTATAGAGTGTTTGCCTGATATCGCCAGCCTGGGTAGAATCTCCTCCGCTCGTGAATCGGTAAGTGTCTTGAAGATAGGCTTCTATGCGGTTGGCATTCAACTCGTTTCTAGCCTTCATGGAATAGTACATATAGAGATCCTTTCCGGTGTGCGGAATGCTGTATCCGGCAGAATCTCTCATCTCGTATTCTACGGAATTTTCTTCGATGTGCTCCCGTTTCATCGTGACAGCAGCTTCCATGTCATGCTTCTGTACCTTGTGTTTCAGCATCAGCTTGGCACTCATCACGCGAGCCGTGAGATAGTTGCGGGCATGCTCGAAGTAAGTTCCTACACCCAGGTTTTCGGAGGTCTCGGTCTGGTCTAGCCAATACTGTCCCTGGACATCGTATTTCTCCTGTTCCCTGGTGTAGAAGGCACTGCCCAGAAGCGAGATACTGGTGTTGGAGGTGATGTTGCGGGTGATGCCCAGCGTTCCAAAATAGGTGAGGAATCGGTCCTTCTCCTGACCGTCGAAATATACTCTAAAGTTCTTGACGTTTTCCATTGTTCCGAAGGTGGTTTCACGGTCGGATGGTTCGAAATTGTAGTGATTGTCAGAGATGTTTCCGATGAAATCTATCTTCCAACGTTTGTTGGGCTGATAGCTCAGATAGGTCTGATAGTCGAGATAGTTCGGCTTGTATTCTCCCTTGGTTTCCATCGAACCGAGCAGATAGGCTGTAGTCTTGTATCTCACACTGTTGAGCCATGACAGCTTCCGGGTTCCCAATCCTATGTAGGCATCTGCTCCGAGCAGACTGGCAGCTACGCTTCCTTCCAGGATGGGTTTCTTTCCCTTTGCCTTTAATGTCTTGTAGGTGATGTCGAGTGCAGAACTCATCCTGTCTCCGTATTTGGCAGCATATCCACCCGTAGAGAATCCGATTTTATCTACCATATAGGGATTGATGATGGAGAGACCTTCCTGCTGACCGCTCCGGACGAGATAGGGGCGATAAACCTCCACATTATTTATATATACGGAGTTTTCGTCGAAAGCACCGCCACGCACATTGTATTGTGATGAAAGTTCGTTGTGGGTACTTACGCCGGCTTGCTGCTGGATGATGCCTTCTACGGCATTGCTGTTGGCAGAAGGAGCCAGTCTGGCATCCTTGAACTTGATTTCCTGCGTCTGGTCGGTCTGTATCTTTTCTCCCGTTACATTCACTTCTCCCAGCATGGCAGCATCGGTGTAGAGAACTACCTGCAGGTTTTGCCTTCCCCGAGGTTTTCTCAGCACTCTAACCTTGCTCTTGTATCCTATCATGGAGAACTTGACAGCCACGCTGTCGGCAGAATGAAGTCGCATGCTGAACTCTCCCTTCAGCGAGGTAAAGGCTACCTTTCCCTGGCTTGCCACGGATATGGTGGCAAGCTCTATAGGATGGCTGTCTTCATCAGTCACCCTGCCGTGGAGCGTAAATTCCTGTGCCATCATCTTCAGGGCGGCAATCAGGCATATTGTGAGAATGAATAATCTTTGTTTCATACATTATCTAACGCAGAAACACCTTATTTATTATAATAGAGGTATTTGAAAATAAAAAAGGTGAGTCATTTCTTTGATGACTCACCTTTTTCATATAGGGTAGTATTTTACTTGTCGCAAGCTTACTTGTTGCAAGCAAAATACAAACCGTCGTTAACAGCCATGCGGAGCTGGTAAAGACCAATCTCGTTCTGCTCTACGTTCATCTTCTGTCCGCTAGGCAGGCAAGCCTGGATGCTGCCATCCTCGTTGAAGCTGAAGAGCTCGCGGATGTCGCCATCCTTGCTGTAAGACCAGCTCTTGTTCTTCTTGTCGAACACGAAGTAAGACTTCTCACCAGCAGGGTCGGTAATCTCGTAGCCATTCTTCAGCGTCTTGATGGCATACAATCTGCCATCCTTGCCAGTAACATTCTGAGTCTTGCCAACGTTGGCAATCACTTTGTCGCCTGTCCAGAACTCGATAGTGTTGAGTACAAGCAAGTCAGCTGCTGAGCAGACTGCATAAGCAGGGCTGATGACAATGAAAATCAACTCGTTGATGAACTTGTTGTCGGTTGCACGCTTGTTCCAGTTGAGCACATTGTTGGTCAAGCTGAAAGAGCCGATGCACGAACTTAAGCACATTGAACCCAATGCGAGCGCAATGATGGTGTTAACTGTAATTTTTTTCATGTTGATTCTTATTAATGAATTACTTTGCTGATTCGAATTCACGCAGGAAGCGGGTATCGTTCTCAGAGAAGAGACGAAGGTCGCTCACACGATATTTCAGGTTGGTGATACGCTCCACGCCCATACCGAATGCATAACCGGTATATACGTTGCTGTCGATACCACAAGCCTCGAGGTCGTGAGGGTCAACCATACCGCAACCCAGGATCTCAACCCATCCTGTATGCTTGCAGAAGTTACATCCCTTGCCACCGCAGATGTTGCAGGAGATATCCATCTCTGCACTAGGTTCTGTGAATGGGAAGTAGCTAGGGCGCAAGCGGATCTTGGTATCTGCACCGAACATCTCGCGAGCGAAGGTGAGGAGCACCTGCTTGAGGTCGGTGAAGCTTACGTTCTTATCTACATAGAGACCTTCTACCTGGTGGAAGAAGCAGTGAGCACGTGCGCTGATGGCCTCGTTGCGATATACTCGTCCTGGGCAGAGCATACGGATAGGTGGCTCGTGGGTCTCCATATAGTGAGCCTCGTCGCCAGAAGTATGGCTGCGGAGAATCACATTCTTGGTAACATCGTCGGAACTGGTCTGCTCGATGAAGAATGTATCCTGCATGTCGCGGGCTGGATGGTCGGCAGCGAAGTTAAGCATGGTGAACACGTGCTTGTCGTCATCTACCTCTGGACCCTGATAGAGAGTGAATCCCATGCGGCCGAAGATGTCGATGATTTGGTTCTTCACTACAGTGAGAGGATGGCGTGTTCCGAGCGCTACAGGATAAGCTGTGCGGGTGAGGTCGATGTCATCGCTTGAAGACTCTGCTTCCTCCATCTGCTCTTTCAGGCCATTGATTTTCTCAAGGGCTGCGTTCTTTAATTCGTTGATCTTGATACCAACCTCTTTTTTCTGGTCGCCTGGCACATTGCGGAAGTCGGCCATAAGGGCATTGATTTCACCCTTCTTGCTGAGATACTTGATGCGAAGCTGCTCTACCTCCTCTGCGTTCTGGGCTGTGAGAGCGTTGACTTCTTTCAAGAGTTCTTCGATTTTCTCTAATAACATATCTTATTATTTGTCTGATTACTAATTTGAAGTTTAAGCGATTTGTCTGCCATAAATGGCTCGCAAAAGTCACTAATTCATCTATTTTGAGTGCAAAGATAACATTTTTTGCTTAAAATATGAAATATCTCAAAAGAAAGTTGTACTTTTGCATAGAAAATTTGAGAAATTTTATAAGTTTATGAAGAAACTCTCTTTGATAACAGTTATGTTGGCGGTGCTTACCATCGTTTGCTTCACCTCTGTAGGATGCACAGACAAGAAGCCGGCACCTGCCATTGATTCGACTGCGGCTGATACTGCCGTAGCCGACACACAAGCTATGGACTCAACTGAGAAACTGATAGAGGAGACTCCGATGCCGAAGGCGGCAGACGAGTTGTTTGATGATTTCCTGTTCAATTTCGCAGCCAGTCGCAAACTTCAGATGGAACGCATCCATTTCCCTCTGGCAGTATATCGTAATGATAAACTGAAGAAGCACATCGAGAAGCGACATTGGAAGATGGAACATTTCTTTATGCGCCAGGATTACTATACGCTTATTTTCGATAACCATAAGCAGATGAACCTGGTGAAGGATACCACCATCGATCATGTGGTGGTAGAGAAGGTATTCTATGGTAGAAAGGTGGTTCAGCAGTTCCTCTTCAACCGCATCAACGGTCAGTGGATGATGACCAGCATCAATTACAAGCCGATGTATCAGAATATGAATGCCAGCTTCCTGAAGTTCTATGGAGCCTTTGCCACGGATACGGCCTTCCAGTCTCGCCATCTCCATAATCCGGTGAAGTTTACCGGTCCTGATCCTGATGATGATTTCAGTACGATGACGGGCGAGATAGAGCCTGAGACCTGGCCTGCTTTTGCTCCACAGTTGCCTCATGGTATGATATATAATATCATCTATGGACAGAAATATACGGAGAGCAGTCAGAAAATCTTTGTGATTCGCGGTATTGCCAATGGGATGGAAACCCGACTTACCTTCAAGAAAATCGAGGGTAGGTGGCAGCTGATGAAGCTGGAGATGTAAATGCTAATGTTTAATGTTTAATTATTTTGGAAATAACCAGATATGAAGGATATCCGAGACTATAGTCTTTTGGCTCACAATACGTTTGGAATCGATGCCAAGTGCAAGCGATTCCTGGAATACTCGTCGGTAGAAGAGGCGCAGCAGATTGTGGCTGGGCTTACGGCTGCCGATCAGCCTCTGCTCATTCTGGGTGGAGGTAGTAATCTCCTGCTGACAGGCGATTATCAGGGCACGGTGCTCCATTCTGCCATCAAGGGCATTGAGGTGCTTGAGAATGGTGAACTGGCTGCTGCTGAGCATGATGACGCCCTGCTGAATCCGGATTGGGTGTTCCTGAACTGTGGTAGCGGCGAGGTTTTTGATGATGTGGTGGCTTATGCAGTTGAGCATGACTTCTATGGTGCTGAGAATCTGAGCATTATTCCGGGCGAAGTAGGAGCGAGTGCTATCCAGAATATCGGTGCCTACGGAGTAGAGGCAAAGGATATTATATATAAGGTGGAGGCTGTAGAGATTGCTACCGGCAAGGTGGTGGTTTTCGATAACCAGGATTGCCAGTACAGCTATCGCCAGAGCAAGTTCAAGCATGAGTGGAGAGACAAGTATCTCGTTACCCATGTCATCTATCGTCTGAAGAAGACCTATGCCCCAGACTTGGATTATGGTAATATCCGTGCATCTCTGGCGGCTAAGAATATCGAGCATCCTACAGCGCAGCAGCTTCGTGATGTCATCATCGAGATCCGCAATGCCAAGTTGCCGGATCCTAAGGTGCAGGGCAATGCGGGCAGCTTCTTCATGAATCCTATCGTAGAGAAGGCGAAGTATGATGCCCTGGCTGCCCAGTATCCGGGCATGCCTCATTATACCATCGATGAGGAGCATGAGAAGATTCCTGCTGGATGGATGATCGATCAGTGTGGATGGAAGGGCAAGAGTCTGGGCCGTGCCGGAGTGCATGACAAGCAGGCTCTGGTGCTGGTGAATCGTGGCGGTGCTACGGGCGAGGAGATCGTCAATCTCTGTGAAACCATCAGAAAGGATGTGAAGCAGAAGTTTGGCATTGATATCCATCCGGAAGTAAATGTAAAGTAACATTTAAGGTAAATCAAGATTCAATGTTGAAGATAACATTATTGGGAACAGGAACATCTAGCGGTGTTCCTGTTTTAGGTTGTGATTGTGAGGTGTGCCGCAGCAAGGATCCACGGGATAACCGTTTGCGCTGTGCGGCGATGATAGAGACTGAGCGTACCCGTATTCTGATAGATGCAGGACCGGATATCCGTCAGCAGCTCCTGCGGGTTCCTTTCCGCAAACTGGATGGTGTGCTGATTACGCATATCCATTACGACCATGTGGGTGGTATCGACGATTTGCGAGGTTTTTGTGTCTATGGTGATATCAATATCTATGGCGATGAAATCACCACGGATACATTGCCGCATACGATGCCTTACTGCTTTCCCAAGGATGCGGAGAAGCTCTATCCGGGTGCTCCCAAGTTGAAGCTTCATACCATCGTACCCCATCATTCCTATCTGATAGGAGATATCGGGTTTATGCCAATCCGGGTGATGCACGATCAACTGCCAATCCTGGGCTATCGTTTCGGCAAGTTTGCCTACATCACGGATATGAAGTCGATGAGTGATGAAGAGTATGCTTATCTGGATGGTGTAGAGACCTTGGTGATCAATGCGCTGCGATTCGATAAACCTCATCATAGTCATCAATTGGTGGATGATGCCATCCGTGTAGCGCGCAGGATAGGAGCGAAGCAAACCTACCTGACTCACGTTACTCATCAGATAGGATTGCATGATGCTGCCAATGCCCAGCTTCCTGCTGGTTTTTGCTTTGCCTACGATGGTTTGGAGTTGGAAATTGATGAAGAATAAGTCTTAATGAAATTGAAATAAATAAAAAAGCACAACATGTAAGGTTAAAGAGTTTTAAGAAAAAGCATTTTTTTGAGAAAAAGCTTGTGAGGTTCGCAGATTCTTTCTACATTTGCATGTGTGTTTTTCATAGTATTAGATTTAAGGTTAACAAGGTATTGGGTCACAGCGGTGACCCTTTTTTTGTTTTTATACCCTTCAAAACGCCTGATTTCGAGTCTGATTTCTGGGCTTTTTCAGATGAATCTTCTCCTGTGTAGACATAAAAAATGCGGTCTTTTGCAAGGCCGCATTTCTTATGATGGTTTTCATTCATATCTTTCTCTTGAGATAGAAGAATTCTCTTATTTCTTTTTCTTGAATTTCCGGTAGAGCTTCCACGCCAGCAGAGCTCCATCAAAAGCTCCCATACCAATAGACATCATACTTTGCAGTCTCTTGCCTCTGCTTGCGTCTTTCTTGAAGGCGTCTGGCTTGGTGAAGAGAGAGTTCCACAGGGTCTTGATCTTCTTGTCGTCAGCCTCTATGCTTTTGCGAAGTGCTTCCTTGCGCAGTCTGATGTCGTTGAGGCTGTTGTACTGCTGGCAACTGTCGTCGTCCAGGTACATTTTGTCATTGTTTGGCTCGTTTGTCATCATCATGCTCATTTTTTATTTTTGCATAAGCAGGCTGGCTAAGAATTTCACGAGTGGTTTCTCAATCCATTGATGTCGGAAAAGGATGAAGAGAACCAGTATCAATAAGTATGCTCCCGCCACGATGCAGAATGCAGGTGCCAAGCCTACGTAATCAGCCATGGCGAATGCGGCAGCAAACGAAAGATATATCAGAGCCAAGGCGAGGAGAGCCAGCAGCAGCGATCCGATGATCAGTGCCGTGAGCAGTCTTACCACCTTGTCAGCTGCATCGAGCTTCATATACTCAGATTTGAGCCCGATGTAATGCTTGAGCACCTCTACGAGTTGCCCGATGGTTTCTACATTCTTATCGCTCGAAAACATTCTTATCGCTTATTCAAGTAATAATATGTTGTACTTGTCGAAAAAACAGGGTAGTTGGGGTGAGGCTTAAACCTCAGGGGCAACATCCTTGATATCGTCAACCAAGTCGTCAACGTCCTTGCGTGTCAACTTGATGTCGTGCTTCTTGCAGAAATCTTCTACAGCTCCAGCAATCTTGCTGCGTGTATCCTCACCCTTCTCAGGAGCAAAAATCATACCGAGTGCTGTACCAGCGATAGCGCCACCGAGGAATGCGCCAATGTAACCTAATGCCTTCATAATCTAAAAGTTTTAAATGTTATACAATATATTTATGTAAATTGTGTGATGGCGATGGCATTCTGGAGTTTTTGCGTCCAGATGCACTTGTTTCGCTTATCACTTGCAAATATACTAATTATTCTCCAAAAAACAAGCTTTTAAGTCTTAATATTTCGTTAAAAATGTTGTTTTACGTAATGTTTAACAATCTTTATAGTCTAAACGTTTCTTTCTTTGGGATATATTTTGTATTTTCGCAGAATAAAAGCGTAAAGCTATTCATTGCCCCTATATATAATAAGGTGTAGGCCGGACTCACGTTTGGGCAGGCACCTATATATAATAAGGTGAAGCAATATAAAACATTTAAGTAAACACAAATACAATTTTAGAAAAGATTATGAAGAAATTATCAGTTTTGAGCTTAGGATTGTGTGCTGTTCTGGCACTCGCAAGTTGTGGTACATCTAAGGAAAGTGCCTACAAGAAGGCTTATGAGAAGGCACAGCAGCAGGAGGCTCAGCAGGAACCAGCTGTTCAGGAACCAGTAGTTACTCCATTGGAAACAACAACTCCTACAGAGAGCACAACTACAGAAGTTGATAATGCTACTGTTCGCCAGGAGAATGTAGATCTCATCTCAGGTTCTGGTCTGCAGAACTTCAGCGTAGTAGTAGGTTCTTTCTCTCTGAAGGCTAATGCTGAGGGATTGGCTAGCACTCTGAAGAGCGCTGGTTATGATTCTCAGATCGTTTACAACAGTGCACGTAACATGTATCGTGTCGTAGCTTCTACATTCGTAGATAAGGCTGGTGCAGTAAAGAGCCGCAACGAGCTCCGCGCTGGCAAGTATCCAGATGCTTGGTTGCTTTTGAAGAAGTAATTTTTCACGTTTTACCCAGAAGATTAGAAATTTCGTAACTGAATGCGAATTTTATCTATAGACTACGGTAAGAAACGTACCGGACTGGCAGTTACCGACCCATTGCAGATCATTGCTAATGGGTTGGCAACTGTTGCTACGCCCGAACTTTTCGAATTCTGCGAAGCCTATATCCAGAAGGAGCAGGTGGAGCGCATCGTCATCGGTAAGCCTACCCAGCCCAATGGGCAGCCTAGCGAGAATCTGGCGCGTGTGGAGAATTTCTTCAACCGCTGGCGCAAGGCTCATCCCGAGGTGCCTATCGAGTACTACGATGAGCGCTTTACTTCGGTTTTGGCGCATCGTGCCATGATAGACGGCGGTGTGAAGAAGAAGACGAGAAGAGAAAACAAGGGATTGGTAGATGAGATAAGTGCTACCATCATATTACAAGACTTTATGCAATCAAGAAGATGATTTTACCAATTTATATTTATGGTCAGCCTGTATTGAGAAAAGTGGCTGAAGATATCACCCCCGATTATCCTGAGTTGAAGGAATTAATCAATAATATGTACGAGACTCTCGATTCGAGCAATGGCATCGGTCTGGCTGCGCCTCAGATTGGCTTGGCTATCCGCCTGGTAGTCATCGACCTCGATGTGCTCAGCGATGATCTCCCTGAGTATAAGGGATTCCGTCATGCCTTCATCAATCCTCATATCCTGGAGTATGATGAGGAGGCAGAGAAGGATTCTTCTGATGAGGGATGTCTCTCTATTCCTGGCATCAATGAGAAGGTGGTTCGTCCTACCCGCATCCATGTGAAGTATATGGATGAGCAGTTCCAGGAGCATGATGAGTGGGTGAGCGGCTACCTGGCTCGCGTGATGCAGCATGAGTTCGATCACCTGGAGGGCACGATGTTCGTTGATCGCGTGTCTCCTCTCCGTAAGAACATGATAGCTGGCAAGCTCAAGAACATTATCAAGGGTAAGTTCCGCTGCAGCTATCGTACCAAGATTCGTCGATGAAAAAGTTTATTTTCACTTTTGTGCTGGTGCTGGCGGCTTTGTCAGCATCAGCGCAATATAGAGTTGACCGCCTCGTTACGGCGGGCAGAAGTGCTCTCTTCTACGAGGACTTCGTTCTTTCTATCAAGTATTTTAATCTAGCCATCGGTGCCAAGCCTTATCTCTATGAGCCTTGGTATTACCGAAGTGTGGCCAAGTTTAATCTCGATGACTATATGGGTGCCGAGAGTGATGCCTCCGAGGCGATCAACCTCAATCCGTATATCAACGATATCTACGACTTGCGTGCCATCTGCCGTATCCGTCAGCAGCGTTATGATGATGCCATTGCCGACTATAATTCTGCCATCCGACTGGAGCCCCGCAACCGCAACTACTGGTTCAACCGTGCGCTCTGCCAGATGGAGGCGAAGAATTACGACAAGGCGCAGCTGGAGCTTGATACGGTCATCACCAAGTGGAAGGATTATTCGAATGCCTACTCCCTAAAGGCTGAGGTGTATCTGCATCAGAAGGATACGGTGCAGGCTGAGAAGTGGCTCGACCAGAGCCTGAAGCTGAATCCATACGATGGTGATGCCTGGATTACACGTGCCTACATGGCGCTTGCCCGGAAGGAATGGAAGGTAGCTGATGAGGCGCTCACCAAGTCGCTTCACTTCAAGCCGAACAATGTAAACAGTTACATCAACCGAGCATTGGCTCGTATCAACATCAATAATTTACGAGGTGCGATGAGCGACTATGATGCCGCTATCGACCTGGATCCGCACAACTTCCTCGCTCACTACAATCGTGGATTGATGCGTGTGCAGTTGGGTGATGACAACCGTGCCATCACCGATTTCGACTTCGTCATCAAGATGGAGCCGAAGAACTTTATGGCAATATTCAACCGTGCGCTTCTGCATGACAAGACGGGAAACCTGAAGGCGGCTATCCGCGATTACTCTACGGTAATCGATCAGTTTCCTAACTTCTGGACGGGTCTTTCAGCCCGTGCTCATTGCTATCGCCGACTGGGTATGACGGCGAAGGCAGAGCTGGATGAGTTCCGCATCTTCAAGGCACAGATGAACAAGCATCTCGGTATTCAGCCTCGCTGGAGTGCGAAGACCAAGAAGGAGATGCGCAAGCGTTCGGAGATAGACCCTAACAAGTTTGCTTCTATTGTGGTGGATGATGAGCCGAAGTATGAGCATAACTACAAGAGCGAGTATCGTGGAAGAATCCAGAACCGCCAGGTAGAGACTGCCTATCTGCCGATGTTCCAGCTTTCTTACTTCCCTAACGTTCAGAATGTGAGTGGGGTACAGGCTTTCGACAAGGATGTGGAGGCGCTGAACCAGAAGATGAAGGACAAGGTTTATATCGTATGTTCCAAGGAGCAGTTGGATGAAAACGGGTCTATGAAGATCTTCTCTCTCATAGATAAGCTTTCAGCAGAACTGAGTGTGGCGAAGGATATCGAGCAGAAGAAGGCGATATTGATGCGTCGTGCCATCGCTCATAGCGTATTGCGCGATTTCGAGGCAGCCATCAGCGACTTCACCTATTATCTCTCGCTGGATGATAAGAATGCACTGGCTTACTGGCAGCGTGCCGTCTGCCAGGCTGAGATGGATGAGTTCAACAAGGCTCAAGGCAAGGGTGTGGTGAATATCCATTCTGCCGAGGCCGATTTCAGTGATGCCATCCGTCTGAACAGCAACAATGCCTACATCTATTATAACAGAGGTAATCTGCATGCCGGAAGAAACGAGCTTTCCAAGGCGATAGATGATTATACCATTGCGCTGAAGATAGACAACCGTCTTGCTGAGGCGTATTATAATAGAGGTATCGCACGTGCCAAGAGTGGCAACAAGCAGGCTGGTATCCAGGATCTCTCGAAGGCTGGAGAGCTGGGCTTGTATGATGCCTATTCGGTAATCAAGCGATTGAATAAAACAAAATAAGCGCTTGAATAAGGCGAAATAATAATAAAAAATCCCGCAGATAGATATAGTCTGCGGGATTTTTTTAGTATCTCTATATCCGGTGGGATATCTTTTTTCTGTATCTCTATTTAGATTCTCGTAACCTGCTTAACTCCCTTTACGGCACTCAGTTTCTTGATCAGTGCATCGGTCTTGCCGGCATCATCGATCATCACGGTAACATTTCCCGAGAAGAGACCGTCCTTGGATGAGATGTTGATGCCTCTCATCACGAGCTTATCCTCTTTCGAGATGATGTTGGTGATGTTGCTCACGATGCCGATATCGTCGTTTCCGATGATTCTCAGGGTGATGGCATACTTCGATGTTCCCTTTCCGCTCCATTTCGCCTTCACGATGCGGTAACCGAAACGGCGGCGCAGCTCCTTGGCGTTAGGACAATCGATGCGGTGGATCTTGATACCCTTGCTGATGGTTACGAAACCGAAGATTGGGTCGCCGTAGATAGGGTGGCAGCAGTGGGAGAGCTCGAAGTCGATGCCCTTCAGGTGCTCATCTATTACCAGCACGTCGTCGCTCTGCTTCAGCAGTTCCTCGGTAGGATTCTCGAACTCGAAGTTCTCGGCACTCTCGGCAGGCTTGTTGGTGTTGCTGAGGTTGAGGTCGTGGTCGCGCTCCTCGATGTATTTCTCCACCACGGTGTTCACGTCGAGTTTCTCTTCCGCTACATCCTTGTAGAAATCAGAGTTCTCCTTGTATCCCATCTTCTTGATGGTACGGGCCATCAGACTCTCGTCTATCTCTATCTTGCGGTTCTTGAATCGTCGCTCCAGCAGTTCCTTGGCATAGAGTCCGTCCTTCTTCTGCGTTTCCTTCAGGGCGAGGCGAATCTTAGCCTTTGCCTTGGAGGTCTGCACGATGTTGAGCCATTCTCTTCTAGGCTTCTGGTTGCTCTGGGTGAGGATTTCCACCTGGTCGCCCGAGTGTAGTTTCTGTCGGAAGGTTACTGCCTTGCCGTTGATTTTTCCGCCCACGCAGGTGTTTCCGATGCGCGAGTGGATGTAGTAGGCGAAGTCGAGCACCGTGGCACCTTTCGGGAAGTTCAGCAGGTCGCCCTTAGGGGTGAACACATATACCTCGTCTTCCTTCAGGTCGGTGGTAAACTGGTCCATCAGCTGCAGGTCGTCGTTGTTTTCCAGTGCGGCACGGATGTTGGCAAGCCATTCGTCAATGCCTCCTTCTCCCTGCTTGATGCCCTTGTATCGCCAGTGGGCTGCCAGACCATGCTCGGCGATATCGTCCATTCTTTCGGTTCTGATCTGCACCTCCACCCATTTGTTCTCAGGTCCCAAGACGGTGGTGTGCAGACTCTCGTATCCGTTGCTCTTAGGCACGCTGAGCCAGTCGCGCATACGCTTTGGGTTCGGCTGATACATATCTGTGATCAGGGCGAATGTCTGCCAGCACTGCATGTATTCCTTCTCTCTTGGTGCGTCGATGATGATGCGGATGGCGAAGAGGTCATATACACCCTCGAAGGCGCACTTCTGCTTCTTCATCTTCTGCCAGATGGAGTGGATGCTCTTGGTGCGTCCCTTCATGTGATATTTCAGTCCGGCAGCATCGAGTTTCTCCTTGATAGGCTGGATGAAGCGGGCGATATAGGCATCGCGCGAAGCCTTGGTGGCATTCAGCTTCTCCTTGATCATATAGTAGGCATCGTGCTCCAGGTACTTCAGACTCAGGTCTTCCAGTTCGCTCTTCAGCTTGTAGAGACCCAGCTTGTGGGCGAGTGGGGCATAGAGGTAGCTGGCTTCCTCGCTCACCTCGTGCTTCGCCTCCTTCTGTTCGGTATCACGAATCTGTCGCATCACGTTCACGCGGTCGGCAATCATGATGAGGATCACGCGCATATCTTCTGAGAAGGAGATGAGCAGGTTTCTGAAGTTCTCGCTCTCGATGATCGGGTTGCGCTTGTAGAGGTCGTGGATGCGGAGGAGTCCGCTGATGATGTGTGCCACGCTGTCGCCGTATTTCTTCTGGATGTCTTCGGTGGTCTGATAGCCATCGATGACGCTGGTCTGCATCAGGATGGCGATGATGCCGTCTCTTTTCAGGCCGATTTCGTTGACTGCGATTTCTGCAGTCTGCAGGGCAGCGAGTATAGGGTTCATGCCGAAGACGTTGCGCTTGATCTGGTGGTTGATGAAGGCATGCTGTATGTCATCACGCAGATGCTGCTCATCGCCAGGCTTGAATGTGTCGCCCACAGCGGTTCTCAGGCGCTCCAGGATTTGGAGTGTCTGCTCTCTTTCTTCGGATGTGAATTTAAAAGGTGTTTCGTTCATTGTCGTTCCCTCCCGTTGATTATATATTATTGAGTTGTTATAACTCGTCTATCCATTTCTGGCCAGACTTGGTGTTGAGCCAGATGGCGAAGCTGGTTCCTATTACCATCATGATAAACATGAATAGAGTAAATACTTCCATAATAACTTATATTATAAATTATCTATCCACTTCTGACCAGACTTTGTGTTGAGCCAGATGGCAAAGCTGCTGCTAATAATTAGCCCCAGCGAAAAAATAAACATTAATCCATCCATCATTTCGATAGTTTTGAATTATAAATTGTCTATCCACTTTCTGCCAGACTTCGTGTAGGTCCAAATGGCCAAACTTATACCAATAACAGCTCCTATACACATTACTAAAGCAAATCCTTCCATAATATAATGTTTTTAATCGTTATACTTCATTACATTGTTCGCTGCTAAGGCAAAGCTTATAGCGCTCAATGAGCCTGCAATGATGCAGACATAATTAAATACTTCCATCTCGTCACCGGTAATCATAGGAGATAATCCGCCTATACCAGTTCCGCTGATGAACAAGTTAGATACCCCATAGAGGTAATGTGATAGCCCCGACCTTCGGTCGTGCTCTTTTGCTAATTTACTAACCATGTCGCAATATTCCATTTAAATTTGACAAACAATGGCGTTTCGGCGTTAAAAAACGCCTACTTCGTTAAATTTTCAATGCAAAGGTACAAAAAAAAGCGGAAATATTTCTGATTATCAGAAAAAACTAGTATCTTTGTAGCACATATAGTGTAAATTTAACATAAATATGGTATTATGAATCAGCAAGATCTAAACCAAATCGCTGCTCGCGGCATCTCCGAGCAGCAGATTGAACACCAGTTGGAACAAATCAAGAATGGCTTCCCATTCCTCAAGCTCGAGGGTGCGGCTGCCATCGGTAAGGGTATCATGGCTCCTACAGCTCAGGAAGTAGAGGACTACGAGAAAGCGTGGAACGACTACAAGGCTGAGGGTCACAAGATTGTGAAGTTCGTACCTGCCTCAGGTGCGGCTAGCCGTATGTTCAAGAACATGTTTGCGTTCCTGGATGCTCCATACGATGTTCCTACTACTGACTTTGAAAAACAATTCTTCGAGAATATCAAGAAGTTTGCTTTCCGCAAGGCGCTCTGCGACAAGTGCCATGTCAACAATGAGAAGGGTATCATGTGCCTCATCAAGAAGGGCGATTACAAGGCTATCGTGGCTAATCTCCTCAAGCCAGAAGGATTGAACTACGGTCAGTTGCCTAAGGGATTGCTCCAGTTCCACGAGTATGAGGACGAGGTTCGCACTCCGATGGAGGAGCACCTGGTAGAGGCTGCACTCTATGCAAGCAGCAACGGCGAGGCAAACGTTCACTTCACCGTTTCTCACGATCATCTGGAACTCTTCAAGCAGATGGTAGCTGAGAAGGCAGACAAGTATGCACAGCGCTACGGCATCAAGTACAATATCTCTTTCTCTGAGCAGAAGCCTAGCACCGATACCATCGCTGCCAACCCGGATAATACTCCATTCCGCAACGAGGATGGCTCATTGCTGTTCCGTCCGGGCGGTCATGGTGCGCTCATCGAGAACCTCAACGAGATCGATGCTGATGTAGTATTCATCAAGAACATCGATAACGTGGTTCCTGATCGTCTGAAGGGCGAGACTGTTACCTGGAAGCAGGTGATTGCAGGTGTATTGATTACTCTCCAGAAGCAGGCATTCGATTATCTGAAGGTATTGGATTCTGGTCAGTACAACCACGAGAAGCTGGAGGAGATTATCCGCTTCGTTCAGCGTGATCTCTGCTGCCGCAAGGCTGATATCAAGGAGCTGGAGGATGCCGAACTGGTTATCTATCTGCGCAAGAAGTTGAACCGCCCAATGCGTGTCTGCGGTGTCGTTAAGAACGTAGGCGAGCCTGGTGGTGGTCCATTCCTTACCTATAATCAGGATGGCACAGTAAGTCTTCAGATTCTGGAGAGCTCACAGATCGACAAGAACAACGAGGAGTATATGAAGATGTTTACCGAGGGTACTCACTTCAACCCAGTAGATCTCGTCTGCGCTACCAAGGATTACCAGGGCAATGCCTTCGATCTTCCTAAGTTCGTGGATCCATCTACCGGTTTCATCTCCAGCAAGAGTAAGAACGGTAAGGACCTGAAGGCACTCGAGTTGCCAGGTCTCTGGAATGGTGCAATGAGCGACTGGAACACCGTATTCGTAGAGGTTCCTCTGGGCACCTTCAACCCAGTGAAGACCGTGAACGATCTGCTCCGCGACCAGCATCAGGCTGTAGAGGGCGGCATCAAGCACGAGCATCATCACGGAGAGGGTGGCTGCTGCGGCAAGCACTAGTCCCACAGATATAGATACGATAAAGGCTCAATTCCCGATATCACTCGAGGATTGAGCCTATATTGTTTTGTTAAGAGTAGAGTGCCACGAAATCTTGGAAACTTATCTATCTGCGAGATAACAAACCTGCAAGGGATAGATCTTGGCGCTTCCTTAATTTCACTCTTAACGTTTTCTTGCTGTACATGCTATCCAGGATAGCTGTACCAGATGGTTGATGAACCAAAATTCTTGTTTCTTTTCTTTTATAGGATTCCAGCTTTTCCAGGAGATTTCCTGGAGTATAGCTTTTCCGATAACACTTTTACTTGAATCTTAGTTGTACCAGATTTCTCCGCCCAATAAAGTTGGATACTCTTCTGATGTTGTTCTTTCTACAGGAGCTGTAATCTCTACATACTCACCGTACTTTTTTGCTTTACTCTGCATAATTAAAAAGGTTTTTGTTGATTTATTAAACTTATTATTTGATTGATTGAATGAGATAGATTATCGTGGGCATTGCTGCCCATTCATAGTCATTTCATCTTTTCTTATTCTTTGTTTATAGTCGTATTTTATCTATGTTTCTTACGGCTGGGAAAGTGCAATCGATTGCAAAGAAATTTTGCTTTCTAGCCCCCGATAGCAACTTTTTCCATTGCAAAGATAAGAAAAATATCGGTACGTAGATTTTTTTAGCCTCAAAAACTACTCTAAATTAAACTTTTTTAATTAAAACCGGATATTATCTGCAAAAATATGCGTTTTTCTCGTAACTGATTGAAAAAGAGCACCTATCTTCCGAAGAGATAAGTGCTCTTTGGCGATAGAATTATATTCTACACATCTTATAACGTAATCTCGCCTGCAAGCGATTGCTTCAGCATCTCCCTTACCTTGCGGTTGTCATCATATCTGCCTTGCAGATACATCAGCTTCGTTACCATCGCCTCTACCGTAGAGTCGTGGCCGCTGATCACGTGGGCGGTCTTCAACTGGAATCCGGCACCGTATCTCTCCATCTCCACGCTACCCGTCAGACACTGGCTGATGTTCACGATGTTCACGCCTCGGTGGGCAGCTTCGTCCAGCAGGCGCATGATCCATGGGGCATGAGGGGCATTTCCCGAACCGAAGGTGCGCATCACGATGCCTCGCAGATCAGGTGATTCCATCACGTGGCGCACGATGTTGTCCTGGATGCCCGGGAAGAGACTGAACACGATCACGTTCGGGTCGAGTCTCAGATGGGGTATCATCGGCTTGTCGTAGTCCGGAGTGAGGATGTGGTGGGTATGATACTGGAAGTTGATGCCCACATCGCAGAGATGCGGATGGTTGAACGATTCGAAGGCGTGGAATCCCTCGGCATTGATCTTGATGGCGCGGTTGCCTCTGATCAGCTTGCCGTTGAAGAAGATGCATACCTCCGGCACCATCGGGCGGCCGTTCTCATCCTTTGCCGATGCTATCTCGATGGCGGTCATCAGATTCTCCTTGCCGTCGGTACGCAGTTCGCCGATAGGCAGCTGGCTACCGGTCAGGATCACCGGTTTGGTCAGGTTCTCAAGCATGAAGCTCAGAGCCGATGAGGTGTAAGCCATCGTATCCGTGCCGTGCAGGATCACGAATCCGTCGTAGTCATTATAGTTGTTGGCTATCATGCTCACGATTTCTGCCCATCTCATCGGATCCATGTCGCTGGAGTCGATAGGTGGGTCGAATTTTCGCACGTCGATTTCTGCCTGGATGAGTTTGAACTCGGGCATGGATGAGACGAGATGGTTGAAGTCGAGCGGTTCCAGCACGCCTGTCACCGGGTCTTTTCCCATGCCGATGGTACCTCCCGTGTAAATGATGAGAATCTTTGGTGTTGCCATTTTCTTTGTTTCTTTACATTTTGTCACTTTATCGGCTGCAAAGATACGGAAAATAATTGTTAATAAAGAGGTATTAGCAAAGTTTAGCAAAATAAATGCATTTTTATTCGCTTGTTACAAAAAGAAATAGTACTTTTGCAGGCGATTTAATAAAAATACTAAGTTGTTATGGTAAAAATCACATTCCCAGACGGATCTGTTCGTGAGTATGAGCAGGGCGTTACTGGCTTACAAATCGCCGAGAGCATCTCACCGGCTCTCGCTCGCAACGTTGTATCTTGCGGTGTTAATGGTGAGACAGTAGAGTTGAACCGTCCTATCAATGAGGATGCAAATGTAGAACTCTACAAGTTTGAGGATGAGCAGGGCAAACATACCTTCTGGCATACTTCTGCCCACTTGCTCGCAGAGGCTCTTCAGGAGCTTTATCCAGGCATCCAGTTTGGTTTCGGTCCAGCTGTAGAGAGTGGTTTCTTCTACGACGTGATGCCTGCTGAGGGTCAGGTGATCTCAGAGAATGATTTCGCTAAGATCGAGGCTAAGATGATGGAGCTCGCCAAGAAAAACGAGCCTGTGGTTCGCAAGGAGATTGCTAAGGCTGATGCGCTCGCTGAGTTCAAGGCCGACGGTCAGCAGTACAAGTGCGAGCACATTGAGCAGGACTTGGAGGATGGTACCATCACCACATATACCCAGGGCAACTTCACCGACCTTTGCCGTGGTCCTCACTTGATGAACACTGGTCTGATCAAGGCAGTGAAGATTACAAGTGTGGCTGGTGCATTCTGGCGCGGTGATGCCAAGCGCGAGCAGATGACCCGTATCTACGGTATCAGCTTCCCTAAGAAGAAGATGCTCGATGAGTACCTCGTGGTTCTCGAGGAGGCTAAGAAGCGCGACCACCGTAAGATCGGTAAGGAGATGGAACTCTTCATGTTCTCTGAGCGTGTAGGTAAGGGTCTTCCTATCTGGTTGCCAAAGGGTACTCAGCTCCGTCTGCGTCTGCAGGAGTTGCTCCGTTCTCTCCTGAAGCCTTACAACTATCAGGAGGTTATCTGTCCAGGTATCGGTGGCAAGAGTCTCTACGTTACATCTGGTCACTATGCTCACTATGGCAAGGATGCATTCCAGCCTATCCAGACTCCGGAGGAGGATGAGGAGTACATGCTCAAGCCAATGAACTGTCCTCACCACTGCGAGATCTACGCTCGTAAGCCTCGTTCTTACAAGGATCTTCCTTTGCGTATCGCAGAGTTCGGTACCGTATTCCGCTATGAGAAGAGCGGTGAGCTCCACGGTTTGACTCGTGTTCGTACCTTTACTCAGGATGATGCCCACATCTTCGTTCGTCCAGAGCAGGTGAAGGCTGAGTTCGAGAATGTTATCGACGTGATTCTGAAGGTGTTCAAGATCTTCGGTTTCGAGAACTACGAGGCACAGATTTCTCTCCACGATCCTAAGGATACCGAGAAGTACATCGGTTCTGAGGAGATTTGGGCAGAGAGCGAGAACGCTATCCGCGAGGCTTGCAAGGAGAAGGGTCTTGAGACTCGTGAGGAGGTTGGCGAGGCTGCCTTCTATGGTCCTAAGCTCGACTTCATGGTAAAGGATGCCATCGGCCGTCGTTGGCAGTTGGGTACTATCCAGGTGGATTACAACCTGCCAGAGCGTTTCAAGCTGGAATATACAGCCGAGGATAACTCAAAGAAGACTCCTGTGATGATCCACCGTGCACCATTCGGTTCTTTGGAGCGATTCACAGCCGTTCTCATCGAGCATACAGCGGGTCACTTCCCATTGTGGTTGACTCCAGATCAGGTTGCTATTCTTCCTATCTCAGAGAAGTTCAACGATTATGCTCAGAAGGTACGTCAGTATCTCGACAAGCAGGGTGTTCGTGCCTTGGTAGATGACCGTAACGAGAAGATTGGCCGCAAGATTCGCGACAACGAGTTGAAGCGAGTACCTTACATGGTCATCGTAGGTGAGAAGGAGAGTGCCGAGGGCCTCGTTTCCATGCGTAAGCAGGGTGGTGGCGAGCAGGCTACCATGAGCATGGAAGAGTTTGCTCAGCGCATCAATGCCGAGGTTGCAGAGCAGCTGAAGGCAGCTGAAGAGTAATCCTTCTTTCACGCTGATATATTTTATGTCACGCTGATATATTTTTTTAGTCACGCAGATTTCGCAGATGACGCAGATTTTTTCTTGGGGTATTCTTTGTTGTAGGGTACTGGGGAAACGGCGTAGTTTGGGAGGTCTGCGTGAGTTTTTTAAGGGAATACTTAAACTTGGTGTTATGACAGAAAACGAAATATCTTATAAGGTTATTGGGGCTATATATAAGGTATATAATGAGCTGGGTCCTGGCTTGTTAGAGTCTGTTTATGAAGCGGCCCTTTGCTATCAACTCAGAAAAGATGGCTTGAAAGTTGAGAATCAGGTGAAACTCCCTGTTGTATATGATGGGCATGTCTTGCCTGTAGATTTGCGATTGGATGTATTGGTTGAGGATAAGGTGATTGTTGAATTGAAGTCTGTTGCAGAAATGAAGGCGGTTTATGGCAAACAGCTTCTTACTTATCTGAAATTATCTCATCTGAAACTTGGATTGCTGGTCAATTTTGATACGTCTGATATTCGTTCATCCATTCATCGGGTTGCTAATCACCTTTAGCTCACGCAGATATATATATATTGGTCACGCTTGATAGTTTTTTTAGTCACGCAGATTTCGCAGATAACGCAGATATTCCTTTCCATGATATATTTAAGTACATTGCAAGAAAGAAAAATCTGCGTCATCTGCGAAATCTGCGTGACCTAAATTCATCAAGGAAGTCATGCGGACATTTTTTTAGTCACGCAGATTTCGCAGATGCCGCAGATTTTTAGAGTGTCGCAAGGAAGATCTGCGTAATCTGCGTGACCTAAAACCGAAATCTACGTGTATTTGCTTCCCCAACCATAAAAAATAAACCTAAAAATGAAAATAACCCGCTGAAAATTTGGTGGTTTCACAGAAAATGCGTAACTTTGCAGCCGTTTAATCAAAAAACGTAGAATATCGAATAGTTAATGAAAAATGACAAAATGAAAAATCAGTACCGCGTAAACGAACAGATACGCGTACGTGAAGTGAGAGTAGTTAGTGAAGGCGGAGCTGAAGTGATGCCTACACGTAAAGCGTTGGACTTGGCACGTCAGCAAGAGCTTGACCTGGTCGAGATATCTCCTAATGCCCAACCACCAGTTTGCCGTATTGTTGACTATTCTAAGTTCCTTTACCAGCAGAAGAAACATGCTAAGGAAATGAAGCAGAAGCAGGTGAAGGTGGAGACCAAGGAGATCCGTTTCGGACCTCAGACCGATGAGCACGACTATCAGTTCAAGCTCAAGCACGCTATGGAGTTCCTCAACGAGGGCAACAAGGTGCGTGCATACGTGTTCTTCCGTGGTCGTTCTATTCTCTTCAAGGAGCAGGGTGAGGTTCTCCTTCTCCGTTTCGCCAATGATTTGGAGGAATATGGTAAGGTAGAGCAGATGCCAAAGCTCGAGGGTAAGAAGATGTTCCTCTATATGAGTCCTAAGAAGGCCGGCACAGCTAAGAAGAGCCAGCAGAAGATGGACCGTGAGAAGCGAGAGGCTGAAGCTAAGGATGCCGCTGATGCAGAGCGCGCTG
>URYG01000009.1 GCA_900551985.1 uncultured Prevotella sp. | reverse complement strand
ATCTCCCGGAATCTCTGCGATACTGGCTCGAACAGGTGGAAGATCACCTCCCTGCCATGAAGGCGAAGGTGGCTCACGAAATCATCAAGGAGTTGCGCTCACGTGTCAACTTCCTCCTCGATGTGGGTCTGAACTATCTCTCACTCAATCGCCAGTCGGCGTCACTCTCTGGTGGTGAAAGCCAGCGCATCCGTCTTGCTACCCAGATTGGCAGTCAGCTCGTCAATGTACTCTACATCCTCGATGAGCCAAGTATCGGTCTGCACCAGCGAGACAACGAGCGACTCATCAACAGCCTGAAGGAATTGCGCGACCTGGGTAATACCGTCATCGTAGTAGAACATGATGAGGATATGATGCGAGCAGCCGACTGGATTGTAGATATCGGTCCGAAGGCAGGCAGAAAGGGAGGCGAAGTGGTTTTCCAGGGTACTCCGGAAGAGATGCTGAAGACCGACACCATCACCGCCCAGTATCTGAATGGCAAGATGGCAATAGAGATTCCTGAGCATCGCCGCGAGGGAAACGGCAAGAACATCACCATCCGTGGAGCCAGAGGCAACAACCTGAAGGGAGTGGATGTAGAGTTCCCGCTCGGCAAGCTCATCGTAGTAACGGGAGTCAGCGGTTCTGGTAAATCTACCCTGATCAATGAAACCCTGCAGCCAATCCTCTCCCAGCACTTCTACCGCTCCCTGAAGAAACCGATGCCATACGACAGCATCGAGGGCATTGAGAATATCGACAAGGTAGTGAATGTAGATCAAAGTCCGATCGGAAGAACCCCTCGCAGTAACCCTGCCACCTACACAGGTGTGTTCAGCGACATCCGCTCGCTGTTTGTGGGTCTTCCAGAAGCCAAGATCCGCGGCTACAAGCCAGGCAGATTCTCCTTCAACGTGAAGGGTGGCAGATGTGAAGCCTGTGGCGGAAACGGCTACAAGACCATCGAGATGAACTTCCTGCCAGATGTCTATGTTCCTTGTGAGGTATGCCACGGCAAGCGCTACAACCGTGAGACACTGGAGGTAAGATACAAGGGAAAGAGCATCGCCGATGTACTGGACATGACCATCAACCAGGCTGTAGAGTTCTTCGAGAACGTGCCTCAGATTCTCAACAAGATCAAGGCATTGCAGAGTGTAGGATTGGGTTACATCAAGTTAGGGCAGAGCTCCACTACCCTTTCGGGCGGAGAAAGCCAGCGAGTGAAACTTGCTACCGAACTTTCCAAACGTGATACCGGCAAGACGCTCTACATCCTGGATGAACCTACCACCGGTCTTCATTTCGAAGACATCCGCATTCTGATGGATGTGCTTCAGAAACTGGTAGATAGAGGCAATACGGTGATTATCATCGAGCACAACCTGGATGTCATCAAGCTCGCTGACTGGCTCATTGATATGGGTCCCGAAGGTGGACGAGGTGGAGGTCAGCTTCTCTTTGCCGGCACACCGGAAGAGATGGCAAAGAGCAAGAAAGGCTATACCTGCAAATTCCTTGCACCCTTGCTGAAGAAGAAATAATCATTCCTTGCCAGCAGGAGATAAAAGAGAAGGCAAGAATTTAGCTCATCGCTAGAAACACAGCAAGAGCTAAAGGATAAAAAACAAGAATCCCGATTTCCAAGACTTTGCTTATCTGATGCAAAGTTTAGGAAATCGGGATTTTATATTTTAATCTTCGTCTGCGAATTCATTCAAGGTATAAGCACTGCTGCCATCGAAACAGTGAGTACATACCTGGCACTTAGGCAAGCCGATAGCTTCAACGAGCTGCTCGATGGTATTGAACTTCAGTGTAGTCAATCCAAGCTGGTTGGCAATCTCATCTACCATTCTCTGATATTCAGGAGAACCGGTAGTAGCATACTTCTCAAGATTCTTGTTGGCATCGCCCTCAAACTTCTCGATGATTCTGCGGGTAATCAACTCCATATCACTCTTGGAAGAAGTAAAGTTGATGAAAGGACAGCCATAAACCAATGGAGGACAAGCGATACGCATGTGGCACTCCTTCAGACCAGCCTGATCGAAGAGCACCTTCACATTGTCGCGAAGCTGGGTACCGCGCACGATACTGTCATCGCAGAACAACACACGCTTACCCTTCAACATAGCCTTGTTAGGAATCAGCTTCATCTTGGCTACCAAAGAGCGCATGCTCTGGTTGCTAGGTGTAAAGCTACGAGGCCAGGTAGGAGTATATTTGGCAATACAACGCTGATAAGGCACACCCTTACCGGCAGCATATCCCATCGCCATACCTGTACCAGAATCAGGAATACCACTGCAGCAATCTACCTCTACATCATCTGTCTTGGCAAGATTGAAGCCATTGGTAAAGCGAGCTTCCTCTACATTCTTGCCCTCGTAGGTAGAAGTTGGGAATCCATAATATACCCAGAGGAAAGAACAAACCTGCATCTTCTTGTTGGCAGGACGGATCTGCTCCATACCCTCAGCAGTAATCTTCACGATTTCGCCAGGACCTACCTCGTGTGCTGTCTCAAAGTCAAGGTTAGGGAATGAAGTGGTCTCACTGGAAGCTGCATAAGCACCCTCCTTCTTACCTATAATAAGAGGTGTACGTCCCCAACTGTCGCGGGCACAGATGATGCCATCCTCTGTAAGAATCATCATGGTGCAGGAACCCTTGATATGATGGAACACGTTCTCGATTCCTTCGCGGAAATTCTTGCCCTGGATGATGAGAAGAGCCACCAACTCGGTTGGGTTGGTACTTCCTGAAGACATCTCTGCAAAGTGCATGTTCTTATCCAACAGGTGCTGAGTAAGTTCATCCTTATTTAATATCTTGGCTACTGTGCAAATGGCAAAGCGACCAAGATGAGAATTCATGATCAATGGCTGCGCATCTGTATCGCTAATCACACCGATACCCGATGTCGCACCCTCGAATTTGTCGAGTGTAGGTTCAAACTTCGTTCTAAAATAAGAACTTTCTAAGTTGTGGATAGAGCGCACGAAGCCCTTCTCACTACTGTAGGTTGCCAAACCGCCTCGGCGTGTACCGAGATGTGAGTTGTAGTCGGTGCCGTAGAAAAGATCTGCGACACAGCTTTTCTTGGAAATAGTTCCGAAAATGCCTCCCATAAGAGTATAATTCTATGTTTTATGTTTGAAATATGGGTGCAAAGGTAATATAAATCCAGAAAATATGCAAAACTTTTTGCGTTTTTTCTACAATTTTATGTATATCGTTTCCCTTTGCACCCCTAATTTCTGCTAAAAATCTGCTAAATTTCTACTAATAAGACGACTGCACCTTAGAACTTGTATTGCAAACCCAGACTCATATCAAAGGTTTTAGACGTCACATCGTCATGGTATGAGTAATGGGTATCACGCCAATAGTTGGACACATTGAAGTCCAGGTTCAGCCGATTGGACAGCACCAGACCGAAGCGGGCATTCAGCACCAGCAGAGTTGCATTTCCCTTGTCGCCCTGGGCATTGAGATAGAGCGGATCAGTTGTCGCCAGATCCTTTCCTTCATATCCCTTCCAGGTGAAGATGCGATAATAGTCGGCACCTATCTGGAAGGTAGCTACCTTGCCGAACTCCATGAAACTGATGGCCTTCACGCTATAACCGCTACCCATGTTGTAGTCGCGGTCTATCACATTATAATAATCGGTCAGACTTCCACCCAGCAGGATACCATCCAGGAAGACACGCTGCTCAAACCTGGTGAGATTGCCCACCTGAGGGAAGCGGTAGATGATGCCGGGACCGAAAGAGGCAGCCTCGGATATACGGTAAGGCACCAGACTGGTACCATCCTTCACCGGCTGCGAATCGTAATAGTTGAAGTGCTGGAAGATACCGAACTCCATCTCCGTGCCCTTGCTCACCTCCACCGGTACGCTCCACAATCTTCCCAGAAGATGTAGACCGGTAATCAGAGGCTGGTTGCTGCTCAAGCCGAAAGTGGCATCCAATGTGAAGTAATCGTATGGCTTGGTGGTCTCACCATCAAACGGATCGCCATAAACCAGATTGAAACGGACGTATGGATTGCCCTCTCCACGGAACAGCGTATTGTTGTCTGCAAGGTATCTGTAACCTGCCGATGCAGAGAAACTCACCGGACTGCGCTGGTAATCGTGATATTTATAATATTTGCCTCTCACCCGCCAGGCATCGCCACTCAAGATTCGATTCAATCCCTTGATCGGACAGATGATAGTACCCAGGAACTCCCGCATGAAACGAGGGAAACCACTCAGGCGGTCATCAAATACCAGATTGCTCACACGATGCGTCACCTCTCCGATGGCAACACCGCCAAAAGTAGTAGCCATCAGGTCGTTGATGGCAGGCGGTTCTATCTCGCAGGTGGTCTCCCACATCAAGCTTCCACAGAAAGAGTATGGCACCGATTCCCAGAAATTCATGCCATGACTTCTCGCAGCATTGAAATAGAGTCCGCCATGATATGGATGGGCAAACAGATTGGTAGAGAACTGGTCGTTATCCCAGACAAATCCCGTTTCTATATTGTGCTTGATGCTATGGAAGGAAATCTTGGCAAACTCCTCGTTCATCACAAACTGGTCGAAGCATTGCACACCCACATTGATGGCAAAAGCTTCCAGGGCAGCCTTCCAAGGATGCTTCTTCTGTCGCTCCGGATCATCGAAGGCAAAGATTGTACCTTCCTTCCATGCCTCCATATCATATTCATTCTCCTTCTTAGCAGAGATATCTGTAAAAGATGAATTGCGCTGGAGGCGCACAGCCAAACCTGCTTCTACAATGGCACGACGGCGATACCTGCCACCATGATAATAATGGGTATCCCCATAACCCACAGAGGCAAAGGCACTGGTGTATCCGCCCAACTGATAGTCGGCATTGATGCGAGCCTGAAGAGAATAGAGCCGTTCCGGCTTATCCTGCGAATGTTCCTGGAACGATTCAACGTGATAGAATCCAAGATCACCACTCAGGGAGAACTTAGGCGATAACTGGATATACTGACCGATGCGGTAGAACAAGGCACCCGAAAACTTCTCATCCAATCCGAAGTAATGGGTTCCGATACCCAGGATATTATACGTACTCCGGTTGCGGAATCTGATGGCAAGATTGGCTTTGGTAGCAGAACCGCCATAAAACATATAGTCGATACGCGTCTTTGGGTTCACATTCACCAGTCCTATCTTATGGGCTATGGTATCCCGGCTATAGTTGATGACACCAATCTGCACACCACGAGGATGGCTAAGGCAAACATTAAACAAACCAATCTGAGAACCATTCAGGGTATCAGCATAATTGTAACCACCCAACTGCAAGCCACGCATATAGGAAGAACTGACGTTGGCAGCAGCAATCTGCAAGCCTCTCTTCATTCCCATGGAAACATTGGAAAGTCCGCTCAGCTGCACGCCGCGGAACGGAGAACTGGACACATTATTAAATAAAGACAACTGCACGCCATTGCCACCCTTCACCACATTGGAAACACCCGAAATCTGAACGCCACGCATATCATCGCCCACCGAATTGATGATACCAGCCAGGCTCACACCACGCATCTGCTGGCGAACCACGCTGGAAAAGGCACCTATCTGGGCACCCCTGAGTGTATCGGGCGAGCAAAACAGAGACACGTTGCCACAACTATACCCTTGGGCATAGACAGACTGACCTCCTAGCGAGAGTCCCATCAAAAGGGCAATGATCTTTCTCTTATTATCCATATACCTATCAAATTCAAAATGGCGAGAAGTCAGGATGACTTCTCGCCGAGAAATTGCATTATTTAAAGTTGTAGCTAAATAATGCATAAAAAAATATCTTTCAGAGGAATGTGCAGGCGATAATCTCCCCCACACATTCATATAAAGTTCAATCGCTTTTATTAATCCAGGTTCAAGCTCTTCTTGATAGCCTCGATCTTATCCATGGCTGCAGCTGTACAACGGTTGTAGCAGCCAGCGCACTTGAATGAAGGATCCTTCACCTCGATATAGAACTTGATCTTAGGCTCTGTACCAGATGGGCGAACACTTACCTTGGTATTGTCATCGCAGAACCACTGGAGTACATTGCTTGTTGTAGGCATATCGAGCTTCTCTACGCTGCCGTCAGCATGCTTAGCCTCCAAAGTCTGGTAGTCCTTCCAGGTAACCACCTTGCTGCCACCCAACTCCTGTGGAGGGTTGGCACGGAAGTCTGCCATCATCTGCTTGATCTCGTCGGCACCAGTCTTACCAGGGCGAACCACGTTTACAGTAAACTCCTTGCTGAAGCCATACTCTGCATAGATCTGCATCAAGAGGTCGTAGAGAGTCTTGCCCTGATTCTTAGCCCAGGCTGCAATCTCGCAAATCAAGCAGATAGATGCAGGAGCATCCTTATCACGTACCTTATCGTATGGCAAGAAACCGAAGCTCTCCTCACCACCACCGATGTACTGCTGCTTGCCTTCAGAGATAGCAATCTCGCGTGCAATCCACTTGAAACCAGTGTAGCAGTCGCGCAACTCTACGTTGTTCTTCTTGGCAATCTCAGCAATCACCTCTGTTGTAACGATGGTCTTTACGAGGAAGTCTGTTGGCTTCAACTTGCCCAACTTCTTCTTGTTCTCGATGATGTAGTAGCAGAACATCATAGCAGTCTGGTTACCGTTGATAATCATCCACTCGCCCTTGTCATCGCGGCAAACGATAGCGAGGCGGTCAGCATCAGGGTCGGTAGCAACCACGAGGTCAGCGTTCAACTTGGTACCGAGCTTCATACCGAGAGTCATAGCCTCAGCATTCTCCGGGTTAGGAGAAACCACTGTTGGGAAGTTGCCATCTACAACCATCTGCTCAGGAACTACATTGATGTTCTGGAAGCCCCAAGAACGCAAGCAGAGAGGAACGATGACACGACCTGTACCATGCATAGCAGAGTAAACGATGTTGAGGTCCTTCTGACGGAGGATGACATCCTGGTCGATCATGGCAGAGTGAACGGCTGTCATGTAGTCGTAATCCATCTCACCACCGATAATCTTGATCAAATCCCAGTTAGCCTCAAACTTCACCTGGTCGATAGTAACCTTGTTCACCTCCTCGATGATACCTGTATCGTGTGGAGCCAGAACCTGAGCGCCGTCACTCCAGTAAGCCTTGTAGCCATTGTACTCCTTAGGGTTGTGAGAAGCAGTAACGTTGACACCAGCCTTGGCACCGAGCTCGCGGATAGCGAAGGAAATCTCTGGTGTAGGGCGGAGGCTCTCGAAGAGATAAGCCTTGATACCATTAGCAGAGAAGATGGCAGCAACAGTCTCTGCGAAGAGACGAGAGTTGTTACGGCAGTCATGGCCTACAACAACAGAAAGGTTCTCCTCACCTGGGAAAGCCTTGAGGATGTAGTTAGCAAAGCCCTGAGTAGCCATACCAACGATATATTTGTTCATACGGTTGGTACCTGCGCCCATAATACCGCGCAAACCACCAGTACCGAACTCCAGGTTCTGATAGAAAGCATCTACGAGTGCTGACTTATCCTCAGCCTCGAGCATTGCCTTTACTTCGTTACGAGTTTCTTCGTCAAAAGCAGGTGTGAGCCACTGCTGTGCTCTTTCTTCACACTGCTTAATCAATTCTGCGTTATTAGCCATAGTTTGATTCTATTTTGTTATTAATAATATTCAATCAGAGAGTTGTGCCCGAAAACAGCACAATATTTCTCTTTTTGCGTACAAAGATATATAAAATATTCGAGAAACCAAACAAGATTGGAGTTTTTTTTGTATTTTTGCACATTGAAACATAAAAGTAATAAAAAAGAGGCTTATGGAATTATATTATACTGGCGTCATCATCGCCGTTTCCACCTTTTTAATAATAGGACTCTTCCACCCTATTGTCATCAAGGTTGAGTATTATACGGGTACCCGTTTCTGGTGGGTATTCCTGGTTTCGGGTATCTTCAGCGTGGGCGCAGCCTTCCTGATTGCGGATGTACTCTACTCCGCTCTTCTCGGTGTGCTGGGGGCTTCCTGTCTCTGGAGCATCGGGGAACTCTTCGAACAGAAAGAACGCTGCGAGAAGGGATGGTTCCCTAAGAACCCGAAATTGGAAAAGAAAGGATACTATAAAAGTTAAGAGTTTATAGCTTACCATTTAGAAGATGAAAACTGAACTGATATTGGTCGGCAAGACCGTAAACAAGCATTTCATTGCGGGCATCAAGGATTATACTGAGCGCATCACCCATTACATGCCCTTCAACATAACAACGATTTCTGAACTCAAGAACACCAAGAGTCTCAGCGAACAGCAGCAGAAGGAACGGGAGGGTGAACTGATTCTGAAACTGATTCAGCCTTCTGATACCGTGGTGCTGATGGATGAGCACGGACAGGAGTTCCGAAGCATCGAGTTTGCCAAATGGATAGAGCGCAAGCAGGCTACAGCCAGAAGACTCGTGTTTGTTATCGGAGGTCCTTACGGATTCTCGCAGGCAGTATATGACCGCGCCAACGAGAAGATCTCCCTTTCCAAGATGACCTTCTCGCATCAGATGGTACGCCTCATCTTTACAGAAGCGCTCTATCGCGCATGTACTATTATAAAAGGTGAGCCTTATCACCATGAATAAAGGTAAAAGGGTAAAAAGGTAAAAAGGTAAAAAAAGAAAATGGGAAAAGATAAATATATAGAAATCAAGGGGGCGAGAGCCAACAACCTGAAGAATATCGACGTGAAGATACCACAGGGCAAGTTTGTTGCCATTACGGGTGTCTCCGGGTCGGGCAAGTCTTCATTGGCTTTCGATACCCTATATGCCGAGGGACAGCGCCGGTATGTGGAGTCGCTGTCTTCGTATGCCCGCCAGTTTCTGGGCAGAATGAGCAAACCGGAATGTGATTTCATCAAGGGGTTGCCTCCTGCCATCGCCATCGAGCAGAAGGTGATCTCCCGCAACCCACGTTCTACCGTGGGCACCAGCACGGAAATCTACGAATACCTGCGCCTGCTCTTCGCCCGTATCGGCAAGACCTATTCGCCTATCAGCGGACAGGAAGTGAAGCGCCATACCACCGAAGATGTACTGGCATGCACCCGACAGTTTTCCAAGGGCACCAAGTTTGTAATCCTTGCCCCTTTACATATCGTAGAAGGCAGAAGCCTGGAAAAACAACTGGAGATGTATCTTCAGGAGGGATACGCACGCATCCTGGTGAAAGGTGAATTCATCCGCATCGACGATTTCCAGGGCGATGCCAAGCCGGAGGATATCTTCCTCGTCATCGACCGTGCTTCGGTAAGCGACGAGAAGGACGACATCAGCCGCCTCATCGATTCTGCCGAGACTGCTTTCTATGAGGGCGACGGAGCCTGCCGTCTCCTCTTCCTGCCGAGCAATATCAGCTACGATTTCTCTACCCGGTTCGAAGCCGACGGAATCACCTTCGAGGAACCAACCGACAATATGTTTGCCTTCAATTCCCCATTGGGCGCCTGCCCTACCTGCGAGGGATTCGGAAGCGTGATCGGAATCGACGAGAAGCTCGTCATCCCTAACACTTCCATGAGTCTCTACGATGGATGCGTGGTATGCTGGCGTGGAGAGAAAATGGGTATGTGGCTCAAGGAATTCATCCGACGTGCGGAGCCATACAACTTCCCTATCTTCAAGCCTTACTACGAACTCACCCAGAAGGAGAAGGACTGGCTCTGGCATGGATTGCCTTCGGATAAGAAGCGCGATCCGCACGACCGAGTGAGCATCGATGAATTCTTCAGAATGGTGAAGGAGAACCAGTACAAGATACAATACCGCGTGATGCTGAGCCGATTCCGCGGAAAGACCATCTGTCCGGATTGCCATGGCACCCGACTCAAGAAGGAAGCCAACTATGTGAAGATTGGCGGAAAGAGCATCACCGAACTGGTAGATATGTCGATTACCCATCTCAGCGCATGGTTCCAGAAGCTGGAACTGACAGAGCATGAGAGAGAAGTGGGCAAGCGACTCTTGACAGAGATTACCCACCGCCTGCAATTCCTTCTGGATGTAGGACTTGGCTATCTCACCCTCAACCGTCTCTCCAACTCCCTTTCCGGAGGAGAGAGCCAGCGCATCAACCTGACCACCAGCCTCGGTTCTTCGCTGGTAGGAAGCGTGTATATCCTCGACGAACCAAGTATCGGACTCCATAGCCGAGATACCGACCGACTGATCAAGGTACTGAGAGAATTGCAGCAGTTGGGCAACACCGTGGTTGTGGTTGAGCATGACGAAGAAATCATGCGTGCTGCCGATTATCTCATCGATATCGGTCCGGATGCAGGAAGACTGGGCGGAAGACTGGTATATGCCGGTCCTTCATCCGAATACTCATCCACCGCCCCAGAGAAGCAGAAAGCCCTTCTGGAGAAATATCCGGAGAGCCATACCATCCAGTATCTCACCCACAAGGAGGAGATTGAAGTTCCTACCAGCCATCGTGCATGGAACAGGGCCATCGAGATCAAGGGAGCCAGAATGAACAATCTCCGCGGCATCGATGTTAGGATTCCGCTCAACATCTTCACCGTCATCACCGGCGTATCCGGTTCGGGCAAGAGTTCCCTCATCAAGGGAATCCTCTATCCTGCCCTCCGCCGCCATCTCGACCTGGTAGCAGATGCACCTGGCGAATACAGTTCGCTGGAAGGCGATGTGGATGCCATCAAGCACGTGGAGTTTGTAGATCAGAACCCTATCGGCAAGAGTACCCGCAGCAACCCTGCCACCTATCTGAAGGCATACGATGCCATCCGCACCCTCTTTGCCAACCAGCCACTCGCCAAGCAGATGGGATTCACCCCACAATACTTCTCCTTCAATACCGAAGGCGGAAGATGTGAGGAATGCAAGGGAGCTGGATACGTAACCATCGAGATGCAGTTTATGGCAGACCTCACCCTTACCTGCGAGGCATGCAAGGGCAAGCGGTTCAAGCACGACATACTGGAAGTACACTACGGAGGAAAGAATATCAATGATGTGCTGAACATGACTGTGAACGAGGCGATAGAGTTCTTCAGCGATGAAAAACTCCAGCACCATGTGGGCGATTTCGATGCCTGCCGCATCATCGTCAGCAAACTCAAGCCTCTGCAGGAGGTTGGATTGGGCTATATCAAGCTCGGCCAGAACTCCAGTACACTCTCCGGCGGTGAGAACCAGCGTGTGAAACTCGCCTACTTTATCAGCAAGGAAGACCAGTCGCCTACGCTCTTCATCTTCGATGAGCCAACCACCGGTCTGCACTTCCATGATATCAAGCGACTGCTCCATGCTTTCCAGGCGCTGATAGAACGTGGTCATTCCTTGGTAGTTATCGAACATAACCTGGATGTCATCAAGTGCGCCGACCATATCATCGACCTCGGACCTGAGGGTGGCGACAAGGGCGGTAACCTCGTAATAGCCGGTACTCCAGAGGAAGTAGCTGCGTGCAAAACCAGCTTAACTGGTAAATTTCTTAAGAATTATATAAAATAATGTAAAAAAGTAGCGCTATAATAAACTTTATATGTACTTTTGCATCCAATTAGCATACAATTATCATATAATTAGTATATAAAAAGGTACATCAATAAGTAAATTTAATAAAGAAAGGATATAAAGATGAAAAGAATCATATTGGCTTTGACTATGCTCGTAGCTATGGTAGCAACAGCCTCAGCTCAGGCAGAAATCAAGTTTGAAAAGGTAGTGCACAACTTCGGTACTTTCGAAGAGACCGCTCCAGTGCAGAAGGCTACATTCACCTTCACCAATGTGGGCAACAAGCCTCTCGTCATCAACCAGGCCATCGCCAGCTGTGGTTGCACCGTGCCATCTTATACCAAGCAGCCAATCGCTCCAGGCCAGAAGGGTCAGATCAGTGTTACCTACAATGGCAAGGGTATGTTCCCTGGTCATTTCAAGAAGAGCATCACCGTTCGTACCAATGGCAATGTAGAGATGTCTCGCATCTATATCGAGGGCGTGATGAACGAGAAGAAGTAATCTTGCATTTTCAAGATTCAAGAAAGTAATTAGAAAGAATAAGATAGATATCTTGATATGATATTTTATTTTTCTGGAACAGGAAATACCAAGTGGGCGGCGTCGAAACTGGCGGCGGCTACTCGTGAAGACTTGATATCCATCGCTCCTTATATGAGGGCAGATGATTCAAGCCATAACTTAGCCGAGCCGTTTATTCTGAAAGAGAATGAACGGCTCGGATTCGTTTTCCCCGTACATGGATGGCGTGTGCCGAAACTGGTAAGGGAGTTTATCTGCAAGATGAAGATTCAGAGAGAGCCGATTCAGAGAGAATCATCTGATGCCACTGTCGAAAACAAGGCGAAAGCCGATGACTGTCTGAAGAATCGCCCCTTTGCCTATTGCGTCTGCACGGCTGGCGACAGCATCGGACTAACCATCGAGAATCTCAACGAGGTGATTTCCCAGAACCCATCGCTTCAGGCACTGGGCATCACGGAAGTTTCATCCTCCTACTCTCTCATCATGCCGGAATCGTACATCGGTCTGCCGTTCATGGATGTGGATCCGAAGGAGCGTGAAATCCGAAAGAAGGAGAATGCAGCACAGGAGCTTGCCGTAGTATGTGAGGAGATCTTCGACCGCAAGGAAGGCATCAACCGATTGGTCAAAGGACCTATCCCATGGTTCTTCACCAAGGTGGTGGGTGGTTTCTTCGAGAAGGTACTCATCACCGACAAGCGTTTCCACGTAGAGAAAGACCGTTGCGTGAAGTGCGGCATCTGCGTCAACGTATGTCCGGTGGGTGATATCAAGGGCGGTCATGGAGAATATCCAGTCTGGCTGCACCATAAGGATTGCCTCACCTGCTTTACCTGCTATCACCATTGTCCGCATCATGCCATCGAGTTTGGAAACCAGACTCAGAAGAAGGGACAATACTATTTCAAATAATTGCCCGCTTCTGAAGTGGGCTCAAAAACTAATCCACAATCATGATTCAGTAACTAATCCATAATAAAGATAATGATGAAAAAGATTATCCTATGCCTAACGCTCGCTTTGATGACTGCCACTACGGTGTTTGCAGCCAAGGCGAAACCTGGTGTCACCCAGCTGCAGCTGGTAGATGGTACCATCGTGTCTGCAACTCTCCATGGAGATGAGCATTTTTCGTATTACTCGCTTCTCGACGGCACTCCGCTGAAAAAGTGTGATAACGGGAAATACGAAATCATCTCTACCGAGACGCTCAATGCCCGAAAAGCTACCGTTTTCAATACTCTCAAGACCAGAGCAAGCGGCATTGGCTCAACAGCTCCTGCCTATTTTCCTCATACAGGATCGCCTAAGGCGCTGGTTATCCTGGTAGATTTCAAGGATGTGAAGTTCAAGAGTAGCGACCCTGTTGCCACCTTCAACCATTACCTCAATGCCGATTTCGGCACAGCAGTACCTAGCCAGGATGCTTCGGTATTCAACCAGGAAGATGTCAACTACGGTTCGGTAAAGGAGTATTTCAAGGAATGCAGCATGGGCAAATTCACTCCACAGTTCGACATCGTAGGTCCATATACTATCAGCAAGAAATCTGCCTATTACGGAACAGATGACTCAGATGGTAACGACCAGAATTTCAAACAGATGATCAGTGAGGCTTGTGCCCAGGCTGCTGCCGACAAGGTGGATTTCTCCAAGTATGATAACAATGGCGACAAGTTCGTAGATCTGGTTTACATCATCTACGCCGGCTATTCGCAGAGTATCAGCGGCAATTCCGACGACTATCTCTGGCCTAAGTCGGGTACCGACAATTTCTATAAATATAATGTGGCAGGCAACAAGATTGCGCCACAGGAGTACCTGATTTACAACGGCTGCAGAATCTGCCGCTATGGTCTCAACAACGAGTTGAACGGTTCGCCTGATTCAAAAGTCCCTTCCATCAATGGCATCGGACTCTTCTGTCACGAGTTCTCTCATACCATGGGCTTGCCTGACCATTATGATACCGAGTATAAGGATGCCGACAACCAGTCGCCAGAGTTCTGGGATGTGATGGATGCAGGCGAATATACAGACAACGGCTATCGCCCTACCCCTTATAGTCCATGGCAGAAGATGCTGATGGGATGGGCTACCCCTACCACGCTCGATGGTACACAGGCACAGCAACTCACCCTGGAGCCATACGACAAGGCATCAAAAGCCTATAAAATAGAGGCTGATGTGAACGAAGATAATTTCCGCATCAACGAGAATTACCCTACAACCGACCCAACGGTTCAGGAAAAGAAGGAGTTGATGGAAAGAGCCAAGGGAGAATTTCTTCTCCTCCAGAACATCAGAAACGAAGGATGGTACAAGGCGCTCCCTGGATATGGCTTGCTGGTATGGCGCATCGATTACAGCGATATCGACCAGGTACACCTCACGGATAGCCCAAACAATACCGTCGGTATTCCTAGAGTAACGATTGTTCCTGCAGATGGTCTGGTCATCAACCAGGCAAATATCGGTAACAACAAATATACTGCAGATCAATATTGGGAGAGCTGCTGGAACGACCCATTCCCTGCCTATAAAATAGGAAAGGATGGAAGCGACATCAACAGTCTGACTGAAGTGAAGTTCAACTGGAGCACGATGACTACCCGCCCACTCTACAACATCGCAAAGGATGAGACTACCGGCATCGTCAGCTTCGACTACCTCAAGGATTTCAAGGCTACGGGTATCGAGAACACCCTTCTTGACAAGAATGCAATCTCTACCCCAACCGAATACTTCGACCTGGAAGGCAGGAAGATTACCACTCCTCTCAAGGGACATCTTTACATCACCAATAAGGGAAAGAAGGTAATATACTAAGAGGAAAAAGCTTCCGCTATGAATAGAAAGTTATGTTCAGCGTCGTTGAACGTGTGTTCAGCAGTGTTGAACTTAAGTTCAGCAGTGCTGAACATAGGTTCAACAGTTATGAACATAGATTATCATTAAAGATAAGAACAAATGCCATTAATGATGAAGACAATCATTAAGAACATCAGACACAATTCCCATTAGGAACAAAACAAAAATCCCTAGGCGATATCAGCAATCGTCTAGGGATTTATTATTTCCTTTTATACTTAATAGATTCTAGGACCGAAGATGGTAGTACCCACACGCACCATCGTACTGCCGTGCTTGACAGCGATATGATAGTCGTGACTCATACCCCAGCTGCGCTCGCAGAAGGCATCATCATCGGCGAAATACTTTGCCTTTACCTCATCGAAGAACTTGGCAGCCTCATCAAATTCAGAGGCAATCTGCTGTTCATCATCGGTATTCGATGCCATCATCATCAAGCCGCATATCTGCACATGAGGCATCTCTCTCCACTCGCCAGACTCCAGGAGTTCACGGCAGGCATCGATAGAAAGCCCCGACTTGGTATCTTCCTCGGCAATATGCAGTTCCAGCAACACCTTCACCACGCGGTCGTGCTTGGCAGCCTGCTTGTTAATCTCCTTCAGGAGCTTCAGGCTATCCACCGACTCGATCATGGAGATATAAGGAGCAATATACTTCACCTTGTTGGTCTGCAGATGACCGATGAAATGCCACTGGATATCCTTAGGCAGGGAAGCCACCTTCTTGGCGAGTTCCTGTTCATGGCTCTCGCCAAAGATGCGCTGCCCCTCGGCATACGCCGCCTCAATAAACTCGTTGGGATGAAACTTGCTGATGGCTACAAGGCTAACCCCTGCAGGCAAGCTGCCCAACACTTCATGAAGATTTCCTTTTACATCATACATAGTTCTTCCTCCCTTTCTTTACTGATTCTGCTGCTCGTACTCAGGTACGTCGTTCTTCTCCTCCTTCTTGTCGCCAGGAGCGTGGTGCTCGAAAACATCCATCAGCTTGGTCTCGTTCAAGCCTACTACGTCATAGTCGATCATAGTCTTGCCCATCACCTCGTCGATATAGCGGAGTGCACGGGCCAAAGACTTAGCCTGTACGAGATATGTAACGTTAGAACGCTTCTCCTTGTCAGTCTTTTCATCGATGGTAATAAACTGGAGCTTAGCCTTGTACCACTTGTCATCATCATCAATATCGCTGAAGAAGATCTCTCCATAGCAAGCCTTACCGATACCGCTGACCTTCAACTCGCCGCTTACATAGACAGACATCTCGTCGATAATAGCGCTCTCTGCCTCGGTGAAACTCAGGGCATCAACTACGTATGCTTCAGAAACCACCTTTTCTGAACCATCCTCCATTGTCTTCTGATATTTAACCTTTGTCTCAAACCAAGTGCTTGTTCTACTTCTCATAATTTCTTTTCCTTTTACTAATGTTTAAAATCTTTGTTTTATTATCCTTTTCCTGACTCCCTTTCTCCTTTTCACCTTATTATATAATAGGCAGAGCAAAAAGAGCAGAAAGATGATGCAAAGTTATAAAAAAGAATGGAGAAGAGCAACAGAATAAAGAGTTTTTTACTAAAAAATCAATTTTTAACCCAATCTATTACGTATTTTCAATGAAATTGCGTATCTTTGCAGACGATTTGCGAGATATTGTTTCATCTGATACGGCTGGATAAGTACCGGGCGAGGAAGGGAAACTGCTTGCTAGGGTTAATAACAGAAAGAATTATTTAGAAAAGATGCCAGAAATATCTGTACGCGGTCTTGAAATGCCAGAGTCACCTATCAGGAAGTTGGCTCCACTGGCTGCCGCAGCAAAGAAACGTGGAGTAAAGGTATATCACCTCAATATTGGTCAGCCTGATCTGCCTACTCCACAGTGTGGTCTCGATGCGCTGAAACACATCGACCGCACCATCTTGGAGTATTCTCCAAGTCAGGGCTATCTCAGTTATCGTGAGAAGCTAGTAGATTATTACAAGAAATTCAATATCAACGTTACTCCGGATGATATCATCATCACATCGGGAGGTTCTGAGGCTGTGCTCTTCTCTTTCATGAGTTGCCTGAACCCAGGAGACGAGATTATCGTGCCAGAACCTGCCTATGCCAACTATATGGCGTTCGCCATCTCGGCGGGTGCCAAGATCCGTACCATCGCCACTACCATCGAGGAAGGTTTCTCACTGCCTAAGGTGGAGAAGTTTGAGGAACTCATCAATGAGCGCACCCGTGCCATCCTGATCTGTAACCCGAACAACCCTACCGGCTATCTCTATACCCGCAGAGAGATGAACCAGATTCGCGACCTGGTGAAGAAGTACGATCTCTACCTCTTCTCAGATGAGGTTTACCGCGAGTATATCTACACCGGCAGTCCTTACATCAGTGCGATGCACCTGGAGGGTATCGAGCAGAATACCGTGCTCATCGACTCTGTATCCAAGCGATACAGCGAGTGTGGTATCCGTGTGGGTGCCCTGATTACCAAGAATGCCGAAATCCGCAAGGCGGTGATGAAGTTCTGTCAGGCTCGCCTCTCTCCTCCGCTGATTGGTCAGATTGTTGCCGAGGCTTCACTCGATGCACCCGAGGAGTACTATCGCGATGTATATGATGAGTACGTAGATCGACGCAAGTGTCTGATCGACGGTCTCAACCGTATTCCGGGCGTTTACTCTCCTATCCCAATGGGTGCCTTCTACACCGTAGCCAAGTTGCCTATCGACGACTCAGACAAGTTCTGCCGCTGGTGTCTGGAAGAGTTTGACTATGAGGGCGAGACCGTGATGATGGCTCCTGCCTCCGGTTTCTACACCACTCCTGGTGCCGGCCGCAACCAGGTGCGTATGGCGTACGTCTTGAAGAAGGACGACTTGAACCGCGCATTGATTGTTCTTGCCAAGGCTCTTGAAGCTTACCCGGGAAGAGTGGAGGACGAAGGACTATAAGAAAGTGAAGAACGAAAAAAAATGAAGAGTGAACAATACAACAGCTTCACTAATCATAAAGTTCAAAGTTCAAAGTTCAAAGTTCAAAGTAAATATGAATTTTCCTCTGTTTATAGCAAAGAGATTATATAGTGATCAGGGCGATAAACGTAAAGTTTCTCGCCCTGCTATTCATATTGCCACAGCCGGTGTTGCCATCGGACTCGCCATCATGATCATGTCGGTATGCGTGGTGCTGGGATTCAAGCACACCATCCGTGACAAGGTGATTGGCTTCGGAAGCCATATCCAGGTGGCCGACTTCATGACCCTGCAGCAGCAGAACCAGTATCCGGTGGTGATGAACGACTCGATGGTGAAGGTACTCCAGAAGATTCCGGGCGTGAAACATGTGCAGCGCTTTGCCATGAAAGAAGGAATCCTCAAGACCGACAACGATTTCCTGGGCGTGGTGCTCAAGGGTGTGGGACCGGATTTCGATTCTACCTTCATCCATCAGAACATGGTGGAAGGAAGCATACCGAAGTTTGATGACAACGCCAGCCATAACCAGATACTGATTTCCAAGCTGATGGCAGACAAGTTGAAGCTGAAGAACGGCGAGCGCATCTTCGCCTACTTCATCGACAACCAGGGCGTGAGAATGCGCCGGTTCACCATCAAGGGTATCTATGAGACCAATCTCAAGAAGTATGATGAACTGATGGTCTATACCGACCTCTATACTGCCGTGAAGCTGAATGGATGGGAGGATGACCAGGCAAGCGGTGCCGAACTGACCGTGAAGGACTTCGACAAGCTCAACGAGACGGAAGACTATATTATAAATAAGGTGAACCGTACCGTAGATCATTACGGAGAAACCTACAGCAGCGCCACCATCAAGGAGCTGAACCCGAACATCTTCCAGTGGCTCAGTCTGATGGACCTGAATGTATGGATTATCCTGGGACTGATGCTTATCGTGGCAGGCGTAACGATGATCAGCGGACTGCTCATCATCATCCTGGAGCGCACTTCGATGATTGGAGTGATGAAAGCCCTGGGTGCCCGCAACAAGACCATCCGCCACACCTTCCTCTGGTTTGCCGTATTCATCATCGGCAAGGGAATGTTACTGGGCAACATCATCGGACTGGGACTTCTTGCCCTGCAGTATTTCACGGGAATGGTGAAGCTCGATGCGCAGACTTACTACGTAAGTACGGTACCGGTAGAGTTCAACTGGCTCTTCATCGTGGCACTGAACATAGCCACCCTCCTCATCAGCATCTTCATGCTGGTAGCGCCAAGTTACCTCATCTCTCATATCCATCCAGCCAAATCGATGAGATACGAATAGGATTCACGGCTGATGAATAGGAATATCGGCTGATGAATAAGTGTAAAATTATCCCATTATTGTCATTGATAAATGGCAATAATGGGATAAAAACTATATGTTTTTACCTAGTTTCTAAAATATTTTACGCTAATCTATAAAATAATGCACATTTTATTTTGCGGTGTGCAGTATTTTCCGTATCTTTGCACAAAATTTTGTAAATTGTGCAATGAATTCAATACCAAGTTTTAACTCGTATATTGAGAGAAGCATCATCAAGAATTGGCACTTGGATGCGCTCACCGATTACAAGGGCGCAACACTCCAGTACCATGATGTTGCAAGAAAGATAGAGAAACTGCACATCCTGTTTGAAAACAGCGATGTGAAGAAGGGCGACAAGATTGCCGTCTGCGGTAGAAATAGTAGTCAGTGGGCAGTAGCTTTCCTGGCTATTATCACCTATGGTGCAATCGTCGTGCCTATACAGAACGAATTCAAACCAGAGCAGATCCACAACATCGTGAACCACAGCGAGAGCAAGCTCCTGTTTGTGGGTGATGTGGTGGCTACGGAGATTACTCCCGATGAAATGCCTACACTGGAAGGCATCATCTATCTGCCGGATAATTCGCTCGTCATTTCCCGTTCAGAGAAACTGACTTACGCCCGCGAGCATCTCAATGCAATGTTTGGTCATAAATTTCCCAAGTACTTCCGCCCTGAGCATGTGAAATATCACGTGGATGATCCGGAAGAACTGGCGATGATCAACTATACCAGCGGAACTACAGGTTTCTCCAAGGGTGTGATGTTGCCATACAGAGCTCTCTGGGGTAATCTCGATTATCTGATGGATACGGTAAGTCCTAAGATCGGCAAGAACTGCAACATCCTCTCTACCCTTCCGATGGCTCACATGTATGGACTCATGACCGAGTTCATCTTCAATATGGCAATGGGTAACCATATCTTCTTCCTCACCCGCCTTCCGAGCCCTACGCTCATCTCAGAAGCGCTGGCAGAAATCAAGCCAGACATCATCTTTGCCGTACCACTCGTGGTAGATAAGATTGTGAGAAAAGAAGTGTTCCCACATATCCAGACCAACCGTGCCCGCCTGCTGATGAACATGCCTGTCATCAACAAGCGCATCAAGGAGAAAGTCCGCGAGTTTGTATTGCGCAAGTTCGGCGAGCATCCTTACGAGGTGGTTGTGGGTGGTGCTCCACTCAACAAGGAGATAGAGAACTTCTTCATCAGCATCGGCTTCCCTATCGCCATGGGTTACGGTACTACGGAAACCGCTCCGCTCATCACCTTCGCCCATCAGGACAACTATGTGGCAGGTAGCTGCGGTGTTGCCGTGAAGCACATGGAGGTAAAGGTATTGAGCGATGACCCAGAAAACGTGGCAGGCGAGCTGGTTTGCCGCGGCATCAATGTGATGAAGGGTTACTACAAGAACCAGGAGGCTACCGATGCCGTGATTGACGAGGATGGATGGTTCCATACCGGCGACCTGGCAACGATGGACGCCAACGGTCACTTCTTCGTAAGAGGTAGAAGCAAGAATATGCTGCTAGGTCCTAACGGACAGAACATCTATCCGGAAGAGATTGAGGACAAGCTCAACTCCATGGCAATGGTCAACGAGAGCATCGTGCTGCAGAAGGACGACAAGCTCGTGGCACTCGTTCATCCGGAAATAGAAGAGAGCAAGGAACTGGGATTCTCAGACGAAGACCTCGCCAACATCATGGAACAGAACCGAAAGGAACTGAATATGCAGATGCCTAGCTTTGCGAAGATATCACGCATCCAGCTGCACGACACCGAATTTGAAAAGACAGCCAAGAAGTCTATCAAGCGTTACCTCTATCAGGACGTGATATAAGACATGACATGAAGCGCTATATAAAAAGCGTAATATGTGAAGTGTTATCTAGAGAAAGAGACTTCATGTACGAGAAAAATATAAACTTAGAAAAATCGTTAAATAATAAGAATATGGAAATTCCTAGCTTTAACGCACTTATCCAGCAGAGCATCATAGACCATTGGGATATGGATGCCTTGACCGACTACAAGGGAGCTACCTTGCAGTATCACGATGTAGCACGCAAGATCGAGAAGCTGCACATCATGTTTGAGAACTCCGGCGTAGTAAAGGGCGACAAGATTGCTCTTTGCGGCAGAAACAGTGCCAATTGGGCAGTGGCTTTCCTCGCTACCCTAACCTATGGTGCCATCGCTGTACCTATCCTGCATGAGTTCATACCAGAACAGATTCACAACATCGTGAACCACAGCGATGCCAAGCTGCTCTTCGTGGGCGACGTTGTTGCTACCCAGGTAGATGCAACCAAGATGCCGGGTCTGGAAGGTATCATCTACATTCCTGATTACTCGCTCGTAGTTTCACGTACCGACAAGTTGACTTATGCCCGCGAGCACCTCAACGAGATGTTCGGTATCAAGTATCCTAAGTACTTCCGCAAGAACCACGTCAACTACTATATCGACCAGGATCCTAACGAGTTGGCTATGATCAACTATACCAGCGGTACTACCGGTTTCTCCAAGGGTGTGATGGTTCCATACCGTGCACTGTGGAGCAATGCCGACTTTGCCGAGAATGTATTGGGCAAGAAGATCAAGCCTGGAGATTCTGTCATCAGCATCCTGCCGATGGCTCACATGTATGGTATGGCGTTCGAGTTCATCTTCGAGTTCATCAAGGGCTGCCACATCTTCTATCTCACCCGCATCCCTAGCCCAGCCATCATCGCCGAGGCATTCGGACGCATCAAGCCAGCAGTTATCATCGCTGTACCTCTGGTTATCGAGAAGATTATCCGCAAGAAGGTATTCCCTAAGATTCAGAACAACCGCATGCGCATGCTCCTCCACATGCCTGTCATCAGCAAGAAGGTGAAGGAGAAGATCTGCGACCAGGTAACCAATGCCTTCGGTGGCAACTTCTATGAGGTGATTATCGGCGGTGCTGCGTTCAACCAGGAAGTAGAAAGATTCCTCCACAGCGTGGGCTTCAAATATACAGTGGGTTATGGTGCTACAGAATGTGCACCTATCATCTGCTACGAGGATTACAAGAACTTCGTTCCAGGCTCTTGCGGTAAGGCAGCGCTCCACATGATGGTTCGCATCGACAGTCCGGATCCGGAGAACGTACCAGGTGAAATCCTTGCCAAGGGTCCTAACGTGATGCTGGGTTACTATAAGAATGAGGAGGCTACCAAGCAGACCATCGATGAGAACGGATGGTATCATTCCGGCGACCTCGGAACTATGGATGGCGACGGCAATGTATTCATCAAGGGCCGCAGCAAGAACATGTTGCTCGGTGCCAGCGGTCAGAACATCTATCCTGAGGAAATCGAGGATAAGCTCAATTCTCTCGCCCTCGTTGCAGAGAGCGTGGTTGTCCAGAAGGGCGATAAGCTGGTAGCTCTGGTTTATCCTGACTTCGACGAGGCGCAGTCTCTGAACCTTGGCAGAAGCGAACTGGAAGAGATTATGGAGCAGAACCGCCAGGAGCTCAATGCGATGGTTCCAGCCTACAGCAAGGTAAGCGAGATTCGCATCCACGAAGAAGAGTTTGAAAAGACTCCTAAGAAGAGTATCAAGCGATTCCTCTATACTGCGGAATAACAGGAAAACTCCTGATAGAGGAATAAAAGAAATACAAATAAAAAATGGTGTAACTTCTTTATTTGAAGTTACACCATTTTTTATGACTATCATTACAATAAAGTGTTTGATCGGATGCGAGACAGTGTCTCAGGCGTCATCTGCAGATAGCTGGCGATATACGTAAGCGGAGCACGGAGCACCACCTGCGGATTCAACTCACACAAGCGCTTGTACTTGTTAGGCGCAGTTTCGAATCGCATCAGGTCGGCATGCACCTGCGACTGAATCAAACTCTCTTCCAGAATCTTACGGTAAAGCATCTGGATGTTTACATTTCTCATGGCAGCCGCCTCGAGCTTCGCCTTCGGCAAAGCATACACCAAGGTAGGCTCCAAAGCCTCAACCTGGAGGTAGGAAGGGGTTTCCTTGAAAAGACTCTCAATACACATGAAGATAGAATGGTCAACACCTAAGTGTTCTGTCACCTCCTTATCATACTTGGTATAGAATTGGCGCACCAATCCCTTCTCTATGTAAGAAATGTTTCTGCACACTTCACCCTCTACCAGAATCTTCTCGCCTTTGCCATACTTGATTGGCTCCAGGATTGATTCCAGTATATCCAACTCGTCATGAGTCATCGTACTATACCTACGGGCAAGCTCTCTGGCTATGTCGCGTTTAGGGGTGATAACCTTAAAATCACTCATAATTCAAGTTCCTCCTATTTATTAAAATTTATATCGTCGAATCTCTTAGTCAAGTTTCAGCACCGCAAGGAATGCCTTCTGTGGCACCTCTACGTTACCAATCTGCTTCATACGCTTCTTACCCTTCTTCTGCTTCTCCAGCAACTTACGCTTACGGCTCACGTCACCACCATAACACTTGGCAGTAACATCCTTGCGCACCTGCTTCACAGTTTCACGGGCTACGATTTTCGCACCGATAGCAGCCTGAATGGCAATATCAAACTGCTGACGTGGAATCAGATCCTTCAGCTTCTCGCACATTCTGCGGCCGAAGCTTACGGAGTTGTCGCGATGGGTCAAAGTACTCAGGGCATCCACCGGCTCTCCGTTCAAGAGGATATCCAGCTTCACCAGGTCGGAATGACGGAAGGAATCGATATGATAGTCGAACGAAGCATATCCCTTGGAAATACTCTTCAGCTTATCGTAGAAATCGATCACAATCTCGCCCAATGGCAGCATGAAATGCAGCTCCACACGGTTACCGCTCACATATTCCTGATTGATGAGCTCACCACGCTTATCCAGACAGAGCTTCATGATAGGACCAATATAATTGGTAGCTGTGATGATGGTAGCTCGGATATATGGCTCCTCGATATGGTCGATGAGCGTTGGATCTGGCAGTCCAGATGGGTTATGTACCTCTTTCTCACCACCTTGCTTGTCATATACCATATAGGATACGTTAGGTACGGTGGTAATGACATCCATGTTGAACTCACGGTCCAGACGCTCCTGTACAATCTCCATGTGGAGCAGACCGAGGAATCCGCATCGGAAACCGAAGCCCAGGGCAACGGAACTCTCAGGAGAGAAGGTAAGCGAAGCATCGTTGAGCTGCAGCTTCTCCAATGAGGCACGCAGATTCTCGTAATCGCTAGGATCGATAGGATAAACGCCGGCAAAGACCATTGGCTTCACTTCCTGGAATCCTGCAATCGCCTTTTCACAAGGACGTGCGATGTGGGTAATGGTATCACCCACCTTTACCTCGGTAGCATTCTTGATACCCGAGATGATGTAACCTACCTCACCGGCACCCAATTCCTTGCGGGGAATCATATCCATCTTCAGTACGCCAATCTCATCAGCATCGTATTCCATACCGGTGTTGAAGAACTTCACCTTGTCACCCTTGCGAATCACACCGTTCTCAATCTTGAAGTAAGCGATGATACCACGGAATGAGTTGAATACAGAGTCGAAGATCAAAGCCTGAAGTGGAGCCTTGTCATCTCCCTTAGGAGCCGGAACACGGTTAACCACCGCTTCCAGTACATCCTCGACACCCTCGCCGGTCTTACCGGATGCACGGAGGATGTCCTCGTGCTTGCAACCGATGAGATCCACAATCTCATCTTCCACTTCCTCCGGCATAGCCGAAGGCATATCTATCTTGTTGATGACCGGAATAATCTCCAGGTCATGCTCAATAGCCATATAGAGGTTGGAGATAGTCTGGGCCTGGACACCCTGGGTGGCATCCACAACCAAGAGCGCTCCCTCGCACGCAGCGATGGAACGAGAAACCTCATAAGAGAAATCGACGTGTCCCGGAGTATCGATGAGGTTGAGGATGTAAGTGTCTCCATCCTTTGCCTTGTATTCCATCTGGATGGCATGGCTCTTGATAGTGATGCCACGCTCTCTCTCCAGGTCCATATCATCAAGCATCTGACCCTCAGTAATCTTGATGGTCTGAGTCTTCTCTAACAATCGGTCTGCCAAGGTACTTTTACCATGGTCAATATGTGCAATAATGCAGAAATTTCTTATCTTATTTATATTCTCCATACAATTTTTCTCTCTTTGGAGTGCAAAGATAGTATTTTTTTTCGTATCTTTGCAAAAAAATTATATAATAATGATGAAAAAAGCTATTTATAGCCTATTTTTGGCTAGTTTGGTCGTATCTTGCACTGAAAGTCTGGAAGATAAGGCGGTTCGTGAGGCTAAGGAATACACAGAGAAATACTGCCCTACCCCATACGTAAACGACAGCAGAACAGATAGTGCCGTATTTGACAAGAACACCCGCGTGTTCTCTTATTACATGACACTTCGCAACAAAGCGGACAACAAGAAGGCGATTGATGCCAACAAGGATAAGCTCCACAAGCTGCAGAAAGAGGCTTTGGACAACAACCCTGGTCTGAAGGTTTACAAGGATGCTCACTTCACCTTCCGCTTCGTTTATTATTCGGCAAAGAATCCGAAGGAAATCTTGCTGGATGATGTCTTCAAGTATTAGAAAAGAGGGTGTGTCATGGATTGATGACACACCCTCTTTATTGTATTAATATCCCATTTCCTGCAAGGCTGTAGCCAGCTGGTCTGGACAGCTTGTAGGCTTATTGCCACAAGTGATACCCTTCAGTCGGGCGATGACTTCCTTTGCCTTCATGCCACGAATCAAGGCACAAACGCCCTTGGTATTGCCATCGCAACCGCCGATGAACTGGGCATCCTGCACTTTTCCATCCTCATCAACACTGATACAGATGTATTTAGAGCAGGTGCCATGAGTCTGATAAGTTACTTTCTTCAACTTATCCTGTTTCTCTTGTTGCAACATAATGCTTATTCTGCGTCTGCAGGAATTTCTGGCTTCATGTTGGTGTAAACAGTCTGAACATCATCAAACTCCTCCAACTTCTCAACCATCTTGTCGATAGTTTCGCGCTCCTCAGCAGTAACCTCCTTCAAATCGTTAGGAATGTAGGTGAACTCAGCACCAGTTACCTCGAAGCCCTCAGCCTCCAGGTGCTTCTGAATCTCGCCGAAGCTTGTAGGAGCACCGTAGATAGTGATTTCATTGTTCTCCTCATCCTCATCGAACTCGTCCTCTACGCCGTAGTCGATCAGGTCGAGAATCATCTCGTCCATATCCAGACCTTCCTTCTTCTTGAATGTGAACACAGCCTTGTGGTCGAAGAGGAAAGACAAAGAACCTGTTGTACCCAAGTTACCGCTGAACTTGTTGAAGATAGAACGAACGTCAGCAACTGTACGGGTTGTGTTATCTGTCAAAGTATCAACGAAGACAGCAACTCCGTGAGGGCCATATCCCTCGTATGTTACCTCCTTGTAATCGCTGGTATCCTTGCCACAAGCGTTCTTGATGGCACGAGCGATATTGTCCTTAGGCATGTTCTCACGCTTACAGTTAGCGATGATAGCACGCAAGGTTGGGTTGTTCTCTGGCTCTGGACCGCCTGCCTTTACTGCAATAGCAATCTGCTTACCCAACTTAGTAAATGTCTTGGCCATGTGGCCCCATCTTTTCAGCTTTGTAGCTTTACGATATTCAAATGCTCTTCCCATTGGAATAAAATTTTAAATGTTTATCGTTTTTTAAATATAATATTATCTTAACTCTGCATTGAGCTTGCCTGTGAGGTTGGCGATGAGCTTCTTCATGATAGCATCAATCTGCTTGTCATTCAATGTCTTCTCCTCATCCTGCAGGATGAAGTTCACGGCATAGCTCTTCTTGCCCTCTGGCAGGTTCTTACCCTCATATACGTCGAAGAGTACCACGCTCTTCAGCAGCTTCTTCTCGGTCTGACGGGCAATCTGCTCAATCTGTGCAAACTCTACGTTCTTGTCTACGAGCAGTGCAAGGTCGCGGCTCACGGATGGATACTTGCTGATATCTGTGTAAGTAAGGTTCACCTTCTTCACGGTCTTCACCAGGTTGTCCCAGTGAACGTCAGCATAGAATACATCCTGGTCGATATCGAATGCCTTCTTCAGCTTGTTGCTCAGAATACCCATCTCTACCAATACCTTGCCGGCACGGGTCTCGTAATTCACACCCTTGGCAAAGATGTTGTTGTCGCTGTGCTTGATAACCAGGTTGTTCTGTGGCATACCCACACGGCGGAGGATATTCTCTACCACTGCCTTCAACTCGTAGATGCTGCTCTGCTCATCTGCGTGAGCCCAACTGCCCTCTACTCGCTTACCGGTGATGAAGAGTGACATGTGAGCCTCCTGAGAGTAAGCCTTGATAGGACTCTCCTCGCTCCACTTCTCCTTATTATATATATAGGTGTTACCCACCTCGAAGAACTTCAGGTTCTGGCTCTTGTGGTTGATGTTGCGGGCTACGCTCTCCAAACCGCCGAAGAGCATGGTCTGACGCATTACGCCGAGATCAGCACTCAATGGGTTCATCACCTTCACTACGTTCTCCATTGGATACTTGTTCAGCTCCAAGTCGGTATAGTAGCTGGTCTTGGTCAGAGAGTTGTTGAGAATCTCCATGAAGCCCTCGCCAACCAACTGCTCTGCCACGAGGTTCTGGCTGTGATAAGCCTTGTCCTCATCGCCCTGAACAGTCAAAGAACTCTTCAACTGGGTCGGAATCTCCACATTATTATATCCGTAGATACGGAGGATATCCTCTACTACATCACAAGGACGCTGAACATCCACGCGATAAGCAGGAACCAGCAGGTCGATGCCCTCAGCATCCTCCTTCACGATCTTCATCTCCAGAGATGTGGCGATGCTCTTGATGGTCTCAGCACCAATCTCCTTACCGATGAGGCGGTGAGCATATTCATAGTTCAGGCGAACTGGGAAATCCTGGATTGGCTCTGGATATACATCCTTGATCTGCATGGAAATCTTGCCGCCAGCCAACTGCTTGCAGAGGATAGCTGCCTGCTTCAATGCATAAATCTGTCCGTTTGGATCTACGCCACGCTCAAAACGGTAGCTGGCATCTGTGCTCAAACCATGACGGCGAGCGCTCTTGCGAATCCATGTTGGGTGGAAGTAAGCACTCTCCAGAACCACGCTCCTGGTGGTCTCGTAAGTACCTGAACCCTTACCGCCGAAGATACCGGCGATACACATTGGCTCCTCAGCATTGCAGATGCTCAGGTCGTGCTCACCCAGGGTGTGCTCCTCGCCATCGAGAGTAATGAACTTGGTACCCTCTGGCTGGGTGCGGACTACAATCTTATGACCGGTAACCATGTCGGCATCGAAGCAGTGCAATGGCTGACCGTATGCCATCATGATGTAGTTGGTGATATCCACGATATTGTTGATTGGACGCAAGCCGATGATGTTCAGCTTGTCCTGCAACCACTTTGGACTCTCCTTCACCTCGCAGTCGGTGATGCTTACGCAGGCATAGCGCTTGCAAGCCTCGGTGTTCTCAATCTCTACATCAATAGGAAGATCCTCGTTATCTACTACGAATTCATCGCAAGATGGGCGATGCAGGCTGGTCTCATAACCATTCTGCTTCAACCAGGCATAGAGGTCGCGAGCCACACCCCAGTGACCGAGTGCATCGGCACGGTTGGCAGTGATATCAATCTCGATGAGCCAGTCGCTCTCCAGGTGATAGTACTCAGCAGCAGGCTGACCAACAGGTGCATCCTCTGGGAGCACGATGATACCGTCGTGAGAAGTTCCCACACCAATCTCATCCTCTGCGCAGATCATACCCAAGCTCTCCACACCACGGAGCTTACTCTTCTTGATGGTAAAACTCTGGTCGCCGTCGTAGAGCACGCAGCCCAGGTCGGCAACGATTACCTTCTGACCGGCAGCCACGTTAGGCGCACCGCAGACAATCTGCTGTGGCTCACCCTTGCCCAGGTCAACGGTTGTTACGTGGAGGTGATCACTGTTAGGATGCGCCTCGCATGTCAACACTTTACCTACGTAAAGACCTTTCAGTCCACCCTTGATAGACTGTACTTCCTCCAAAGCGTCCACTTCGAGTCCGCAAGAGGTCAGCACATCAGCTGTCTCCTGTGGTGTCAGGTCGAAATCGACGTATTCTTTAAGCCATTTGTATGAAACGTTCATTATAATGTTTTTTTTATTATTTTCTCTTTATCAAGTGTTTGGGAACCTCCTCGTCATCACGCATTTGTGTTACAAGAGCCCTAAAACTTTGCAAAAATACAAAAAATAATGGAGATAAGCAAAAAACATCCGCCATTTTTGCACTATTTAAAAGAAATGAGTGCAAAAATGGCGGATAGCCTTTTTATATAGTCTTCAGAAATACCTCTGCGCATCATTCGAATACTTCGTCGATGGCGTCCACCTGTTCGAAATCATCCTGCTCGCCACTGCCACCCACATGATAGCATGGGTTGTAATCGGCAGGGATATCAAACTTCACCTCCGGACTGTAGCCCAGCGAGGCATCGGCATACACCTTCTTCATGAATATCGCCCAGATAGGAAGCGCCATGGTAGCACCCTGACCCATATTCATGGAATCGAAGTGGATATCGCGCTCCTCACCGCCTACCCAGCAGCCACTTACCAGCTGCGGAGTAAAGCCGATAAACCATCCATCACTGTTGTTATTGGTGGTACCCGTCTTGGCGCCAATCTGTCCCTCCAGCTTATAGCGGTAGCGCAGTCTTCCTGCCGTACCATTATCCACTACGCCCATCATCATGGTGAGCATCTTCATGGCATTGTCGGCACTGATCACCTCGTTCATTCGCGGCTGGAAGGTGGCAATGGTGTTACCCTCGTTATCCTCGATGCGGCTCACAAACATCGGAGCCGTACGGATACCATGGTTGGCAAAGGCTGTATAGGCACTTACCATCTCGCTCACGCTCACCTCGCACGGACCGAGACACAAGCTCAGAGAGGCGTGAATATCAGGGTTGTTGATACCATAGTCATGCAGCAGTTGGACAAACTGCGATGGGTTCAGCTTGCTCATCAGATAGGCACTGATCCAGTTGTTACTCTGCGCCAATCCCCAACTCAGCGGAACCATCTGTCCGTATCTCGAATGGTTGGCATTGCGCGGTGTCCACGGTCTGCCTGCCACCATATAGGTCTGCTGACGGTTAGGAGCCATATCGCAAGGGGAGAATCCGTTTTCCATCGCCAGACTGTAGAGGAACGGCTTGATGGTAGAACCCACCTGTCTTCTTCCCAGGCTTACCATATCATACATGAAGTGGGTATAGTCCAGTCCACCCACGTATGCCTTCACGGCACCCGTCTTAGGATCCATACTCATGAATCCGCTGCGCAGGAAGGTCTTGTAATAGCGGATGGAATCGAGCGGACTCATCAGCGTATCAATGTCGCCATGATAGGTAAACACGGTCATCGGAATCTTCTTGCGGAAGGTATCATGAATCTCCTCTGCCGAGCATCCCGCTTCCTTCATCTGTCGGTAGCGCTCACACTGGGTAACGCTGCGGTTCAGGATAGCCTTGATCTGCTTAGGGGTCAGCTTGTCGCTGTATGGCGAACTTGGCTTGCGGGAAATCTCCTTGCTGAAGGCTGGCTGCAGATAGCGCGCCACGTGCTGATATACAGCCTCTTCGGCATATCGCTGCATACGGCTGTCCACGGTGGTAAACACCTTCAATCCATCACTATATACATTATATGGAGAACCATCCTTCTTGAAATTCTTGTTGCACCATCCATACAGAGGATCGGTATTCCAGAGGATGGAATCGGTAACAAACTGTGCGTAGTTCCAGGAAGCATAATCCTTTTTTTCCGGACGGGTAGCCATCAGATACTTGCGCAGATATTCGCGCAGGTAGGTAGCCGAACCATCCTTATGGTCGGTACGGTGGAAGTTGAGCGTAAGCGGTTCTGCCGAATACTGGCTGTATTCAGCATGATCCAGATAGCCCGCCTTCACCATCTGCGAGAGCACCACGTTTCTTCTGTCGCGGGCACGTTCCGGATAGCGCACAGGGTTGAAGAGCGAAGGGTTCTTGCAGAGACCGATGAGCGTAGCCGCCTCGGTGAGGGTAAGATCCTTCGGTTCCTTATTAAAATAGGTATTCGCTGCCGTCTTGATACCCACGGCATTGTGCAGGAAGTCGAAGTAGTTGAGATAGAGCGCCAGGATTTCCTGCTTGGTATAGTATCGCTCCAGCTTGATGGCGATGACCCACTCTATCGGTTTCTGCAGCAGTCGCTCCAGGGTACTCGATGCCTTTTCGGAATAGAGCTGCTTGGCAAGCTGCTGGGTGATGGTAGATCCACCTCCGGCATTGGTCTGTCCCAGGAGTCCACGTTTCACGATGGCACGACCGAGCGCACGGAAGTCGATGCCCGAATGCTCATAGAATCGTTCATCCTCCGTGGCAACGAGTGCCTTTATTAAATAAGGTGACATCTTCTTATAAGGTATCACGATACGGTTCTCCTTGTTCAGGTTCCATGTACCCAGCACCTTTCCATCAGACGAATACACCTGAGTGGCGAATCTGCTGATAGGATTCTGCAGATCCTCGATGTCCGGCATGTAACCGATCCATCCGTTCCAGATGGCAAAGAAGGCAAGCATAGCCGACACGATAAAGGTGGCAAAAATGCCCCATAATGTATAGATAAAATGTTTTCTCATCTCTATTTTTTCATTTATTTTGTGCAAAATTACTAAAAAGTTTCGAAATCTCGCACATAAATCAGAAATTATGTGTAACTTTGGGGGCGATTTCAGAACATTCAATCAAAATTCGTATGGAAAAACATAATTTTGTGACGATTGCCGACCTCTCGAAGGAGAAAATCATGTACCTCCTCGAAATGGCGCAAGAGTTTGAAAAGCATCCCAACAGGGAGTTGTTGAAGGGAAAGGTCGTAGCGACCCTTTTCTTCGAACCATCTACTCGTACCCAACTCAGTTTCCAGACAGCTGCCAATCGCCTTGGCGCACGTGTCATCGGCTTCTCTGATGCCAAGACATCCAGCACTACCAAGGGCGAAACGCTGAAGGACACTATTCTGATGGTGAGCAACTACGCCGACGTCATCACCATGCGCCACTTCATCGAGGGTGCAGCTCAGTACGCTAGCGAGGTAGCTCCAGTGCCTATCGTCAATGCCGGTGATGGTGCCCACATGCATCCATCTCAGTGCTTGCTCGACCTCTATTCTATCTTCAAGACCCAGGGCACTCTGGAGAACTTGAACATTTATCTTGTGGGTGACCTCAAGTATGGCCGCACCGTTCACTCACTTATCACCGCTATGCGCCACTTCAATCCTACCTTCCACTTCATCGCACCTAAGGAGCTTGCCATGCCGGAGGAGTACAAACTCTACTGCAAGGAGCACAACATCAAGTACGTGGAGCACGAGGATTTCAACGAGGATGTGATTGCCGGCGCCGACATTCTCTATATGACCCGTGTACAGAAGGAGCGTTTCAGCGACCTGATGGAGTACGAGCGTGTGAAGAACGTGTATATCCTGAAGCGCGACATGCTCTGCAAGGCGAAGGAGAACATGAAGATCATGCACCCGCTGCCACGTGTCAACGAGATTGCATACGATGTAGATGATGACCCACATGCATACTACATCCAGCAGGCTCAGAATGGTCTCTATGCCCGTGAGGCTATCTTCTGCCACTGCCTCGGTATCACACTGGAGGACGTGAAGAATGACAAGACCATCATTGAGTAATGTTTAGTATTTAATGTTTAGTGTTTAATTATGGGAAACAATAAAAGTCAATTAGTGGTTGCGGCTATCGAGAACGGTACCGTAATCGACCATATACCAGCCGAGAAAACCTACCAGGTAGTCAACCTGCTCCAGTTGGAGAAGATGGACACTCCTGTTACCATCGGCTACAACATTGAATTCGGGTGCAAAAATAAGCAATATCTCTCAAATT